>CALXQW010000035.1 GCA_944390805.1 uncultured Opitutales bacterium | reverse complement strand
CTCTGAATAATTATAATTTGTCGCAGCTTTTAAATAATATAAAAAAGCCTTTTTCTCGTTCTTCTTCAATATAGTTCCGCGCTCATACGCCTTTGCCAAATTTAATTTCCAGTAGTATTCGGCTTTTCTTTTAGATTTGTAATCATCATTATCTTCTGCGGCATCCAATGCCGAAAAGCTTAAAATTATAGTTAAACAAAAAGCAACTATTCTCATGATACTTTATGTTTATTATCATGAGAATAGTTTGTCAAATTAATTAGTTATTATCAATCTCTGATACTGTGTTTTCTGTTAAACTGATCTTGACCGCTCCACTGTATATATCTTTCTCATTAGTTTTTTTTCTATAATTTTTGATAATACCACCGTCTGCCTTGTCTCTCTGGGCATAGTTCGATTTTTCGTCTGCACTAGCATGCACTTGGGCATAATATCTGATATCGGCAGATGAAATAGAATTCTTTACAATATTGGCCGAACCAAAAACCTCCTTAGGACGCCCCTCCACACTTGAAATTTTCATTCTTATCTTAATATCGCTCTTCATATCGACCGTTGAATTTCCATTCGAGCCATTTATTTCGCTTTCTAGATTTACAATAGACATACGATCGATTTTAACGCATCCGTCTTTGTCGGATTTTGCGTCGTATGCAACATCTATACTCTTCTTCTGAATTTTCTTGTCTCTTCCAAAATATTCAAAATCTAGGCGAACAATTACCGTTACATCCGACTCTGGCTTATATCCGCTGTCAAAAAAATCGAATGCAGACCATATGCCACTTTTTGTTCTAGGCCCCTCAATAGTATCGTCATACCTGTAAATTCCAATCTTAAATGTGTCTTTAAAATCTACAAACTCTCCGGTTGAGTTTCTAGATTCATCAATCCTGCAAAATCGAAGAGTATTGCTGATTGCACCCTTAGGGGGATTGCCTTCACTCTCCATAGAAGGCCCAAAGTTTCCAGGCTTATTTATTTTTGAACTTCCGCCGCCTTCAGAATTTGAAGTTCCGCCTTTGGACTCTCCTTTTGAGCTCCCGCCACTTCCACCGCCTTCGTATACCCATTGCCCTCCGTCTGGTTGACCTTTTGGGGCTCTAGCTTGATCGGGGCGGTAGGTCTGTTCTTCTTCTTCGGGATTCTCTGGAGACTCCTTTTCCCGATTTATTTCTTCGAGCGAAAGTTTTCCGCATGCGCAAAGACAGAAATTTTTTACAGCTTCAGCGCTGTCTGGGTTAGAGGTTGATTCATTTGCATTTGATTCTCCTTCCAAACCTGAAAGATGGGCAACCTCGTGTATAATTACCCCGCCCCTATTGTCTTTTATTTCTTTTGTATTAAAGAAGGCATTATATATCTTTATTTCTCCCTCCTCTGATACGCTTGCCAAAACGGATATGTCGGCATTGCCGTCGGAGCTGGAATATGTGCGCTCCTTTTTGCATATTATGGCTTTATTCTTAAACTTTTCTATCAGATCTTCCAATATCTGCAAAATTTCTTCTTCGTCATTGAAAAGAGAATTTACTAAACTTTCGTCCACTTCTCCTTTTTTCAGTTTTGACAAAGAGTAGTTTAGATAAACAAACGCCTCCTTAATAGATTGGCTTAAAAACGTTCCCTCTTGCAGAGGAAAATTTGTGGAGCGTTCATATTTTATAAGTCCGAATTGAGTTTTTATAAGAGTTTCCATGTACCCTTATATATCAATAACCTAGAAGAAGTACTAAATTTACTTTTGGAACTTTTAAATAAAGAAAAACTTTTGATATTTTTGAGCTGCAATATCATCAGATATGAAAAACAGATTATATCTATGAAAGAAATAATTTAATTTTTATCAATATTATGAATAATTATACCACTCCAAGACCATCTTCAATCACTACAATATACTCTGAAATCAGACTCTCCCTAATAAAATTTCTCAATATGAAAACATGCTTCTAAAATCATCAAAAGAGTTTGTCATTTCATAGTCAACACCAGATTCTAAAGCTTCAAAATGGCGTTTCCCACAATGTATCTTCAAGCGTTGCTCAAGCGCAAGTTGTTCTTCAAATAGCACTCCTTTGGTTTCCAAGACAAAAAATAGTTTCTTTTGTTTATATTCGTCCTCAACTAATACCGCCCAATCGGGATTGTATGTTCCAAGCGGCGTATTGATCTTGAACCAATCCGGCAGTTTGACGTAAAGCTTTACCTTGTCATTTTTCTCCATTTCTTCGGCAAAGCGCGATTCAACAGTCGAATCGTAGACAACATAATCGTAAACGCTTTTTTTAGATTCTAACATCTTGTCTAAGTAGGAGTTTAATTCCTCTGAACCGAGAAGTTCCTGTGCGTAATACGAACTTATCTTGTGGTACTTTACACCGTCCACAATCATAGCTTTCATTTTCAGCTTTATGATTTTTAGGACATCTTCAATAAACTGTTGAGGATTACGCTTAAAATCGTCTATACGTTTGCTACGGACAAGAATTTCAACGATTGTCTTGCGCTTGAGGCTTGTTTCAGACTGCAGGAAAGAGACAATATCGGGCAGCGCCAGTTTTTCGCCGTCATTAAATTCTATTGAGGTGCGTTCATTTTTTGTGGAAATCTCGCCTCTGTTTATATCAAGTCCAGCCTTTGAATACACAAACTGAGTATCCTTTACGCGCAAAGACTTCATAATTTCTTCCGACGCTTCTTCTACGAGTTTTGCTGTGTCGAAATTTACACTATAAATAGTCTTATTTTTTATCTTATCCCAAAGTTCCTTAAATTCGGGATCAAGATAGACCTGTTTATTTATCGATACCTTGCGCCTATTGTCTTTATTTTTTATATTAAGCTTGCCAGCAACTTTTCGAACCATAGCTATGATTTGCGGACGAATATTTTCAAATTCCGCAGGTATGTTTATGCAATTGTTTCTCAAGTCTTGTTTTAAGAATTCTGTGACTTTGTCTTTATTGTCTATATAACCGTATTGCCGCAAGTGAGCATAGAGTTTTTCGGACTGTTCCAGGCCAAGATAAGAAACTTCGCCATTTTCTGTCTTTATTGAAAGAGACGCAAAGAAACCTTTTTCAATTACACCAAATTTTATGCCTTGCTCCGACTCAATTTCCGTCTGTAATTTTTTTGCAAAATCCGCGTAAGATTCGTTCGCCATTCTCGCTTGCGGATTGTAACGTTTGCGGGGTCTTTATCGTCAAATAAAAGTGTTTGCTTTCCCTTTCCTCCCTTGAGGCGATTTATGTCCACATAGAAATCGCTCATTTCGCAGTCTCTTTCTTTCCTTTTTTACGAGAGCTTCCAAATGCTCCGCTTGTGTTATTCTTTGAACGCCTTTTTATCCCGTGCTTTCCAGTGCGTCCATACTTGTAGGATGACTTAATCTTTCTCATTTTACAAATCCTGCGCTTCTTCTCCGCCCACCTCTGTGCGATTAGTATACCTGCTTCTATCGTCTTACCAAGCCCAACCTCGTCGGCAAGTAGAGCACCCTTAGAAAAGGGCGATCTAAATGCAAATACCGCAGCATCAACCTGGTGCGGATTTAAATCTATACGCGACCCTACGAGAGCGACGGCAATTCGCTCTATTGTTCCCATAGGGGCACGCAGGGTAAGCTCATTTGCGTAAAGCTGCGAATGATAATCTGTTATCATCAAAATTGTTTCACTGTAAAACCTGACAAAATATTAAAGAATATTTTTATAAAATTCCAAGTGCAATGTTGATATCAAATTAACAAGAAAGAGTAAACTATGCTTTACCACTTAAGTAGTAAAAAAGAAGGACGGCAACCTACCCCAAGGTTGCCGTCCATTTTATTTTCTACTTTACTTTATTTACCCCATCTCCCGTAGGAGAAAGTATTTTTTTAATTTCAAAAGCAACTATTGACTATCTTTTTGAGATTGTCAACAGCTTTTTTCAAATTTTTATAAAAAATAGAAAATTATTATGCTTTTAGCAAAAAGTAAAATTTAAGAACGCATAAAATGCGCCTTTTACTTATTTGCGGGCGCGAGAAAGCTTGCTCTGCTCAACTATACCCAAATCAAGCTTGCGAAGCTGAGCCTTAAGCTCTTTGCCGGCCTTAAATTTAACTACCGCACGCTTAGGAATGACTACATCATCCTGAGGTTTCGTTGGATTCCTGCCAACCCTGGGCTTGCGAACCTGAACTTCAAGAACTCCAAAGTTGCGCAACTCAACATTTCTGCCCTTTGCCAAAGAATCTGCAATAATATCCAAAGTACGCTGGACTATATCGCGCACATCATTTTGGAGTATCGTAGAATCCTGACATTCCGGCTTAGACTGGTATATATTTTGGACTATTTCTCTTTTTGTAAGATTTTCCATAGTTTTGTTCAGAAAAAATTTTAGATTATGCTGTTTTTTTGGTATACCTAGCTATTTACAAGGTAAAGGTCATTTACCAAATGGAGAAAGGTTCTATAAATGACAATCTCATAGTCAATATTATTATTTTACAAAGTTCTTAATCTGTGCGCTATTGAACATATATAGACAGCATATATGCAAATAGAAGTTTTGACATATATACTTTCCTTTAGTTCCAAATTTATTCGCAAAGCACCTCCAAACTGAAGTTGACATTGAGCGACAAGAAATAAAATCTGTAAAAATATTCGGCAATAATCTTTGAAATATAAATATCAATATTAAGAACAATAGGATTTCACACGAAATATAAGCCGATAGGCAATATATATGAAGGACGAAAAAACATTTGATGACGAAAATAATCTCCCTAAACCGACCAACCAGGCCGATAATCCATTAAATTCCGACAAGCCCGAGGAAGCTCCCCAGAAAGATACGCCACAAAATCCGCTGGAAGAACTCCAGAAGAAACTTGAGGGATTATTTGGCAGCGGGAGAGTACAGGTAAAGATACCAAATTTTCATGGTTCTCCCGATATTTCCGCTCCTTCCGATACCCCTCCAGATTCAGACGACGGCGCAGAGGAAAATAAAGCAATCTTAAAGCGCATACGAGAATTTTCCATGAAACCGCGCGACATACGCGACTGGTTAAACAGGTTTGTCGTCAAGCAAGACGAGGCCAAGAAGGTTTTATCCGTTGCCGTATGCGATCACTTCAACCACATACGTCGCTGTCTGGAAAACCCAAAACTTGCCGATGAGGAATACACCAAGCCTAACATCTTGATACTTGGACCGACAGGTGTGGGGAAGACCTATCTTATGAGAACCGTTGCCAAGATGATAGGGGTTCCATTTGTAAAGGCCGACGCCACGAAGTTTTCCGAAACCGGATATGTCGGCGGAGACGTCGAGGACATGGTCAGAGATTTAATCAAGATGGCCCACGGAGATGTTGAACTTGCGCAATACGGAATAATTTACATAGACGAGATAGACAAGATAGCCGGCAGGGCGTCGGCTGGCGGCAAGGATGTATCCGGACGCGGAGTACAGATAAATCTTCTGAAGATAATGGAAGATTCCAACGTCAATGTATTTGGCCCGCAAGACATGATGGGGCAGATGCAGATGATGATGTCTGGCGGCGGCAAGAAGAAGCCCAGAACCATAAGCACGCGGCACATATTGTTTATTGTAAGCGGAGCTTTCGACGATCTTGCAAAGGGAATATCCAAGAGGATGAATTCTTCGAGCATAGGTTTTGCAGGAGCTTTGGAGGAGAGCCGCAAGTGGGAGACTTCTGAATTTCTAAAGCACGCGCAGACTGAAGATTTCATAAAGTACGGTTTTGAGGCCGAATTCATCGGGAGGCTTCCTGTAAGGGTTGCCTGCGACAGTTTAAGTGCCGGCGATTTAGCAGAGATACTTCGTTCGTCAAAGGGCAGTATACTCAGGCAATACAGGGAAGACTTTGCCGGATACGGAATAAACTTCAATATAACACCGCAGGCCATAGACAAGATAGCCTCTCTAGCCCATGCCGAAAAGACCGGAGCGCGCGGGCTTGTTACAGTATTGGAACGCATTTTTAGGAATTTCAAATTTGAGCTGCCAAGTTCCGGAGTGAAGGAGTTTGAGGTTGACACAGACACAGTCGACAACCCCAAACAGCAGCTAGAAAAAATTCTGTTTGAGCACCGCAATCTGCGAGCCGACGAGATGATGAAAGACCTAGACCGATACGCCGAAAATTTTGAGCACACAAACGGGCTAAAAATAACCTTTAGCGCCGGCGCCGCAGAAGAGCTAATGGCCGAGTCTGTCGAGACAGACAAAACTCTCTGGACTCTCTGCGAAGAGAAGTTTAAAGATTTCAAGCACGGTCTTGCAATAATAGCCCGCAACAGCTCAAAGACATCTTTTGAGATAACCGCTGCTGCCGTAAAAGATCCCGACGGAGAACTCTCAAAGTGGGTGATGGAATCATTTTCGGCTGCAGTTTCGCCCTCAGACAGCGGCAAAAAACCTGCCGAAGACCTGAAAGACAGCACGGAGGGAAAGTGAGCGCAAAATTGGACGAAGACCAACAAGAGCTTTCCCGCACCCGCAAGCCCGAGGCTGTCGGCGAGATGTTCACACGCATAGCCCCCCGCTACGATCTGATGAACCGCGTAATGACTTTCGGGTTCGACTCATTGTGGCGCGCCCGCATGGCAAAGGCCGCCTGCGCAAATCTTCCGCAATCCGGAGCGCGCGTTATAGACATTGCATGCGGAAGTGGGGAGAGTGTTTTTGCACTGAGGCGCAACATGGCTGCGCGGAGGCTAAAGAACGCAGAAATTACCGGTGTTGATTTTAGCGACGGCATGCTTGCTCTTGCACGGCAGAAGTCCGCAAGAGACGCCGTAAACCGCTGTGGCATTGTGGAGAATTTCGCCAAGGCCGACTGCGCCGCCCTACCCTTTCCAGACAGCACCTTCAACGCAGCAACAATAGCATTCGGTTTCAGGAATTTTTCCGACAGAAAAAAATGCCTCTTGGAGCTATGCAGAGTTTTGAAGGAAGGCGGGAAAATTTGCATACTTGAAGTTTCGCGCGCGCCCGGCATTTTAAGCGCCGTACAAGATTTTCTTATGGAATACCCCATTCCGGCAATAGCAGGCATATTTGGGTGCGATAAAAAGTCTTATAAGTACCTGGCGGAAACTACCAGAAATTTCCCAGTCAACTCTGAGCTCTGCCGTCTGATAGAATCTGCGGGGTTTTCGGGGGCGATCAGCAGGCCAATGGCCTTTGGTGCGGTTGCGCTGACATGTGCGGTAAAGGAAAAACGCAGATGATGGAATTCCCAAAAAGTCTATCAGGAAGCGACAGTCCGCTGGTCGATATGGCGGAGTTTCCGTCGTGGATAATTTTTGAGAATGAAGATCTTCTTATTCTCGACAAGCCTGGGTGGCTCGTGTGCCATCCGTCAAAAAATGGGCCTCTATCGAGTCTTGCCGGGGCCGCAAGGGAATATCTTAAGGCCGACTCCCTCCACTTGATAAGCCGGCTCGATCGCGAGACAAGCGGCATAGTTGCCATAGCCAAGAACCGCCGCGCAGCAAGCATTGCGCAAAAAGCGGTTGAAAACAGGCTTGTCGGCAAGACATATCTTGCGCTTTTGGACGGCCCTGTATTTGGAACAATAAGCGTCTCCCAGCCTCTATGCTCGGATGAAAATTCCATAGTTGCAATAAAAGACTGTTGCTGCATGAGAAAGACCAGCGCAAAAGATGCCCGCACAATATTCAGAAGTTTCAGAACTCCATCCGACAAATCCGCTTATACATTGGTAGAGGTAAAGACGCCAACCGGCAGAAAACACCAGATACGCGCGCACGCTCAATGGATAGGGCATTCCATAGTTGGAGACAAACTGTACGGCGGAGACGAGACTTTATATTTGGATTTTATAAATAACGGCATGACAGAACGTCTTTTGAAACTTCTAAAGATGCCCCGGCAGGCTTTGCACGCATGGAGGGTTGATTTCTCAAAAGTCTTCGATGTTCCGGAATTTGTCGCGCCCCTTCCGAAGGATATGGCCAGTTTTGCTATTTCAGAGGCAGTGGATATATCCGCGGCAGTCTGCAAAAATGTAATATAGCCTGCAAAGATTTTTAAAGAGATATTGCAAAAAAAAGAATTTGTTTGCCTTTTGCATTTGCCCGCCGTTTAAGATAGAAATGTAAGTTAAGAGAAGGATAATTTGGAATCACCGCTATGACCTACAATGTTGCATGCATGAAATGGGGCGTAAAATACGGCCCCGAATATGTTAATAAGCTTTTCAACATGGTTAAGCGCAACACCACAGTGCCATTCAACTTTGTATGCTATACCGACAATCCCGACGGACTGCTTGATAAGATAGACGCCCGCCCACTGCCTGAAATGAGCTTTAAAGATGGCAAGGAGCGCGGATGGAGAAAACTTAGCCTGTTTAGGAAAGATATAGATCTTAGCGGAAGGGTGTTATTTTTGGATTTAGACGTTGTTGTGGTTGGCAACATAGACGAATACTTTACAATGGACGGAGACGTGATATTGACCAAGCACTGGAAACCGTCCAAGAAGCAGGGCATAGGGCAGACTTCCGTATACCGCTTTGAAGCCGGCGCTCACCCGGAGCTCTACGAATATTTTATGGAGCACGAGGACGAAGTCAGAAGAACATACAGGCATGAGCAGGCATACGTATGCGCAATGACATCGAAATTAGGCTATCTATCCTTCTGGCCCGAAAAGTGGATGCCGTCATTCAAATACGTCTGTATGAGGCCGTTTCCGCTTTGTTTCTTCATGCGTCCGCGTTTGCCAGAAGATGCAAAGATAGTTGTATTCCACGGAACCCCAACCCCGGCTGAGGCCGTGGCCGGAAAAGTTCGCGGAGCAAAGAAATATTTCAGGCATGTGATATGCCCAAAGTGGCTGACCGACAACTGGAGATAAAGTTTCTATACCAAAGATATTAGCGCAGATAAATCGGCACTAATATAATGATAAAGAGAAGACTATTTCTTTCTCAAGGAATCAATCTGCTCTTGATAGGCCTTTTCAAGGGCGGAATATTCGTACTGGGCGCGGGCGCCACCTCCGCTATCTTTAAGGGTATTTACCATAACTTGTAGCTTTGAGCCTTCGCTTACAATTTTTCCGGCTTCAATATCGGCTTCCGTAATTTTTGCCATCAAGATATCTTGCTCATCGGGAGTATAGCGGCCTCTGTCGTAAATTATGTATATAAATCCGTCTTCAGAGAGGGTGTAGTCTGGATAGCTAACCCTGGCCCGCGGATCTATGGAAATTTTAAAAGGCCAAGTTTTTCCGCCGTCTTTAGACAGAAACGCCGTCATATTGTCGCGGCCTTTGGCATCGTTTGCAACAAGAAGCAAATTTCCGCTTTTGAGCCTTGCAAGGGCAAAGCGCGTATTTTTACAAAACTCAGTTGTAAACGGGCCAAAGTTCTTCCAAGTTTTTCCGCCGTCGAAAGACTCCGCAGAAGCTATTCCATATTTTGCGCGAGAAAACATCAGCAAGCTTCCGTCGGGACGCATAGCAGCCTGGTGTTCACAGAGCGGATAATTCTCTGGTGTTTCCTGAACTTCCACCGAGGAAAATGGCTTATACGATTTTCCGCCGTCGTCAGATATAACCCATGCGAGCCTCGAGGCATTTCCATCTTGAGGCTTTCTTGTATCGAGCGGAAAAAGCATTCTGCCGTCGTCAAATATAAGCGGTTTATTCAGGGAAATTCCACAGCCGAGCAAAGTTGCCTTGCCCCATTTTGTGAGTGGATCTTCCGGGTCTTCGGCTTTGAACACCCAACTTGTAACGTGTTTTTTCTCTACAGTAGGGGTCATTGTGCGAGTTATAGTGAGAAAAAGCTCTCCTTTTGCATTCTTAAACAGACGTGGGTCAAAGGAGGTTCCGTTGCAGAATATAAGGCCGTCAAAGACGGCCACCGGCCCCTGCCATGTTGCGCCGTCGTCCCCCGAGGTATATACAACAATGTAGTTGCCCTCGCGCCCTTCTTGGACAATTCCGCCGTACCATGCCGCCCATAGCCTTCCGCCCGAACTTCTTTCTATAGAAGGAATGCCCTGCCAATTTCTATATCTTGGCAGATACTTTGCCGGAAGTTTTTCCGTGCGCAATACCGGCGGAGTAAAGGCGCTGGGAGCTGGAATATCGGCTCCTATAAATCTGCTGCCAAAAACCGGGCATGCGACAAATGCGGCTATAAGAATGAGTGTTAAATTTTTCATACGCATTTTCCTGATAAAGTTTCAAACTTTTGAGGATAAGAATCCACAGCATATTGGCGGATATCCGCATTGAAACTAAGAACATGCAAAAAATCCGTCAACGAATTTCAACAAGGAGAGACAACAAAGAGTCTACCTCGGCTCCGCAAAGCGCCACGCCACAAATGTAGCCTGGGGAATTTTTCTTCTATTCCAACGGTTCCACCCAAGCTTTACAGCAAGATCAACAGGCTTACGCGCCGGAGGAACATCTCCAGTGCGCCATGCCACAGCATTTATCCAAGAGTTTTCTCCCAGCGGAATCTGAAACTTATAATTCTGTCCATTTCCGAAACTCTCCGGCGGCTTATCAAGGCAAACATTCCTTATGGCAAATACAGGCTCCCTGTTGCCCTCACCAAACGGGTGCAACATTTCAAGTTCGTCGAGCAGATGAACTCCTATGTCCGATGGATCTATATCCATGGAAATTCTCACCTTTGGCGTTATGTCTGAGTCTTCAAGCCTTATAGACACCTGCTCGCAAAGCTTGTCCGTAAACTCATCAAGCTTATCCTCCTTAACAGACACGCCAACTGCCATCGGGTGCCCTCCCCAACTGCCGAGAAACTCCGTGCATTTGCTCAGACAGGATACAAAGTCCAAGCCCGCTATGCTTCTGCCCGACCCTTTTGTATAGCCGTTTTCGTCCACCTCGCCAAACACTATCACCGGCTTGTGGAACTCCCTTGAAAGCTTTCCCGCAATTATGCCCACAACCCCCGGGTGCCAATTTTTATGGTGAACTACAATGCACGCTTTCTCGTCGAGATGATTTTTCAATATCTGTTCCTGGGCTTCCTCAAGAACAACTCTCTCTATTTCCTGGCGCTCTTTATTTATGTCGTTAAGCTCGCAAGCCGCGCGGAAACATACGGTAAAGTCGTCCCCAAGCAGCATGTCAAGGGGCAGGCTTGCATCGGCAAGGCGACCGCTCGCATTTATGCGAGGCCCCAGCTTGAACGATATGTCTATTGGGGTTATATCGTCTCCGAGAGATATTCCACTAGCCTGAATCAGAGCCTGTATACCCTTGCGCTTTGTTGTTTTAAGGCGCCTAATTCCGTGGCGGGCAAGGATTCGGTTTTCCTCCGTAAGCGGCACAAGATCCGCAACTGTTCCCAGCGCCACAAGATCAAGGCTGTCTTTCAGGTTTATAGCATAGCTTCTCGGATCTTCCCTAAGGCGCATTTCCTTCAGCAAACCGTGGGCAAGTTTAAAGACAAGCCCAACCGTGCAGAGCTGTTTCCATGGGGCGGAAGCCATGTCGAAGACATGCGGGTTTACAAGCGTATGGCTGGAGAAATCGTCGAGCTCCTCTTTAGACTGGTGATGGTCTACTATCAGCAAGTCTATATCTTGCGAGCGTATAAAATTTATTGCATCTTTTGCGTTTGTGCCGCAGTCGAGCGCTATGAGCAGATCTGGCTTCCCTCCATCGAGGGCCCTCTCGAGGGCAGCTGGGCTAAGTCCGTATCCTTCGTCCATGCGGCGGGGAACAAAATACGACGGGTCCAAATCGAACTTCCGCAATATTTCAACAAGTAGCGCCGTTGAAGTTATGCCGTCAACATCGTAGTCTCCAAATACGAGAATTTTTTCCTTCTTCTCTATTGCCTGCGCAATTCTAAGAGCTGCCGCTTTGAGATTTTTTAGCCTGAACGGATTATCCAAATCTGCAAGTTTTGGATTCAGAAACATGCGGGCCTTAATCGGATCAGAATATCCCCTCTGAAGAACAAGCGCGCCAAGTATTGGGCTTGTGCCAAGATACGAGCCCAAATCTTCGGCAAGCTTCTTGTCGTAATCCGAATACACCCAATCCATAACACATAATAAAACCCCAAAAAAGCCCAAGGTAAAGCAAATTCTACGTTCTCCCGCGCGTACAGCACACCCACCCGCCAGAATAACGGGTAAAAAGACGCATAGGAGAATCTAAAGGCACTTAAGCGCGCATTGCTGATACAATACGCGCTTATGCTTTTTATAGATTATTTCAGCGGGACTTTTTCTCCGGTTTCAAATGGCTGCGACATTTTTCTGGGCATTTTCCAAACTTCGCCCTTTGAATTGCAATAATATAGGCTCGACTCCGATTTCTCCCTTCCGTTGCCGTCCGCCCATATACCGTAGAAGTCCGGATTTGCATTCAGTGGGCGGCGTGGATATGTATGGTTGTATGCGCTCGATTTTGTCAGCTGCTTTTCCGACCAGGTCTTTCCGCCGTCTAAGCTCTCCAGCATAACCATTTCACCGCCCGTATTGTACTCCTGCGGACCTTTACCCGACGCAGCAAGTATCCTTATTTTGCCGTCTTCCAAATAAAGAGAGCCGAAGTCGTAATTGTTGTCCGACTGGGTCACATCAAAATACTTCCATTCCTTTCCGTCGCACCTTGCAAGAACCCATTTTCTCGGACCGTTGTCCGGCCCGCTCTCGTAGCCGCGGCTTGTTATGTACAAAATCATGGGCTGCCCGTCTTTGTCGTATGCCATATCAACAATGTACACATTCAGCTTTTCAGAGTCGTAATCGCGCACAAGAGCGTTATTCTTTATCTCCGTAAGAGGAAGATCTATCGGCTCACCCTTCCAGTTATGCCATGTCTTCCCGCCGTCTGAAGTCTCCATAAAGTATATGTTCGTGCGCCAGTTCAATCCGCCGCTCCTGCGCCCAAGCGGATGATAGTTAAAGCACGCCCCTATTTTCTTTCCGCCGTCAAAAGACGCGCTATTCTGATAATGCCCTTCTCCTATACCCGCGTAGAATTTCCATTCCGACCAATGCTCCATATCTTTTGAGGTTGCACAATACAGGCCTCTTATAGTCTTCATGCCCTTTGGCCTTAATTTTTTATCGTAAGAGGTAAAAAGCATCAGCCAGCCGTCCGGAGTCTTCCACACCTGCGGATAGGAGAAATTTGTCATGGGAACCTCTTTCCCGTCAACCTGCTTTACAACATCGAGCTTTTTAAACTCGGAGATATCGTACGGGCGGACGCTCTTTGATATAAAGCTTCTGCGCGTTTTATGCACACCGTGGGTGGGACTTAAAACGTAAATATATCCCTCGCTATCCATAGCTATCACCGGGTTGTCGTGCGCGTCTACCGTACCCTTATCCAAAAGCAAGGTTGGCCTTGATAATTTTTTTAGGGCGTGGTCGAAATAGGCAATCTCGTGGAACAGTGTAGAACCCTTTTCATTTGTGCCTCCAAATACGAAGAAAGTTTTGTTGGCCTCGGGCGAATATATTGCAAGCGGAATATGGTTTGCCGGATACACGGCAAGGCCTCCGCTGTACTTGTAGTTATAGCCGTATTTATTGTCTTTTTTAGACAGAGGTATTCCGTACCATATGCCTCTGTATCCATCGTCAACAGAGTTTTTAAGAGGGGTTTTCTCCCCTGCCGCCGACAAACAAATTGCGCCCGACAAAAAAAACGCCAGCGCTTTAAATAAAATAGAATGTCCCATAGAAATTGCCTTTACCCGATTATTTTTTCAGGTGCTAAAAAGAGTAAAGGCAAATTTGCAATAAATTCGGTTGTTGTCCAAATACGGACTATGCGCGGGCAAACGCCGCGCATATGAACTTATTCTTCCACTTGATATATCTGAAGCCTGAAAAATACCGGAGAATTTTCCCCTCCGGACGTATCTTCAGAAATATCAAAATAATCGAACGAAGCGTCCGAAGATGCCGACTGCGGCATTTCAATCTCCGTCCAGTCAACCAAGTCAGAGCTCCTTAAGACTTTTACCACAACGCCTTGGGCATATTTGAACACTCTAAATTTAAAATGCAACTCCCCGCCTTCAAACGACACACCCATCGCCTCAGATAACGATACCGAAGAAGACGCGTCAAGCCCAAGCGCATATTTCTCAAGATTTGAGATAGAATCGCCCATAGGAGTTGCCGACGGCTGCGCCGCATCTGCCTCAAGGCCGTTTGCCGATGCCCAAGCCCCGTACGACAACATCACTTTTATTGGAGCTAAAACCTTCGTACACTTATCCTCTTTGCCCGATACCGACACCGAAAACCTAACCAACACATCTCCATAGCTTGGAGCTGAAATAGATGCCGCATAGCTTCTTAATACGTCGTTTTGCTCAATGCCGGCTCCCGTCATAGAGGCGTCGAGAGAAGTCCAAGACAATCCTCCGTCAAGGCTAGTCTGAACGCTTACAGACGCATCTGCCGCAGAGGCTGCCGCACGCCAAGAAATATTTATCCTGCCGGCGGAATAGGTTGCCATGGGAAGCCCAGACCCGTCGCCCGAAAGCGGATCTAATCCAAACGCGTAGGAAAAAGCATTTGCCCAGCCGTCGGAGTTTTCATCTGCATTATAAGGTGCATCGTCGTAATCAGCGGCCCATGAGTCGTAAGAGTTCTTTTCCACAATCGCAAATGTATTGTCTACCGGAGCCGCCGGAGCGTAGGTTTCGTCTCCGTCCTGAGTTGCCCTTACAGTTATAAGCTGCGGTGCTGCCGATGACGATAAAACAAGGTAAGTCTGCGCTGGCAGAACATTTAAGTCGGCATCGCCCGCCACAACCTCATACGAGACCCTCAACCCGGAACTTGACCTTGCATTTAAGGGTATCATGGTACCCTGATCCGGAGTTCTGTCTGCTATGGGCGCAAAAGTTATAGTCTGTATGCCAAGTTCCGTGGCGGAGAAACTCTTGTATACTGGAGCCGCCGCCGAATAAACATCGTCTCCACTCTGTGAGGCCTTAATGAGTATTGTTGAAGGAGAGCTTCCTATTGTAAGAATGTTTCCGGATACAGATGCATCGCCTTCCACAACTTCAAATGAAACTTCAAGTCCGCTTGTGGATACAGCATCCAAAGTTATCTGCATTCCGGCTGAAAAACTGACATCGGGCAGGTCGGCAAATATTATGCTCTGGGCAATCTTTGAGGAATCTTTTTTGGAGTTTATAACGCCTATTGCCTCAAGATCGAATCCGGCGCTTCCTGTACAGGGAGTTGGGTCGTAAATATGCCAGCCTCCGCTATCGAGGGTATTGCCGTCGCCCGATATGTCTATAATTCTAACGTATCTTACATTGTTCACGTCAAGATAGGGCAAATTTTCCTCAAGATGCGCCACATATTCGGCGGAAAACGCGTCCGGATTTGCCTTTGCATATTCTTGAGCATACGCCAATTCAGACAGATCGAACGGATGCCCGTAGCCCACGCGGTATTTCGACGCCAAATTGTACACATAAGACGCATACACCATACCGTTTGCCCCGACAGCTTCGCTACCCAGATAGAAATTCGGGAAACGCACAAAATGCTCGCCGTCGCTGGACACCTCCACAAAGGCAAGCTCCAAAAACCAGTCGCCAAAGGAATTCTCAAAAACGGCAAAATCGTATCCGTCGCCATCAACTATGGCGTTGTCGAAAGTCATAGTTATGCGCCCCCCTTCTCCAAGGCACACAATATCGTAAACGCTGTCCGTAGCCTTTCCGCAGGCCTTGTAGGGTGTACGCCACCGAGCGTCGCAGTTGGAGCCATAAACAACGTCCTTCCAGCCAGAGGCCCAGTCAACGAACTTATCAGAATCCTTATGTATTGCCGTTGATGTGGCAGAGAATGTAGTATCGGCATACGAGGTTATATATCTGTCGCCCTCAGGACCGAACACATCAACATGCTCCAGCGGCGGAATGTATATGTCCGCTACCGCAAATACCGCAATGAATAGATACGCAAATATAAAAATAATCTTTCTCATGTCTTAAAATCTTATAGACGCGCCTATTTTAAATGTTCTGCCAACGCCCGGATACGCGCCCGAACCCCACCAGGCAGCTGAAATATAGCGTTTATCCAAGATATTGTCCACCGATACAAACGCCCTTAAATTATCGCACAAGAAGAAATCCAATTGGAAGTCCAAAGTTGCGTAGGCAGGAATTTTCATCTGCGTATTCTCATAGTCTCCGCCCTGATATTGGCTTGTCATGCCGTTTAGACGAACTGTTGCGCGGAGCATGTCTATGGGATTTACATATGCGCTAAGAGTTGCATTTGCAAGCGGCACAAGGGGAACTTCACGCCCGGAATATCTGCCCTCCATAAACTCGGCGCGCGTTATGCTGGTAAGCAGGCTTGCACCCCACAAGGGCTCGTCGTAGCGCAATTCAAAATCGGCCCCGTAGCGTATGGTAGGATCGAGGTTTACATTCAGGCGCTTGGCGTCGTCGTATGATATCTCGTCTTTTAAAGGCTGCACAAAGGCGTTTACAATTACGCTCCAATTCTCGTCCATATATTTCCAGCCAAACTCGTAATTTTGGCCAGTCTCAGGTTTGAGATCGTCCTGAAAAACCTTTGCAAGAACGTATCCTTCGTAGGCAAATATCTCGTTGCTTGTCGGATACCTGTATATCTGGTCGAACCTGAAAAACAAGCTAGATGTGTCTGTCAGGCGCCAATTTGCGCCGAAATTTGCGGCAAATCCGTGCAGCCACTTCCCGTAAGATTCCTCAGAAAGCTTTGTTAACGGATATGGGTTTGGCCGCCATTCGCCGCGTATGTAGATATAATCCGGAACGGTTTTAGGATCGTACTCAACAGAATATGCGTTTATCTTGGAACAGTCAAAGCGCCCGGCGGCAGTTAGAGTCAGCCTATCGAACAATTCGGTCTGAGCCTTTATATACGGGGCAAAATTTATACGCTGCATGTCGGCGTTGGCGTGGTTGTCGTGATAGGAGGAATCAAGATAGCGCTTTACATCAACACTGTCGTAAGACAAGTCTGCTCCAACGGACAATTCAGATTTCTCCGCAAGATAAAAGGTGTATTTTGGGAACGCACTTGCCGTCCATTGGTTGTTCTTTGAGTATGCGCCCGAGTTCGACCATTTCATGTCGAGCATATTAAAGCCATTTTCCATCTCAAAGCGGCCCGAAGACGTATCTGAATCTAAATTCAAGGTTGCAAGATATGTCTTTGTGCGGCCTGATGAATCCGATACTATTGACGATTGCGGATCGTCCAAAGCCGGCCTTCCAAGAGAGTCAAACTGCAAAGGCCCCGGATACTGCTGGCTTGAATCTGAGAAATTTCCGCCAAGTTCAACTCTGGTAGAGTCCGACACGTCATACCCCACCGCGGCGCTAACTCCGTTTGACCAACTTCTTGAATTTTGTCTATATCCGCCGTCGAAATACGAGTTTGCATTGACAGTTCCATATACAGGGCCTTCGCGCCCGATAAAATCTGCATTGAAGAGGTTGTAGTCGTAAGAGCCGTAGGCGGCCGAGGCGGAAATCTCATTTATATCCGAGCCTTTCAAAGTATTTATAAGAATGACACCCGCAACCGCTCCGCTGCCGTATTCCGCACTGTGAGATCCCCTCAAAACCTCTATGGAATCTATATGGGCAAGCGGTATCTGCGCCCAATTTATGGAGCCAGAATCTATGCGGCTTAAGCGGTGCCCATCCACGAGAACAAGCACCCGGCTTGCCGAATTTTCCCCAAAGCCCCTCATGGCGATATCGCCATTTGCATAATTGGAGGTTGTTGTTCTGAATATGAGATTGGCTTTATTCCTTAGAATCTGGGCAGCAGTTGAAGCCGAACTTGAGGCAATCTCCTGGCGAGATATCAGAGTGCTATTTGTTGGAGATGACAATGGCGGAAAGGAAAATCCAAACGCCGTGGCCTGAAGGCTCTCCAGCTCTCCTCCCGATTCTATATTTGAGCTCTCTTCAGGCTTAGAGGCTAAATTTTCTTGGATTATATTTTCTTCTTTAGGTTCTTTGGCAGTATTTTTTGCATCTGTATTTCTGCCGTTTTTATCCGAACCTTTCTCGGATATATCCCAATTATTTTTCTCTCCAGAACCAAGAGGAGAATCGAAGATAAATCCAGACACCTTCTCCGGATTTTCCTTCCCTGATACCTTTGAAATATTACTGTTTTTCTCCCCGGAAGTTATTTCCGAGGAAGCCTGAGCATAAGGTAGTTGGAGAAGAGCAAATACCCCTGCAAATAACGCAAAACGCGCGAAACCAAAAGATTGCCGCGCGACACGCCCATATTTACATTTCAACTCCATAACGCCAGGGGCGCGGCGAAACAGCAACGGAACGCCGCACCCCCCATTTATATTATTAACCGAAAAACTATTTCTTTGAATTTTTGCGTCTGATTAGAGCAAATCCCAAAGACATCGCCCCAAATATAGCCGCATAAGTTGAAGGCTCTGGAATTGCAGATACATTCATGCCGCCAAGAGCCGCATAGAATGGTGTATTTGCGCCCCATTCGCCTACGTCGCTTGTGGTAAACTCAAGGGTAAAACTTGTAGTTCCCATTGTAAAGCCGGCTTCTTTAAAGTCTATGTAAGTCCAGGTATCTACAACATAGTCCAAAGAGTTGTCGTCAAAACGGTAGTCGGCAAGGTAGAAGTCGTACTTTCCGGTCTCGTTGTAGTCTTTGTCATAACCGGTTATAGTAACATAGAAGAAGTCTTTATCGTCTCCGCTCTCTCCGCCGAACTTCTTGGCAACAGGATATTCGAGGCCGTCATTGCCGTCTTTTATGGCAAGATAGGCATAAGTTGTATTTGTCAGATATATACCGTCTATCTGTATATCCAAGCCAGACTCCGGATTCAAATCCACAGATGGATTTATTCCGTTATAAACATCCTGATACGCTATGACGTAATTTTCCCCCGCCACAGTCTGCGCATCTGAATTAAGACCGCCCCCAGTTATTGCAGAATACTGGTTGGCATATCCCGGAGTGGTATTGTCGGTTATATTTGAGTAAGCCATTCCAGCCCACCAATTATATCCGCCGCTTTCTCCGCCCGCATACGAGTAGATAAAGTCGTTAGACTCAAAATATCCGCTCGAATATGAGCCATTATTGTAAGATTCGGGAGCCAGAGTAAGGTCCGAATAATTCAGGAACGCCGCAAATGCGCCCGATTGAGAAAGTCCGGCAAGCATTAGAGCCGCCAGGCCTATTTTTGAATATGTGTGCATTGTTTTTTTGATTCCTTTCACCCGTTTAGCGCGGGCTATAGAGTTTTACGCCTCCCTCGGAAATACGGAATCAAGACGCACACCGCAGAACCTACGGCGAAGATCTTCCTGCCAGAAAAGCCTGCAAAGCATTTCCCAATTCTCCTTTTCGCGAGAAGCATTTTGAGAAAAACCCGAACTACACACGTCTTCTGGCTTGAATTGCATGAAGCATCATCTGCTCCGATAAATCCGCCGACCTTCCCGCTTGCGCAGTGGCGTATGGCAGACAAAACAATTCTTACAGCGGCGCGACCGCGTCCGATTTCAACGGACTTCCGTTTGTGGCCGGGTTTGAATTTTATATCCGGCTATTCAACCAGATACAAAAATCCTTTAATAGAACACCCAATATTTTTATTCCTTGTATATATTGTGTCAACGATTTTTTCCGCCCCCTCTTCAGATGGAAATTTAATGTATGAGAGTTTACTTTCTTTTTTAAGGCATGCTCAATTTATAATAATATTGCGCAAAAAAGAGGCTATTAGATATGCACTTACAACAATGCTAAAGCATTATATAATGCTTTACAAAATACGAGCATTGTATTTAAATAAATGCGTACTGCACGTATTTTCTTATGCTTAGGGCTTTAGTTGTGGAGGGTATTACATGAGATGTCTTTTTATGCTATTTTCATGCATATTTTTGTGCCATGTATTTGCATTGGCAAAAACAACTGTATTTCAGATAGGCAAGCCCGACGCAAGCGCCGCAGAGTTTAAATCTTTCCGTGGTCTCGACGATACCCGCTTTAAATACATGACTGGATATCCCGAACGATTCAGGGCATACCGCAATTTAGACAAGAGCATAGAGTTCTTCAAGAACCCCGTAGTTTTTACAGTTGGCAAATCAGAAGATTCCGACTGGCCTTTCATACAGCCTGTTGCAAACTGTCCGTGGGCCGGGGCTGATGGAGGAGGTAAGACCTATTGCATAAAATTCGATACTCCAAAAACAGGGAAAAAATTCTTCCTAAAGATAGGCTATGCCGATTCATCGCAAACCGGCATAGGAATACAAGTTCGCCTAAATGGCAAAAAGATAGGCGGAATGCACGGATTCTTCTACGATAAGAACGCATTGGGAAGGCATACTGCGCCGGCATCTTTACACGCACACCCAGAGGGATACGGAGTTGCGTCAAATCCATTCAAGATAGAGATTGACAGGTCTGCACTAAAAAGCGACGGCACAAAAAACACTCTGGAGCTTGTTCCCGTTTTCGACGACAAATCTTCCGCCCAGGCATGGATAGTTTACGATTTCATAGAACTCTCTGATACGCCCGACTACCCTCAAATTCCCGACCACCGCACTCGGCTGCTCGACATGGCCATATCCGCCATGGACACAGAGGAAGTTATATTCTGCACGCGCGGCGAGGGACGCGACTGGCACTGGTACGCTAACTACGGCAAACTTGTTCCCGCCAAGACAGGCAATGCCGATGTAGACTATTGTTTCGACCAAGAATTGTTCAGCCGCATGGGAGGCAAGCTTATTGCCTTCAATCTTAGGACCGGCAAATACAGGCTGCTCTTAGACGATCCCAAAGGTTGCATTCGCGATGCCCAAATGCACTACGGGGGCAAGAAGATACTTTTTTCATACCGCAAGGGAGACTCCGACACATTTCATCTTTACGAGATAGACTCCGACGGCAAGAACTTATATAAGTTGCCCATGGCAACCTACGCCAACGATATAGAGCCCTGTTACATGCCCAACGGCGACATACTCTACACTTCCGACCGTCTTCACCGCACCGTACAGTGCTGGATGGCGCCCGTATCCAATCTACACCGTTGGTTCAGGGGTGAGAACAAGATACGAGCAATATCTGTAAATCCCGATGTCGACAACCGGCCGCGGCTGCTTTCCGACGGCAGAATAATCTACATGCGTTGGGACTACAACCACCGCTCGCAGGTATCGTACCACCACCTGTGGACAATGAACCCCGACGGCTCAAACGACATGATATACCTCGGCAACGACAAACCCGGCGGGCTCTTCATCGGTGCCCAGCAGCTTCCCGGAGAAGACGGGGTTGTCTTCACATGCGCCCCCGGGCACGGCATAAAAGACCACCGCGGAGATATCGCCACAACTTCTTCATCTTTCGATCCAAGCAGCCCTTATTCTTTCACATACATAAATGGAGAGCGCTATCCGCACCGGCACAATCTGTTCGACCCTTATCCCTTAAAAGGCGGCATATTTCTGGCAACATCGTACCACGGCACCATACTTATATACGACAAGCACGGGCTCTTTTACGAAATAAACATTCCGCCCGAACTTTTGTCCAGCACGGCAAAAGTAAAGATGAATCTTTCCAAGACTGTAGGTGGAAAAGAACGCCATATACCATACTGCAAGGTAATTGCGCGCAACATTCAGCCCCTTGCTCCGCGCCCTCTTGAGGCGCAGCGCGTCGACAATGCCGATTTCACCAAAGAGACCGCCAAAGTATTTCTGCAAGACATATACCACGGCCGCAAGATGAACACAGTTGAGCGCGGCAGCATAAAAGAGCTGATAATAGCGCAAGTTCTGCCAGAGCCCGTACACTACCACGGCGGATATTATCCCTTAAACTACAACGGCGGATTTGCCATTGAAAAGATTTGGGGAACAGTTCCCGTTTACGAAGACGGTTCCGCAAAGTTCGAGGTTCCCGCGCGCAGGCCGCTTGCGTTTATAGCCATAGACAAGAACGGGCGCGCAGTAAAGCGCATGCAAAGCTTTGTAGGATTTGCCCCCGGAACGTCAACAAGCTGCATAGGTTGCCATGAAAATAGAACAGAAGCTCCTATCCGCAAGATGAAACTCCCCATAGCCTACGGGAAAGAAATATCTAAAATTAGTCCTATTGCCGGCGTTCCACCAGTGATAGACTACATGCATCACATACAACCCATACTAGACAAATACTGCCTTGAATGCCACAATCCGCGAAACGCTTCCGACGGCGTAATATTATCTGGCGGACTTGCCCCTAAGAGCATAATGTCGCTAATGTCTCTGAGAATGCGCGGGCAGATTATAAGCGGAGGCAACGAATGGGGCAATATGCCACCCTATACATTCGGGTCTGGCGGAAGCAAGCTTATGGATAAGCTTCAGGGCAGACACCATGCGAGGTCCCTCGATAAGAAAGATTTAGACACAATGAGAGCCTGGCTCGATACCGGAGCATTTCAGATTGGCACATACGCCGGAGTTGGAACTGGATTTATCTTCGACTCTTTCTTTGAAAATGGATACTCCGCAATAGACGGGAGCAATCCAAATATTAGGGCAGTAAACGAGGTTATCGGCTTTAAATGTTCCGCCTGCCACAACCTCAAAGATAAAAAAGAATTTGGGCTATACTATGCGCCGTGGGTGGATATACGCTCGCGGATAAAGGCAAATAAGCCTGGTGGAGGGGTCATAGAGACAAAGTTTCTCAAGGGGTATCTTTTCGACTATCTTTATCCGGAAAATTCCCTTGCTCTATTAACTCCCCTTGCAAAAAGTGCCGGAGGGCTTGCCGAAGGGTCTAAAGAATATCCGCACCCCGTGGTATTTAAGGATAAGAACGATTACGAATACAAAAAGCTATGTTCAAATTTAAAAGCAGTAAGCGCATATCTGCGCAAAACCAGGCCTTTTGTGCATGAAAAGAACTTCCGCCCGTCATACGGCTATGTTCAAGTCATGAAGCGCATGGGGCTTCTAGCGGCAGATTTTCCAGACGATGCCCCCATACCACCTCTTGAGATGGACGAAAAGTACTTTAAATGGCAAGACGAAAACCTCACATTAGACTTAAGCAAACGCCCCCAAAACAAGGTTAAATAAAGCAATGAGATTCTATGGAAATTTTCTGGTAAGGCTTATTGTAGGAATGGTGCGCTTGTTTATCTGCCGCCTACAATATATGCTTATAGGAGAGGTTTCCAATGACATTTGCCCCCAAGTAGGCACAAAAGATTTTTACAAGATACATAGATATTCAAAATGTAAAAACTTCTGCAAGTTTTAGCTGGAGAAAATTTTTATTTGAAAAGCAATCTATAAAACTTTAACTGAATTTATAAAACACAACAACGTAAGGCAGGGGTATGAAAAAATATTTAAGCAGAAGAAATTTTATAAGAAATTCCGCAGGAGCTTTCGGGTACCTGCTGTTGGCTGGGTGCGCATCTGGGGGAGAAAAGAGAAAGGCGTCTCCAAACGATAGGCTGCGCGTTGCATTTATAGGGGTTGGCGGAAGAGGTGCTGCCATAGTAAAAGACCTTGTGCAATGCCCTCAAGTAGAGCCGGTGGCTTTTTGCGATGTGGACGATTCATACGCGGTAAAATCTTACAGGCTTGCACCGAAACTGCCGAAGTTTTCCGACTACCGCGTAATGTTCGACAAAATGTCCGACGACATAGACGCCGTTGTCATAGCCACTCCAGACCACTCGCACTACCCTATAGCAACCTGGGCCATGCTCTGCGGCAAGAGCATATATCTTGAAAAGCCCATGACACGCACAGTTTGGGAATCGCGCAAGTTAAGGGATATCGCAAAACAGACTGGGGTTGTAACGCAGTTAGGCAACCAGGGGCACGACATGGGCTGGTGGAGAGATGTTGCCGAATGGTATAAGGCTGGAGTTTTCGGGGAAGTAGTAGAGATGCACAACTGGACAGACCGGCCTATATGGAATCAGGGGCCCTATTCAGTTCCCGACGGCAAAGAGAAGATTCCGCCCATGTTAGACTACAAGCTATGGCTTAACGTTGCGCCCGATAGTCCGTATTCATCAAAGATAACGCATTTTCACTGGAGGGGTTTTAGGAATTACGGCACAGGAGCCATGGGCGACCACGCGTGCCATTCCTTAGACTGGTTTTACTCCGCGCTAGACTTGGGAATGCCCGTAAAGATAAAGACGCATTCATCTGAATACAGCGATTTTGGCTGGCCCAAGCAAACCAGAAGTGTCTTTGAGTTTGCCGCAAAGGGAGACAGGCCCGCGTTGAAGCTTTACTGGTACGACGGTGCCCAAAAGCCTGCCGAGGTAAAACGCCTTGCTCCGGACGAGCTTGCAAAGATGAAGAACGGCGGCGCCATAGTGGGCACAAAGGAGACAGTAGTCTGCTACGACCAATTCGGTTCCAGAACTATGATAACTCCAAGAGAGAAGATGGTTGAGCTTAAGAAATCCGGCGCTTTGCCCGCTCAGACACTGCCGCGCATAAAAGAATCGCATGCGCGCAATTTCGTGCAGGCATGCCTTGAGGGCAAGAAGGCAACTTCGGACATTGTAGACTACGCCTCTAAGCTAAATGAGCTTGTTCTTCTTGGCACCATACCAACCTTCTTCCCCGACAGGGAACTTGTATTCGATGCCAACTCTGGAAAATTCACAAACGAACCTGAAGCCAACAAGCTTTTCATGAGCCGCTATCCATACAAGAAAGAATTTCTCATTTCGGAAAGCCTAATGATGTAAGCGTAGATATTATTACAGCATTCCACCCGTGTAAAAAGCGGTCAACCGCTAAAACACACCTGATAAAATTAATATAAAAAAAGCGAAATCCATTAAAATGGGTTTCGCTTTTTTAATGCAAATTCTATCTGTAAATACTCTATTGCATATATGGTTTAAGTTTTAGCGCATCAAGATTGTTCGTGTTATTTTAAGCTTAATAATAAGCACTAAATATATGCCTGCAATTGATGCAGCAGATTATTTTAAACAGTCTGAGATGCCTTCCACTTAAAACCGCCCTACTTGCCATTAAAAACTCTTTTTGCATATAGGGAAACAAATACGGATATAACGGCAAAACATACACCCACTGCGCATACCCCTGGCCAATTAAAGAACTTCCAGCCCAGTCCGGCAAAGAATGTTCCAAGAGCTCCACCGGCAAAACATGTAGTCATAAATATCATGTTAACCCTATTTACGGCAGTTGGCAGTTCCTGAAAGCACGAGGTCTGATTGCTCAGCTGCTGAAATTGCAAACCTACATCCAGCAGAATTATTGCGGCGGCAAGCCCCAAATAAGTCTCCGAAAACACATACGCTATAATCCAAGATACAATCTGCAAGGCTCCACCTATAAGAAAGAAAAAGTCTGTTCCGTACTTAGGTATATATTTCCCCAGGGCGCCCGATGCCAATATTCCGGCAATTCCGCACAGCGCAAGAACGCCCACCGTATCCGACCCGCCGTTTAGCGGTTCAGACGCCACATGAAAGGCCAAGGTGGACCATACCGCCAGCATAGAGCCAAATGCAAAAAATCCCCTGATGGAATTTACGCGTATTCGCGGGTATTCTTTCACTATGGCCCAAACACTCGCCATAAGTCCCAGATATGAACCCTTAAAATTGCGCTTCATTTCAGGAAGAATAATAAAAGACAGCCCCGCACATACAAACATGAGCGTTGCTGCAATATCGTACATGACACGCCAGCCGAAATGTTCCCCTATAAAGCCGCTTATGATTCTCGAAGACAAAACTCCCGTCAAAAGCCCTCCGAGAACAATCCCCATATCCCGCGCCTTATGTTGCGGTGCGGAAAACTGTCCGGCAACCGGCATAAAGAACTGCGGCGTAATGGAACATATTCCTATTATCAGCGAGGCCAGCCAAAGAACTAAAATGCTGTGCGAATTTGCTATAATCAGAGCCATAATCGCGCTAAAGAACAGATTTATAATAATTAGAATCCTGCGCGAGTACAAATCAGCAAGGGGAATAATCAAGCATAAGCCCAAAGCATAGCCAACCTGAGTTATAACCGTTATAAGATTTGCCTGAATTTCAGATATACAAATATCGCTTTTTATCTGTTCAAGCAGGGGCTGACTGTAATACAAATTGGCAATAGCCATGCCTGCTATTAGGGCCATAAATGCAAGCAATCCGCCGGGGATACCACCGTTTTCCTCAAGACTTGACGTTCTCATATTTGGCAAATGTCCCCCAAACTAAAATAAGTCATCTAAGTTTTTGCGGCAGAATTGCGATTTGGAAAAAACAAAAAATCCGCCAAAGACAGGCGCACACAAACATGCGCCAAATGGCGGATTTTCTGCAAAGCGCAAGAGTTGCGCAATAAGACTAACGTTTCGAGAACTGGAAACGGCGTCTTGCACCGGGCTGACCGGATTTCTTACGCTCTTTGGAGCGGCCGTCGCGGGTTATAAGACCAGCCTTCTTAAGGGGGGCGCGAAGTTCCGGATCGAACTTCTCAAGAGCGCGCGCCAAACCGTGGCTGATTGCGCCAGCCTGGCCGAAAGAACCGCCGCCGTTGACCAATATGGTTGCATCGATAGAAGAAGCCATATCAACAACTGAAAGAGGGCGGAGCGCCAGACCGCTGAGCTGATCCGTGTTGCAATAATCCGCAAGGGGTTTTCCGTTTACAGTCAGCTTGCCGCTGCCCTTAGTAAGACGGACACGAGCCACCGCAGTCTTACGGCGACCTACAGAAACAAATACGTCTTTATCGCTCATGTTTTAATTAGAAGTTGAAAGGTTTGGGCTGCTGAGCCTCATGTGGATGTTTATCGCCGGCGTAGACATGCAGCTTTGTGAGCATGGAATAGGCAAGCTTGTTGCCCGGAAGCATACCCTTTACGGCATTCATGATAAGGAACTCCGGTTTGCGGGCGCGGAAATCGGAAAGCTTCACATATTTTTCACCGCCGACGTATCCGCTGTAGAACATATACTCCTTATTGTTCTCTTTTTTGCCGGTAACCTTTACCTTTTCTGCGTTGATAACCACAACATGGTCTCCGCAATCGACATGTGGAGTATAAATTGGCTTATGGCGGCCGCGCAGCACATTTGCAATCTTGACCGCAAGACGCCCCAGAACGAGGTCTTTCGCGTCGACCACGTACCACTGCCTCTGTTGATCTTCCTTCTTGGCTATAGTTGTTTTCATCTCTAAAAGAAAAATTTGGTAATTTAGAACGCAAAGCCCTCGCGTCAACATTTTTTTTAAATTTTTGATGAATTTATTTTTTTATTCCTGCAAGCAAGATTCAATTTGAATGGAAGTGCGCTTAAGAATAATGGAATATACACATCTTTTATAATATATATAAACCTCTTTACGAAAGGGGCTTTCAAGTATGTTTTTGTCCGCCGCAGGGCGCCAGATCTATGCCAGCTATTTTGTAGATAACAGCGCCATGCGGGAATTTCTATAATGCTCCTTAAGCTTAAGCGGAGAAGCAAAAGTTTCCACAACCGGAATATCTTTAACGCGGCATACTATGAATATCTTCTTGCCTGATTTGAGGAAGGCCGAAAACCCCTCATAGCTATTTATATATCTGTCTTTATGCCTTTCCTCCTCTCTGAAGAAGCCAAACCTCTGTTCAACCGGAGGCTGAACTGCAACCATTACAAGTTCGCCCAGCCAAAGCGGCAAATCTTGGGCGTCTCCGTAACCGTAGGCACAAACAAGTTCGTTATTTGTCCTAAGATTCTTCAGCACGCCGACTAGTTCCTCGCAGCCTGCCCTCTGTGCCTGAGCTCCGATAGGGTTAAATGCCAATAGGAATATTGCCGCCGCCGATATTACCGTAATCAAACCAGCTTTAGGCCTGCCGCGCACAGCAAATATGCCAGCAACTACCGAAGATATCAATACCACAGCCGACACCGCCCAAAATATGCCTGCAGATGGCTCTTCAAGTTTACCCTTGGACAACAATATATAATATGCCGCCGGAGGAACCACGGAAAAGACCACGCCAAATGCCGCATAAAGAAGTACCGTAGGCTTTAATTTTGAGCGCACCGGATCCTTCCACAACTTGGAAAGATACGCCCCCACAAGAACTGCCAACGCCGGAAATATCGGAACTATATATGGCACAAGCTTGCTTTTGGAGATGGAGAAGAACAAAAGCACAAAGGCCGCCCAAATGCAAAGATACAGGGCTTTTGCATTTCCTCCGCGCATATTTCTCCAGCCGCCCGATGCCGCAGAAGATAAAGACTGCCATAATATGAGTGTCCACGGCATAAATCCGGCAAGCAAACATACTATAAAAAAGTACCACGGCTGAGCGCGCATGGAAGTTTGAGCATCTATATACCGCAGGAAGTGTTCATGTATGAAGTAATACCAAAAGAAGCCCTGCCCTTGCGGATTTTTAGACATAAGGCCCTCTGCGGTATCGAGAGGCGGATTCGCCGCGGAAGCCATAACATGCCACGGCACGGTTATCGCCGCAAAGACAGCAATCCCAAGCAGGCACCACGCAACATCGGACCACGCAATTTTTCTAAACGGCCGCATGAAACCGGTTGCCAACCAATACAAAAAAACAACCGCACCCGGAATTAGTACCCCTATCAGGCCCTTAGTCATGAGGGACAAGGCCATAAACACAAACGCTGCAAGAAACCACAATCCCCTCGATCTTTTGGAATCCGCCTCAAAGCCCAACAGAATAGAAAATAGCGCCGCGGAGAGAAAGGCCGACAGAGTCATATCAAGTGTAATAATCTGCCCCATTGCAAAGAATAGAACGCTTGTAGACAGTACCGCCGCAGAGAACAGCGCCGTTCTGCGACTGTTGTATAAAATTCTTGCCGCGGCATAGGTAAATAGTACGGCAAATATAGCCATAAGAGAATTTGCCAGGCGTAAAGAAACTCTCCCCAAACCGAATGCCTCTATTGAGGTAGCCTGCATCCAGTAGAAGAGCGGAGGCTTATAAAAATAGGGCACTCCGTTTAGGCGTGGGGTTATCCAGTCGCCCGACTGAACCATCTCGTACGGAATCTCAGAATACCTGCCCTCATCTGGATTTGCCAGCGGCCTTAGCCACGTTAGCCCCAGATATAAAACAACACATCCAAATGCTATAAGGAGCATATCGGAAAGCCATCCTCTCTTATTAAAAGGCTTGCCAGAAGGCTCTATAGGCCTGTTTTTTTGCGGAGCAAAGTTGGAGGTAGGGTTATACATTATATTAAAAAGTATTAAAATAAATATTATTTATATTAAAGGCGCATATCCTTGCGCCCTCAATATTGCGGGCAATTAGCTACTAAAAACTCCATGCTTTCAAGAAGAAATTTTTAACTGTTCTAAATATATATCTGCCGTTTTATGCCAGAAATATAGACATTCGTGCTATAAAGACGCTTTGGCAGATATAAATGTTCATTATTTTATAGATAAATTCAGATTTGGACTATGCAAAACAGCAAAAAAACCTACAAAAATGTAGGTTTTTGAAATTTATGAATAGGCGATATTGACAGATTCCGTGAATTAAAAAATTAATACGATACTAAATTAGTCCGCGGCGTAGAACGTTTGCGGATTTTATTTTCAACAATCACAAACCAATCAAGAAATACGGATATGAACAAATACGTAGCAAGAGTGATGGAAGACCTAAAGGCCAAACAGCCGTGGGAAAAAGAGTTCCTTCAGGCGGCCGAAGAGGTTCTCTCTTCTTTGTCGGCAGTTCTCGACAGAGATTCAAAATACGAGAAGAATAAGATTCTCGAGAGAATGGTAGTTCCCGAGAGGATTATCATGTTCCAGGTACCCTGGGTTGACGATAAAGGGCAGATACAGATAAACCAGGGCTATAGGGTGCAGTTCAACAGCGCGATAGGTCCGTACAAGGGCGGTTTGCGTTTCCATCCTTCAGTAAACTTGGGCATACTCAAATTCCTCGGATTTGAGCAGGTATTTAAGAATGCTCTTACAACGCTTCCAATGGGCGGCGGCAAGGGCGGTTCAAATTTCGACCCCAAGGGCAAGTCGGACAATGAGGTAAGAAGTTTCTGCAATGCTTTCATGCGCGAGCTCTATCGCCACATAGGTCCTTCTACAGACGTTCCCGCTGGCGATATCGGTGTTGGCGGCCGCGAGATAGGCTATCTTTTCGGGCAGTACAAGAGGATAGTAAACTCTTACGACAGCGTTCTTACCGGCAAGGCTCTCAACTGGGGCGGCAGCCTTATACGTCCTGAGGCAACTGGTTACGGCAATGTTTACTTTGCGCAGGAGATGCTCGCAGTTAAGGGCGAGAGCATAGAGGGCAAGACGGCGCTCGTATCTGGATCCGGCAATGTTGCGCAGTACACGGTTGAGAAACTCAACCAGCTTGGTGCAAAGGCCATAACAATGTCCGACTCCAACGGCACTGTTTTGGATATGGACGGCATAAACCAGGAAAAGCTCGAGTGGGTCAAGAACCTCAAGAATGTAAAGCGCGGCAGAATGGCCGAGTACGTCAAGAAGTTCAAGAAGGCAAAATACTTTGAGGGTGCGCGTCCGTGGGCGCTGGCAAAAGCAGACATGGCTCTTCCGAGTGCAACTCAAAACGAGATAGAGCTAAAGGACGCCAAGGCTTTGGTAAAGGCCGGAGTAAAGCTCGTATCCGAAGGTGCAAACATGCCTTCAACACCTGAGGCAATAGAGGTATACTTTGCAAACAACATCACATACGCACCCGGCAAGGCTTCAAATGCTGGCGGCGTTGCAACTTCAGGCCTTGAGATGTCTCAGAATGCGATGCGCTTGAGCTGGACCTCCGAAGAGGTTGACGACAAGCTCCACGACATAATGAAGAGCATACACAAGACCGCTTACGAGACGGCAGCCGAATACGGCACACCCGGCAACTATATGAACGGTGCAAATATTGCCGGATTCAAGAAGGTTGCAGATTCCATGATAGACCAGGGTCTCTAAGAGAATCTGGAAAATCTATTAGGATAGTTTTAAGCGCCTCCCTGTTATTTTTTGGGGGGCGCTTTCTTTTTTTTGTGGAAAAAATAGATGCGCTTCCAACTTGCTATTTACGCCACGCCAAAAACTTTTAAGAGGAAATAATAGACTTTCTCCTCCACAAGAAGAAGCGTAAGCCCCAATAAGAGAAGCATTATACAATGTATAAGAGTTATTTTATATTAGCTGAATTCTAGCGCACGAGGCAAAGAATAGTATGGGCGTTAATTCAAGCAGATTTGCAAACTTGCCAATAGTGCTTTTCTAAAGCATTACGCCTTATTGGCAGAAGAATAGAGATAAATATTTGCCGCAAAATGCATAATATTTACAACCCTTTAGAAGACGGGTTGACAATCTTAGAAATTCTATATTCCGCAGATGGCCTAAGCTGCAAGAGATCAATATGCTTAAGGCCATCTGCAATACTCTATTTCATACAAGAGCCTAAACAATCTTAACAATATTATTTCCTTCAAGAGGCGGCCTTTCAGGCAGATCTGAGGCTGCATATCCAAGGCTCATAGAGCCTATTATGCGGTGATTCAAAGGCAGGCCCAGCTTGTCGAGATACGCGCGGCCCTCGCGCAGAGGATTTATCATAACAAGGGAATGAATCCAACAAGAAGCCAACCCCAAAGAGGCCGCCGCGAGCATCATATTCTCAAGAATTACAGCGCCGTCTTCTATTGGCGTAAGGGGTTCTCTCGACGGATCGGCAGAAACTATTATAAAAGCGGGCGCATTGTAGAAGAAATTAAAGTCCGGGTCTGCTGCGGCCTCGCGCCAAAATGCGTCGGCAGAGCGCAAGGCGTCTGTCCTTACGGCATCCAAAAGGCCTTGCAAACGCTTTCCGCAAAGTACTGTAATCTGGCAGGCTTGGCGGTTCATGCCGCTGGGAGCTGCCTGACCGCAAGATAATATCTTGTCCAGCAAATCTGTCGGGACAGGTTTATCTTGATATTCGCGCACGGAGCGCCTCGACAACAAAGTATTTATAGTATCGTTCATAGTCTTTCTTTTTTGCACATTCTCCCCTTTTCACAAACGCATTGCAACGCTTTTTTACAGGTTAAAAAAGAGACTATAAAACATAAGACCCACATATAAGATATGCACTTTTATACGTCTTTATATGCAATTAGAATGAAGAAATATCACCTAAAAGCTAAATATTCTTGGCTTTAGCGAAAATATCAACAGTATAAGGTCTAAAAATAATCGTTAAATATTATAAGACACACAAGTAAACGGATAAATCCAGGAAACTTTCATGCTATTTAATTCTCCGATATTTGTAATGCTGTTTTTGCCGGTGGTTGTCGGCATATTTTTTCTCTTAAACGGGGTGGGACAATTTCGGATATCAAAATTGTTTCTTTTGGCGGCGAGCCTATTTTTCTATGCGTGGCTTAAGGTAGACTACCTGCTAATTTTTGCAATAAGCATTCTGGTAAATTTTGCATTTGGGCACATACTTTCATCAGAAAGCTTTCAGCATAAAAAGCTATGTCTATGGATAGGCGTATGCTTAAACCTCTTGGCTCTTGGCTATTATAAATACGCAAATTTCTTTGCCGATACCGTAAACGGCCTGCTAAAGGAGGAATACATCTCAATAGGCAATATAGCAATGCCACTTGCAATAAGCTTTTTTACATTCACGCAGATATCCTATCTTGTAGATACATATAGAGGCCAGGCAAAGCGCGGATCTTTTTTGGACTATGCACTTTTTGTATCGTTTTTTCCAAAGCTTATACAGGGTCCCATAGCGCGGTACGGCGATATGGTATCTCAATTTGAAGATAAGAGCATAGGGAGGTTTAATTCGGAGAATTTCTCGCGGGGATTATTCGTATTTACGATGGGACTTGCCAAGAAGGTGCTTATAGCAGACTACATGGCAGCATTAGTGGCGCCCGCCTTTGCCGATCCGCAATCATTGGGCTGCATAGACGCATGGGCTGCAAGCCTCGGATATACATTCCAGCTGTATTTTGACTTTTCCGGCTACTGCGATATGGCCTGCGGAATAGGCATGTTCTTGAATATAAGAATTCCGATAAATTTCAACAGTCCGTACAAGGCGCTGAGTATTCAAGACTTCTGGAGGCGGTGGCATATTACGCTGTCGAGCTTTTTGAGGGACTATATGTATATACCCCTGGGAGGAAGCAGAAAGGGGCAAGGCAGAACTCTGTTCAATCTGCTCGCAGTATTCTTGCTCTGCGGGCTTTGGCACGGCGCAGGGTGGACTTTTGTTGTATGGGGCGGCTTGCACGGCCTTGCAAGCGCCATACACAGGGTGTGGAGCAAAATTTTAAATACGCCGGTAAAGATGCCTAAGGTCTTGGCGTGGTTTATAACCTTCAATTTTGTAAATGCCGCATGGGTGTTTTTCAGGGCAGATAGCATATCTACGGCCGTAGAGATTTTAAGGAGAATGTACCTGCCTTTCGAGGCGGCAAACCAGGTGTTCGACAAAGACCTCAACAAGCTGCTTCTATGCTGTGCGGGATGTCTGCTGCTATGCCTTTTGTCAAAGAATACGCTGGAGATAAAGTTCAAGCCGTCGCTTCCGCTCGCCATTGCGCTTGGAGTATTCTTTGCGTTTCTGCTAACGTGCATTGTATATCCAGAGCAGGCAAGCCCGTTCATCTATTTCAATTTCTAAAAAGATGTCCGCTAATAAAAAGTTTCTATGGGCATTTGCTTTATCGGCTATTGTGTTTATAGCCGGAAAGATTGCTCTCGGATTCCTGCTGGCGCAGTTTGCTTCAAACATACGCAAAGACAACGCATGGATACGGGAACTGTACGTAATAAAAAATAGCATAGCAAAAGAGGATAAGTTCTCCGACAAGCCAAAGATAATATTTGTCGGCGGGTCTAGCGTACTGTTCGGATTGGACATGCCTATAATAGAGGAGATAACCGGAAGGCCCGCTCTAAATTTCTCCTCCAACGGGGCGTTCGATGCCGAATTCTTATTTTCAAAAGCAATACCGTACATAAAGCCGGGCGACCTTGTTGTGGGAGCGCTCGAATGGCAATACTACGGCAATAGGGACGGCTGGTTTGCCTATCAGGCAAAAAATATTCTTGAATGGGACAGGGAATATTTCCGTTCCCTTTCATTCCCAGAGCGTTTCATGATGATATTTAAGCTCGACAGGTTTTTCTTCATAAGGGGGATAGGCTCAATATTCAATCCAGACAAGTACAATCCTTTCCCAGACGACAAACTTTTAGAGATATGGAAAACTTCGTCCGATCCGGAAAATCCGGAACAATTCCCCTACTCTTTCCGGAACATAAAGAAAGACGGAACATATCTTGCCCCTACAAAGAACACCTACGCCGGAAACGAACAGAACTTTATGCAAGTCTCTTTCGATTTAGACCAGATAAAGCGCATAGAGGCCATAGCGCGCAAGGTTGAATCTAAAGGGGCCAGATTTATAATAGCACCTCCTCCAAACCTCATATGTAAAGGATTTTCATTCGACAACCCCGATGCAAGGGAGAAGTACGCCAAAATAAAAGATATATGGAAAACTTGCAACCTTGAAGCTCCTTTCGAGCCAAAGAAGTATTCCTACCCGCGGGATATGTTTTCGGACTCGTCTTACCATTTAAACCGGACAGGGCAGAAACTGCACAGTAAAATTCTCGCCCGCGACGTAGACATGTTTCTAAAGAGCAAGCAAACCAAAGATAGCGGCAAGAAATAAACTGCGCGGCTAAAATTTTCGGCAGCCAGCCAGATATGTAAATTCGGGTTGATTTTGGCGTTTCTTGTGTTTTAATTGCCCGCTTATGAAAAAATTCCTCATAAGAATGTTGATGATGATATGTCTTTGCACGGGGCCGCTGTTTGCCGCGCAACGGGGAGAAAATTCCGCGCCGGAGACAAAGGAATCTTTGGAGGAGAAGATAGCCGAAAGAGACGCGCGCATACAAAAGATTTTATCGTCGGATTCGGATCTCAGCAGGCAGGATATGAAAACCATATCCGCCCTAAGGGAGGAAAACCGCATAGACAAGCGCAAGTTAAGACAAATGAAGACCGCCGAAAGGGCGGCGGCGGCGGAAGCGGCATTGCCGCAAAAAGCGAAAGCAAATAATGTAGGGAAATCGGCAGGTGCCGCAGGAGTGCAGAAGTCCGGCAAGAGCGGCGGCAGTTCGGACGAGAATGATGATGATTCGGCCGCCATCGGGAAAGATTCCGTGTGGAACCACATATTTCCGTTCTAAAAAATACGCATCATATATAATTTAATAAAACCGCCCTGCCGCGCGGCCAAGCTGTGCGGAGAGGCAAAAAAAGAAAAAGCAGACAAATGTCAAAAGAGGCAAGCAAAGTAAATCTTCCAAAAACCGATTTCCCCATGAGGGGAGATCTTGTAAAGCGCGAGCCAAAGCGCATAGAGCATTGGAAAAAAATAGGCTTATACGATAAGATCCAGGCGCGCCGCGCCGGGAGGGAGAAATTTGTGCTGCACGACGGGCCTCCGTTTACTAACGGCGATGTGCACATAGGAACTGCTCTTAACAAGATATTGAAAGACGCCATACTGCGCTACAAGACATTGCGCGGATATGCAACTCCGTATATTCCGGGGTGGGATTGCCATGGGCTGCCGATAGAACACAAGGTTTCTAAGATGTTGCGCGAGCAGGGAAAGACGCTTTCTTTGTCGGAATTGAGGCAGGAATGCGCAAACTTTTCAAAGAGTTTTATAGAGAAGCAGAAGTCGCAATTTATAAGGCTTGGAGTTTTGGCGGACTGGGCAGATGAGTACCGCACGATGAATCCCGCATACGAAGCCGAGATAATGCGCACATTTGCGGCGTTCATAAAGAGGGGCTTGGTATACCGCAGCAAGAAGCCCGTTTACTGGTCTATACCTTGCGCCACGGCGCTTGCGGAGGCTGAGATAGAATATAAAGACCACACTTCAGACTCTATATGGGTTGCGTTTAAGATTCTCGAGGAAGACGCAGGCAAGTTCAATTTGCCTAAAGACGCCGAGGTTGTCATTTGGACAACAACTCCGTGGACTATGCCAGCAAATCTTGCGATAGCCATGCATCCTGATTTCGACTATGCGCTGGTGGAAGTTCCGGGCGGAAGAAAGTTTATAGTATGCGATGCTCTCGCCGACACATTTGCGAAGGATGTTGGGCTGGAAAATGTAAAGATAAGCAAGATAGGCAAAGGAAAGTCGCTGGAGGGGCTGCGTACAAAGCATCCTTTTATAGACAGAATAAGCCCCGTGATAAACGCACAATATGTGACGACAGATTCCGGAACTGGCTGCGTGCACATAGCGCCCGGACACGGTCTGGAAGACTATGTAGCCGGATTGCAATACGGCTTAGACATATATTGTCCGCTCGACGATCAGGGCAGATACGTTAAAGACGAGTGGATACCCGAAGAACTTGTAGGAATTACCGTTCTTGAAAAGGGTGGCCGAAACGAGGCAAACGAGAAGGTTTTGGAGATATTGAAGAGAAGCGGCGCGCTGTTGAACAGCCGCAAGATAACGCACCAATATCCGCATTGCTGGCGTTCAAAGACTCCGGTTATATTTAGAGCTATGGACCAATGGTTTGTAGCGTTGGACAAGGACGGTTTCCGCAAGGAGGCGTTGGCGGCTATAGACACAGTAAAATGGATACCCGAGCGCGGCGCAAACCGCATACGCGGTGCGGTTGAGTCGAGGCCCGACTGGTGTATATCGAGACAGCGCGCATGGGGAGTGCCGATTCCCGCATTTTTTGACGAGAACAACGTATCGCATATAGACGCGCAGGTTGCGTTGAAGATAGCCGACAAGATAGAGAAATACGGAAGCGGTTTTTGGTACGACGCCTCCGAGGCCGAAATTCTGGACGGCATAGATGTGCCTGCCGAATGGGGCGACAAAGCAAAATTGAGGAAGGGTTTGGACACGCTTGACGTATGGATAGATTCCGGTTCAAGCCACATGGCCGTGCTTGCGAAGAACCCCAAGTTAAAACATCCGGCGGATTTATATTTTGAGGGGTCCGACCAGCACAGAGGGTGGTTTCAGAGTTCTCTTTGGACGAGCGTTGCCACGACAGGGCATGCTCCGTACAGGAATGTGATAACCCATGGATTTATAGTTGACCAACAGCGCAGGAAGATATCTAAGTCCGACGGAAAGCCGCAGACTGCCGACATGTACGTCAACAAATACGGGGCCGACATCATAAGGATGTGGATATGTTCCGAGGACTACCAGAACGACATACCCATATCAGAAGACATATTGGGGCATGTAGCCAACACATACAGGAGCGTCAGGAATACGCTGATGTACCAGTTGGGGAATTTGTCTGACTTCAACGCGGAGAAAGATGCGGTAGAGTATTCGCAGATGGACGCGATAGACAAATGGGCTCTGCACAAGGCCGGTCTGTTTGCAGAGGAGGCTAAAGCCGCATACGACAGCTACGAATTCCACAAGGTATACAAGCTGATAGACATATTCTGCGGAGTTACATTATCGAGAATATACCACGACATACTCAAAGACAGGCTTTACACTCTTGCGCCCGACGATAAGATTCGCCGGAGTTCGCAGACAGCCATGAATGTCATAAACGACATCCTCATGAAGGTGATATCGCCGATACTTACCTTTACCGCCGATGAGGCGTACAGTTTCAAGCACGGGGCGGAATATCTTGAAGATTCCATACATTTGCAGGACTGGCCCGATGTAGATCCTAACTGGCAGCACGACGAGACGTACGGCAAGATAGAGCGTCTTTTGCAGATAAGGGAGCGTACGAATGAGGCTCTCGAGAAGCTCAGGAAGGACAAGACCATAGGCAAGAGTCTTGAGGCTGAGATAGAGTTGTCTGTAAAAAAAGATTCGCAAGATGCTAAAATTTTGGAGGAATTTGCCGACAAATTGCCGGAGATATTTATAGTATCGAAAGTATCGCTTGCGGAAGGAGATTCCGACGAGGTATGCGTATCTGCGCGCAAGGCAGGCGGAGAGAAATGCGCCCGTTGCTGGAGAATGGTTCCTCATATCGACGAAAACGGCCTATGCCCGCGCTGCGCGGAGGCGTTGAAACATTACAAATAAAAAGAACAATCTTCAAAGGAAATGAGCTCTAAGAACAAACCGGCGGCTAAGAAGGCCGCAAAGAAGGCGGTAAAGCCTACAAAAGGCGTTTCCGCCAACACAAAGAAACCGGCCACAAAGAAGCCGGCTTCGTCGGGGGGACTCAAGAAAGGCGCTAATGGAGCGGCCGATACAAAGAAGAATACTGCTGAGAAACGTCCGGAGAAAGTTGCGCTTGCGGAAGTTAAGATAGCAATTTCCAATGAGAAGAAGGGCTCTAAAGACAACCGCAAGGTGCTTTTGAGCCTCAAGAGCGACAAGCGTGAAATTCTCAAGAAGGTTGCCGAAAGTTTAAAGGAAGCCGCAATACAAAAGCCAGCGGCGGCGGCAGAGGGAGTTAAGAAATCGGAACCTACAAGGCCGTCTGCTGCAATATATTTTTCCATAGCAGATTTAGACGCATATCTGTCCAACAGAAAGAATACAGTATCAACGGAGCAGAGCAGCAAAGATACGGGAAAGAGCAAGGCTGGAGAGGCGTCTTCAAGCGCGGCGGTACAGGCTCAGTTTGTGATGCCGGCGCAGCAGAAGCGCACGCTTGGTGCGGCAAGTTTGGCTGACATACTTGGATTTAATCCAGTAAATGAGTCTCGCGCTAAGTTCCAGGAGAAGGACGTACCGAAGAAGTGGAAGAAATATTACAAGCTGCTGGTTGGTCTGCGCGACAAATACACGCGCGGGATATCGGAGCATTCCGACGACGTCAAGACGCGCGCCTCGCACGATTCCGCCGGAGACATGAACGCCTACGGGCAGCATCTTGGAGACGCCGGCAGTGAAAGTTTCGAGAGGGATTTGGCATTCAGCATACTTTCCGACGAAAAAGGTACAGTTGCCGAGATAGACGCAGCCATAGAGCGCATTAAGAATGGCACATACGGCATATGCGAGATAACCGGCAAACCTATACCTGAGAGTAGGCTTGAGGCCATACCGTTTGCAAGATACTCAAAAGAGGGACAGGAGATAAAGGAAACCGAAGCCCGCAAGGCAAAGTTGGCCTCTAGAAATATTCCCACAACAGATTTTGCAACAGATGGAGCCTCCATTGCGCAGCCTATGGACGATACAGATCTACCTCCGTCTCTAGACAGATAATTTCAAATAAGCTATCCATTGAACGGCAAAGATAATCAAATAGAACGAGGGAACTCCTCGCGTAAACCCGCTGGGAGAAATTCAGCGGCGTGGTTAATTTTAACAGTGGGGGCATTGGTTATAATTGCCGATCAGCTTACTAAGTATGCGATATCGCAGACGGTGCATTGGAGCAAGGGGGAACCTACATATTTTTTTGGATCCGAGCACGAGCCTATAGAGGTTATAGAGAATTTTTTCTATATAGTACACATAGCAAATGAGGGAGCCGCATGGGGAATGCTGTCTGGGCAGACATATTTTCTTTCGTCGATAGCGGTTTTAGTGCTTGCTGCTATGTGGTTTTTTAGGGACCAGCTTGGGCTGGACGAAAAGCTTGCCCAGGTATCTGTAGGGCTATTTGCCGGAGGAGTTTTGGGCAATCTGATAGACCGCATATGTTACGGGCATGTAATAGATTTTTTAGATGTGCATCTGCCCATAATAAATTACAGATGGCCGGCTTTCAATGTTGCAGACTGCGCAATATGCATTGGAGTTTTTCTATATATAATATCAAGCATACTGGGAGATATTAAGAAGAACCGCAACAAGACTGCCGTAAAGTAATCAGAGGCAGTAAGCAGAAAGGCTTTTTGCGGCTTATGGGGGAGAAAGAAGCCCTCAAGAAAAGTTAAAATTTAAGACGATATTCACTCTCTGTTTTAAAAGAAAAAAGCAGTTGCGGCAAAGATATGAAGAAACAATTACACCGCACGTATTTAAATAAGATAATTAGGCAGATGAGCAGGATATAAAAAATATCTTATAAATTTTAAAGATATAGTCGATGACATAGAGTGCGCAATTCAGCAAAGATACAGTATTGCCAGATGCCTTAATATAAGGCAAAAGTGCAAATAGAGATCTGACTGAAGAGCGGTAAAAATATAAAAATTAAAAATTTTCAAAACTTCCTTGACAAGTATGGGGGGTATGTATTCTGTATATGACTTTTCTTATAAAAGAAAGCTCTTACTATGAAAGTAGCATCGTCAATAAAATCTTTGAAATCGCGTCATCCAGACTGCAAGGTGGTACGCAGGCATGGTCGCGTGTACGTCATCAACAAAACGCATCCCCGCTTCAAGGCAAAGCAGGGCTAATCAATATTTCCAGGAGCATTTTGAAATGAAGAAAGACATTCATCCCGCATACAATCCGGTCTGCTTTACGGACATATCTTCTGGCACCCGCTTTATCATGCATTCCACAATGAAGAGCCGTCAGACTGAAGTTATAGACGGAGTAGAGCATTATGTGGTAGTTCGCGATGTCACGGCGGCTTCGCATCCGGCATATACGGGCGAGAAGCGCTTCGTGGATACGGCAGGCCGTGTTGAGAAGTTCCAAAAGAAGTTCTCCCGCGTACGCAAATAAGGTATAGTAAAATGAACATTTTTGCTGGCGCAGATTTTTCCTGGTGGCGTCTTTCGGACAGAAAGACGGACGGAATTTGCGTGTGCAAAATACAATAGATTTCAATAAGCCGCGCAAGAGCGCAGGATAAAAAAAGGCCGTCCGAAAGGACGGCCTTTTTTTTACGCAGATAAACAACTTTAAAACAAAGAAAGAAAAAAGATGAATAAATTGACATATAAAGTAGATGAAAACGGATACTACGGCAACTTTGGAGGAGAATATATTCCGGAGATACTCCATGCTGTTGTGGAAGAATTGAAGAAGGCGTATGCGTCGATAGAAAACGACAGCAAATTTCAAGCTGAATACGACTCTCTATTAAGGGACTATGTCGGCAGGCCTAGCCCGCTCTACTACGCAACAAGATTAAGCAAGAAGTACGGGGCAAAGATATATCTTAAGAGGGAAGACTTAAATCATACGGGATCCCACAAGATAAACAACGCCATAGGCCAGGTGTTGCTCGCCCGCAAGATGGGCAAGAAAAACATAATAGCCGAGACCGGAGCCGGCCAACACGGAGTGGCAACTGCAACTGTATGCGCCCTTATGGATATGCCCTGCAAAGTATTCATGGGCGCGCTCGACGTTGCAAGACAGGCGCCAAATGTAGAGAAGATGAAGATGCTAGGAGCGGAAGTCATAGCGGTTGAGAGCGGAAATAAGACGCTAAAAGACGCAACCAACGAAGCCATACGCCATTGGTGCTCGCATCCGAAAGACACATATTATGTGATAGGCTCTACCGTAGGGCCAAATCCGTATCCTTCGATGGTTGCAAAATTTCAGTCGGTCATAAGCAGGGAGATAAAAAGCCAGCTTATGGAAAAGGAAAATACCGCCAGCCCGGACTACGTCATAGCGTGTGTAGGCGGAGGTAGCAATGCGGCAGGTGCATTTTACCATTTCTTGGAAGACGATAAAGTTCGCCTTGTTGCCGTAGAGGCGGGCGGGCTTGGAATAGACTCGGGGAAAACAGCGGCTACAATGCACTGCGGGAGGGTCGGCATAATACATGGCAGCAGAACCTACGTCATGCAGACAGACGACGGACAGATAATAGAGCCCTACTCTATCTCCGCGGGTTTGGATTATCCGGGTATAGGGCCATTGCATGCGTTCTTGTCTGAGAACGGCCGCAGCAAAGTTCTCGCCGCCAACGACGATGAAGCTCTGAACGCCGCAATGGAACTTACAAGGCTGGAGGGAATAATTCCCGCGCTTGAGAGCGCCCATGCTTTGGCAGCTCTTGGCAAAATCAAATTTTCGCCGTCCGACATAGTTGTGGTGAACTTGTCGGGACGCGGCGACAAAGACATGGCAACATATTTAAAATATTTTAAATCTTAAATAGATGAAAGATAAATTCAGGTTAAATGTGCGCACAAAGACGCTTGCCGCCGACTTGCAAACGCCAGTGGGCATATACATGAAAGTGCGCGACATGTACGCACGCTCCGCGCTGCTCGAGAGTTCCGATTTCCACACCTCCCAAAATGGTTTTTCATTTATAGGGGTAGATCCCATAGGTTCTTTCGAGGTTAGCGACGGGAAGATAACAATGACATATCCCGATTCAACACGCGAGGAAATGCGCATAGAAACCCATCTTGACATTCCAAACGCGCTGCGCTCATACACTGACAGTTTTGAGATATGCTCGGACAATCCCACCGGCATAAATGGTCTTTTCGGATTCACCGCCTACGACTGCGTAGAATATTTTGAGAGTGTAAAAATCACAAAGCGCCGAAACATCTGCCCAAAGATTCCCGACATGCTCTACATACTCTACCGGTTTATAATAGTTGTGAACAACTTCAACAACCGTATGACCATAGTGGAGAATATTCCCGGCGAAGACACTCCAAAGCTTGAGTCCATAGAAGACGCTCTCCACAACAACAGCGTGCCGCTATATTCGTTCAAGGCTGTGGGAGATTTAAATTCTACGTCTACAAACGAACAATACATGGCCTCTGTGGAAAAGGCGGTAAGTCACATACGAAGGGGAGATGCGTTTCAGATTGTGGCATCGAGGGCATTTTCAAAAGGGTTTGAGGGGGACGACTTCAACCTGTACAGGGCTCTGCGTTGCATAAATCCATCGCCATATTTGTTTTACTTTGATTTTGGGTCTTTTAGGATATTCGGGTCTTCGCCGGAGACGCATCTGAGGGTACAAAACGGCAGGGCGTACATAGATCCGATAGCCGGAACTTTTAGGCGCACCGGAAACGATGCAAAAGATTCCGCCCTTGCCGAGGAGCTGCTTAAAGACCCAAAGGAGAACTCCGAACACATAATGCTTGTAGATCTTGCCCGCAACGATCTGAGCAGAAATTGTACTAATGTAAAGATAGAGTTCTTAAAGCAGATACAGTATTACTCGCACGTAATACATATGGTATCGAGGGTAAGCGGACGTGTTGCAGAGGGGGCAAATACCGTAAAGATATTCGCCGATACCTTCCCAGCTGGAACTCTAAGCGGAGCCCCAAAAGTTAGGGCAATGCAAATAATAGACGACATAGAGCCGCACGCGCGCGGGGCGTATGGAGGCTGCATAGGCTACATAGGTTTCGACGGGGCTATAAACCAGGCAATAACCATAAGAACCTTTGTAAGCCGCGCGCAGACTCTAGAGTTTCAAGCTGGAGCCGGAATAGTTGCAAAGTCCGACCCGAAAAATGAGCTTGCGGAGGTATCCGGCAAGCTTGGCGCCTTAAACAAAGCATTAGAGTACGCACAAAGCATCAACAATTTTTAGGAGTATGCCATATGAAGATTCTGCTTTTGGACAATTACGACTCCTTCACATATAATCTTGCCCATGCGCTAAAGGAGCTGATGGCAAAAAATGACGTTCTCGATGTTATCAGGAACAACAAGATAGGCTTGGAAGAGGTTGGCCAGTACGACAAAATATTGCTCTCTCCTGGTCCGGGAGTACCCGCGGAAGCCGGAATCTTGGAGGGCGTCATAAGGGAATACGCGCCCTCAAAGAGCATACTTGGAGTATGTCTTGGCGAACAGGGCATAGGAGAAGTTTTTGGAGCAAAGCTTCAGAACTTGTCTGAATGTTTCCACGGAGTTGCCACACCCATAATAAAGAAGGCTGAAGACCCCTTATTCTACGGTTTCCCGGAGAGGTTTGAGGCTGGAAGATACCACTCGTGGGTTGTCTCTAAGGAAGACTTCCCCTCCTCCCCCCTCGACATTACCGCTGAGGATGAAAACGGATTTATAATGGCCATAGCGCACAAGAACTTCGATGTGCGCGGAGTTCAATTTCATCCTGAAAGCATTCTTACGCCTGGCGGAGGAAAGATGCTGTCTAACTGGCTGAAGATTTAACGCTGAAAAAATAACGCCATATAACAATGCAAAACAACTCCATGAAAGAAATTTTATATAAGCTTTTTGAGCACAACAGCCTGGACAGGAAGGAGGCCAGAGATGTGATGTCCAACATAGCCTCCGGCCTGTATCCCGAAAGCCAGCTTGCCGCCTTCATGACCGTATTTCTCATGCGGCCCATAACCACGCAGGAGCTTGCCGGCTTCCGAGACGCCATACTTGAAAGGCGCGTCAACATAGACCTTAAGGCCTACAATGCGCTGGACATAGTTGGCACCGGCGGCGACGGCAAGAACACGTTCAACATATCAACCTGCGCATGTTTTGTAGTTGCGGGAACCGGATACAAAGTTGTAAAGCACGGCAACTATGGGGCGAGCTCCGTAAGCGGAGCGTCGAATGTCCTTGAGATGCACGGTGTGAAATTTTCGGCAGACACAGACAAATTGAGGAGATCTCTTGAAGAGAGCAACATGGCCTATTTGCACGCTCCGCTTTTTAGCCCGGCGCTAAAGAGCGTATCGGGGGTTAGAAAATCTCTTGGGGTAAGGACCTTCTTCAATATGTTGGGACCGTTGGTAAATCCGGTGATGCCGCACAGCCAGCTGCTTGGCGTTTACAATTTAAAGCTGGCAAGGGCGTACAAGTATCTTTTTGAGGAAAGCGGGCAGAACTTCACGATAGTAAACTCTCTCGACGGCTACGACGAAGTCTCCCTGACGTCAGAGTTCAAGGTATTTTCAAATCTTTCCGAAGACATATACACGCCCGAGCAATTCGGCTTTAAGAGGGCGCAACAGAAAGCCCTGTACGGAGGCGATACCCCCCAGGAGGCTGCCAAAATTTTCGACATGGTGCTTTCCGGCCAGGCCGCCGAAGAGCAGAGCAATGCCGTGCTTATAAACGCGGCTTTTGGACTTTTGACATTGGAGCCTTCCATGGGGGTAGATTCCGCCATATCATTGGCAAGAGACTCCCTCAAGAGCGGGCGCGCAAAAAATGCGTTTGAGAAATTTGTATCTTTAAATTCCTGATATGAATAGCATACTTGAAGAAATAGTTCGCCAGAAGCGCGCTGAGGTTTTGCGCATAAACGAGCCAGGAGCATTGGAGCATCTGCGCTCAAAGCCAGAGTACTCTCTTTCAAGGCTCGATATGCGCTCTAGCCTCTCCTCTTCAAAGGGCGTAGGAATAATTGCGGAATTTAAGAGGAAATCTCCGTCTTTAGGATACATAAACAAAGACGCGAACTCCGGTGAGGTGGTAGCCTCATATTTTAGCGAGGGAGCCGGGGCAGCAAGCGTGCTTACAGACGGGCCCAATTTTGGGGGAAGCCTCGACGACCTCAGTTCCGCGAGGAAATCTGCCCCGCGCCTTCCGCTTCTGCGCAAGGAGTTCATATTGGATTTCATACAGATAGAGCAGGCCAAGGCCTACGGAGCCGACGCAATTCTGCTGATAGCAGCAATGTTGGATAAATCCCTTTGTGCGGAGCTGTCGGAATATGCGCATTCCATAGGCTTGCAGGTTCTTCTTGAGATACATTCCGCGGAGGAGATGTCGCATATAAACAAGCACATAGACATGCTTGGTGTAAACAACAGGAATTTGAATACTTTCATTACGTCGTACAAGACGTCATTGGATATGGCAAAAGACCTACCCGACGAATTCTTGAAAGTTTCCGAAAGCGGAATAAAAACCCCTCAGATAGCAGCCGAGCTGGCCGCAGCCGGATACGGCGCATTTTTAATAGGAGAAGCTTTTATGGCTCAAGAGGAGCCTGCAAAAGCGCTGAAGAGCTTTATATCGCAAATAAGATGACCCCTCCAAAGATAAAGGTATGCGGAATGCGCTTTGCCGAGAACATAAGGCGCATAGCCGAACTGTCTCCAGATATGATGGGATTTATATTCTATAAGAAATCCCCCCGTTTTGTGGGGGAGAATCCCGACAAATCCATATTTGACCTGCCCCCATGCATAGAGAAAGTAGCCGTATTTGTAGATGAAGATTTTGGCTATATCTTTGATATCTGCCAGAGGTACAATTTTTCCACAGTGCAGCTGCACGGCATGGAAACGCCCGGCTTATGCGAGGAACTCAAACTGCGCAATATTAGGGTTATAAAGGCAATAGGCATAAGGAATTTGGAAGATGTGTCTATTGCAAGAGATTATGCGCAGTGCGCAGACATGCTATTGTTCGATACAAAAACGCCAAATAAGGGCGGAGCCGGAGAAAAGTTCGACTGGAACATCTTGAAAGGAATCCCCTCAAATATTCCCGCAATAGTCAGTGGCGGAATATCTCCCGGCGATGCGCAATCCGCAAGAAATATTTGCAAAGACAACATCCGTGGAGTCGACATAAACAGCCGTTTTGAGATTTCTCCGGCATTAAAAGACATATCCGCAGTATCAAAATTTATAAAGGAGTTGAGAAAATGAATAGAATAGAAAAATTGTTTGTCGAAAAGCCCAACGGCATCTTGAGCGTGTATTTTACCGCCGGATACCCCCATCTAAACGACACCGTGGAAGTTATACATAGCCTTGAAAAGCACGGAGTAGACATGGTTGAAGTAGGAGTTCCCTTCTCCGATCCCATGGCCGATGGCCCCGTAATACAGGACAGCTCCACCAAGGCCCTTAAGAACGGTATGAGCTTAAAAAAGCTCTTCTGCCAGCTCGAGGGCATAAGGCAAAAATGCAATATTCCCCTTGTGCTTATGGGATATTTGAATCCGTTTGTGCAATATGGCATAGAAGGCGTCTTTAAAAAGTGCGCCGACATTGGCATAGATGCAATAATAATACCAGATCTCCCCTTCTCGGAATATCTAAAATACTTTAAGCCCCTTGCCAATAAGTATGGAGTAAAGACCATAATGCTCATAACTCCAGAAACATCTGAAGATCGCATTAGGAAGATAGACTCCAACTGCGACGGATTCATATACATGGTTTCGGCCGCAGCTACAACCGGAACAAGGGAGTCTTTCGGCGAAGAGCAACTATCTTACTTCAGACGCATAAATTCAATGTCATTAAAGCTGCCAAGACTGATAGGCTTTGGGATATCAAATCCCACAACCTACAAAGACGCCTGCGCAAATTCATGCGGAGCCATCGTAGGAAGCTTGTTTATAAAGTTGCTATCCACGGAGAAGTCTGTAGATGCCGCAGCAAAGAAACTCATTGAGACTCTTGGAAGGGCTAATTAGAAACTTAAGATTATATGCCCCTTTTACCGCCTTGCGCATTTTGCAATGGCAAAGGGGCATAAACAATATATGGGGGAAAAGAATTTATCAACCTGCCCCGAAGTGCCATCTTAAGGAAGATATATCGGTTGAAGCCTCTAGGCGCGCAAAAATAGTATAAAAAAAATGCAATTTGCACCGGCGGGCAAAATAGAAATTATTCCTCCGGGAAGGAACGCTTTTTAGGGTTGTCAGAATGTCCCGCATCAACATCGAAGGATATTTTCTCCGCCCTGCCCGACGATACAACCTTGTACATGCACCACACAAAGAGCGCACATACAGAACCGGTCGACAATATGAAAGTTATCCAGCCGCCTATAGTCATATTTGTCTGTCCTCAAATTTTTTGTATTTTTTTGAAGATGCAAGAACCATAGCTAAAAATAGATATAGCCCCGCAATTATAGCCATACACATCCACGCCACAAGATTTGGCTCTCCGGTTGCGCCGCCGGTTAGGTCAGATATGTAAGGGCTGCTCTTGCCCACTCCAAAGCCGAACAGTTCTTTTGCCAACCACGCCGCAAAAACAATCATTATTGTTATTGGTGTAATGTATCCAAGCACCACCCATGAGATTTTGGGAAGCTTTATTATAGATCCGCTATTGGCTAAATCCACGCCTTTCTTTGCGCCTATAACCCATGCCAAGATGAAGACTTCCACCATTCCGAATATAAAGATAATAACCTGCCCTATCCAGAAATCGAAGGTATCCATAGCCTTTAAATCCTTAGAGAAGTACAAGACAAACCCCGATATGAAGAAAGTTATAACCCCCATTATTAGAGACGAGAATTTTCTTCCAACACCAGCGGCCTCCTCCATAAACGCTATTCCTGGCTGAAGCATAGAAAGGGAGCTTGTAACCGCCGCCAAAAACAACAGGGCAAAGAACATAAGTCCAAATACCGACCCCCAGAATATATGGGTAAAAAACAGCGGCAAAACCCTAAAACCAAGATCAAAAAGACTCAGTCCAGCACCAACAACTCCGCTTACTCCAAAAAATGCGACCGCCGCCGGAACGGTAATCATGCCGCCAAGACAGACCTCGCAAAACTCGTTCGCCGCGCTGGACGAAAGCGCGCTTAAAACAATATCGTCGTTCTTTTTTAGATAGCTCGCATAGGTCAGTATTGCGCCGAATCCAACAGTTAGGCTGAAGAACACCTGACCAGCCGCCGCTATCCATATAGACGCATTCAGCAGTTGCTCAAATACCGATATCTCCCTTACGCGCAACTCCGGATGGGCGGCAGATTTTCCATCAGTTAGGTTTTCTCCGCCAATTTTCCCGGCAGACTGCGCCTCTTTTTTCATCTTTGCAACGCGCTCTTTTGCGGCGTCTATCTGCTCATAGCCGACAAGCCTTGATATTTCTTTCCACTCGCCATTTTCACCCTTTTCCTCAAGCACAACCTTAACCGGATTCCACATGAATCCCAAGCCCTGGTTTATATTTCTTTCAGGATGGGTTTCGTCAACCGCGCCGAGCGTCATTACCCTAACTACAAGAATAAGCGCTATCAGAACAAGCGTTGGCATTGCATACTTGCAAAAGAACTCTATCCCTTTTGATACGCCTCTATATATCAGCCAGAAGTTCAGCACAAATGCCACAAGAAAGAACACAAACACCTTTTCAAAAGACACCGATATTGCCGCCCCGTTCTCAGCCGCCCCTATGAACGACACAAAGAAATCTCCCGCTGCGTCTATGGATTTAAAGTCCATAACTCCTCTTGCAAAGTTCACCGCATATCCAAGACACCATGCCTCTATGTATATATAATAGCAGTAGACTATGGTAGTTAGCATAACCCCCAAGAGCCCAAAATATTTTATTTTTGGCCATGGGCAAGAGCGCATGAGAATTCCCGGAGGAGAATTAAAGCCTTTTGAACCGCCGTGTCTGCCGAGTGTCCATTCAGCAAAGGCGATAGGCATTCCGAGAATGAAGAAAGATATCACATACGCAATCATGAAGGCCGCGCCGCCGTACATGGCAACCTGCCCCGGAAATTTCAGGAAATTGCCCAGCCCAACAGCGCTGCCCGCCACCGCGAGAATGACGCCCATATTAGAAGACCAGCTTTCCTTTGCCGACATTTTTATTACGCTCTACAAATTGCAAGACACTCCTCCCCACAGCGCCTTTCCAAGAAAGTTGCGCCGCCAGTAGGCTTTCTTTTGAAACAGTACACTCATGTATAAATTGAAATATTCAATCAAACACAAAGGCGCATTATCCTATTACAGGAAATAAAATGCAAGCGCGATTATCGCCGTTGGAGGAATTGCCGACAAAAGCAGCTGCATTGGGGATATCCCCCCCTTGTAATAGCGTTTCAAAATAGACAGAGCCGCCGGATTTGGCGCATTGGCTATCACCGTAAGGCCTCCGCCCGTAACGGCACCCGCAACTACGATATATTTTAGGTGTTCGCTGAAAGACGGCACCATACTTGCAAGATACGTTATAGCGGCGTTGTCGTTGAAAGAGGTTAATACTATTGCGCCAATAAATAGAGACAATTCCGAGAATCTCCCCAAGACCGGTTCTATCCACCATGCCTGCAAAGATCCGTGCACAACAAGACCCGCAAGGAAGAACCCGACAAGTATTGGGGTCTTAACGTTAACTCCGTACTGGTACTGGCGGGTTGCGTTTGTAAAAGCCAGAAAGAATAAAAATGCAAATATAAACAACGCCGGATGGTGCAACGTTGAAACCGTAAAGACCAAGAATAATATATGCACAACTATCACCCAAAGGGGTATCTTTTCACTGTAGTCTCCCCTGCGCTTGTGCAACTTAGATTCCTCTTTGAGGCGGGCAAATTCCGACCTAAATATTATATAGTAAAACAGTGTGCTTGCAACTATGCCAAGCCATGCCTTCCAGCCGAAATACTCAAACATAAACGCCGTATCCCAGTTCCATATCTTAGCAACCATAAGCACAGGAGGCGCCGCAAAGTGCGTTAGAGTTCCGCCGGCGCTTACTGTTGTTAACAGCAGTGCAAGAGTGGCGTATTTAAACGACGTTGAAGGTTTCAGCTCGTAAAACTCGCGGAACAGCAACATTGCGCATATTGTTATAGCCGCCGGTTCCGTTATGAAAGAACCAAGCACCGGCCCAATGCAGAAGATAGATATCCACCATGCCGCCGGAGAGCTATTTCCGAGCTTTGCAAACATATGAATCAGTTTCCCCGCAACATTGATAACCGGTTTTGTCGCCGCTATGCACATAACGACAACCACAAACATAGGTTCCGTAAATTTCTGCTGTTCAAAAGCAAGGTTGTCTATGTAAGACGTAAATCCTCCCCAGCCGAAGCATGCGGTAAAACCTATAAAAAGCGGAATCAGCCATATGCCGAATACGGCTTCAACCTCTCCGAGATACGCACATAGAGTTGCCGGAAAGCTCACTGGGTTTTCCCCTTTTGGAAATTTTGCCCCATAAGCTATCATTATCCTTAGCTTCTCGTTATGTTCAGATTCAAGTCTCTCTGATAACCTGTGAAAGAATCCCACGCTGAAAGTATGAAATATTGCGCAGAAGAATATTATGGTTGCAAATACGTTAAACGGGGCAAACTTAGCCCTTCCCCACAACTCTGCAATAATAGACTCACCCTCTGTTTTTGGATAATCTGCCAGTGGAATTGGGTATGCCAACGCCGAAACCTCCCCCGACGCAAACACGCAAGAAGCCCCTCCAATAAGGAGCAAAACAAACACCGCGAGCAAAGTTTTGTTATTCATCTTTCAATAGAGCATTAGACAATACCAAATCCTTATTACAAGAATAATCGGAAATTTGCGGTTTTTCCGGAGATTAAAAATTCTCCAGCTGCTTGCTTCACCCCTGCGCCTTTCCCCAATATTACAAAAAAAATAAAATTGCCACAATCCGCGGAAAAATATGTCTTAAATATACATGACAAGCCGCAAGCACGACGACATCAGCAGCCAATCTAACGTCTGGGAGATTGCCGCATGGGCGGCTGCCATGGGCATATTTGCCCCAATATGCATTTCGTTTGCGTATTACTGCTCTTCTTTTGCGCAACTGTCGGAGGCATTTCTTACATTTGCTTTCTCCGCGGCGGCCGTGGCAATTGGATACGGTCTAAAGCCTTCGGGAAAGCCGTATTTTTCAGGAGTAAGCTTTGTGACCTTAGCGACGGCATACGCGTTATTTTTTGCGGCAGCCGCTCTTAGAAATACATACTTTGGAGCTCCGCTGCTTCTTGGAGGAGTTGCCGCAGCTCTTATGTCTGTAGGATACGCCTTTTTCAGAGGTAAGAGGGGCGCAAGATTTGTTGGAGCTGTTGGAGCCGGATTATACGCCTATGCTCTTCTTGCTCTTCTTATGCCTGTCTTCGACATGCCTTTAAGATTCCTTTCTGGAATAAGTTCCGTTGAGATATTAAACTTATTTGGGGCAGACGCAAAACTTGCATTCTTTAAAGACGCCGATAAATTTATTCTTCTTTTCGGCGGAAAGACTTTTGAAGTGGCTCAGCAATGCAATGGATTTGGCCTTATGGTTTCCTGCGCAATCCTTTCAATACTTCTTTCCGTTCCAGATTTAGGCCGTACAGCCTTATCGAAAGCCGCACATGTCATTTTATGTATACTTTTGGCATACGCGGCAAATATATTTAGAATTCTTTGCATAGTTCTCACCTCCCCACATATTGCGGATAAAAATTACCACATCATGCACGAATCCTACGGCTATTTATTCTTTATGCTCGCCTTAATTGCCACATGGAAAATATGCATGCCAAGAAAGAATCCTTCTTCAGGCAGATGATAATCTTTCAATCTACTTTTCCAGTGTAAAAAGTTTAGCTGCGCTACCGCCTACAAATGTTTTATGGACTATAAAGTGTAGTAACCAATCAGATTGCATATGCGTAAAACAACCATAGGCAAGGGCCATCTTAAGGCTCTTTTATAGAGATATGAGAAAAACATGAATATGCAGACGCACTAAAAAAACATCAGTGCAATTTTGCTATTTCAAAAACGAGTTTTTCCATAAAATCCCCGTAAATTTCCCTTACAAACTTCATGCTCTTGGCAAACTTAATAAGCCCAGGCAGCATTGACGGCTTTTTTATAAGTTCCCAAGCCGCCGCAAGCGGGCGCGATTTCCCCGATTCGGTATCTATAAGGGCGTTCATAAAGTCCGTAGGGAAATACCCCGACGGGAACGGATCGCTCACAACCCTGACAGACGCAAAATTTGCATTCCCGCAAAGATCCTTCACAAAAGCGCTTTCCATATCCACGGCGCAAGCGCCGTTTTCGCGGGCCAAGGTTTCTTTTTCAGCATCGCCTGCAACGCGCGTACATGCGCATATTTTTGCCCTTCTTGCGCCGACTCTCTCCGCCGCTACGGTTAGGGCGTCTGAGTCAGAATCAACAATTGCCTGCCCCCTATTAAGTTCCGGCGTACACGCCCCGCAGAAACCGCACAGAACAACATTTGCCGGATTATACTTTACAATGCACTCCTCAACTCTCATTGCCGCCTGTGCCGATGCGTACCCGCACACAAGCGCTGCAAACTTTTCACCTGAAAGCTCGAAGATGCCCACATCTCCTACTCCAGGCATACGCCTTCTTCCCATAAAAAGGGAAAACACTTTCTGAGCCTCATACGGCGTTGGGAACACGAACAGAGCTTTGGTGGCATTCATTTATTTTATAATCTCGCGCAGGGAAGAAATTGAATTTTTCGCTGCGCTTTCAAGCGTGCAGGGAAGCCCCGACTTCACCCAATCGCCTGTAATTAGGAAGTTTTCATATTCAGTTTTCATTTCGGGGCGCGCGCGTTCCGTCTTTGCGTCGGCGCGCGTGGTGGCGTCTTTGCACAGTATGCGCACTGACGAAACAACCTTAAATTCTCCAAAGAATTTCTTCAATTCCTCCTCCGCAACTTTCTCCGCGTCGAGCGGATTTAAGGAACTTGCGCTGATGGTAATTCCATACAAATATCCAGCCGTTCCCTCAGGCAGCCTGTCAGACAGATCGAATATCCAGTGCAAAGGAGAATCCGCAAGGCAGATATGATTTTGGGCAAACAGCTTTCTGTCTGAGAGCATGTAGACATTCAATATATCCGCGCCCGATATATCCGCCAGGCGCCTTTTGAGTTCACCCTCCGGAAGCAGGTTTTCAAGCGCGCCCCACGGCAGCGCCGACACAGCCAATACCGGCGAAAAAGTCTCTTCGGCAGATGTGGAAAAAGACTCCAACTTTCCACCGTTAAAATTCAGGCTGGTAATTTTCTCAGACATGCGCACGCATGATCCAACCGACTTTAGAAATATTACAGCCGCATTCTTAAAGCTGTCAGCCAGAGGCCTTCTTGGAATAATCAGCCTGCCTGCCCTACCGCCTGCAAGCAGGGATTTTCTAAGAGTGTCAACCATCACTTCCGCCGACGCCTCCGAAGGGTGCGTATTGAGCGCCGACAGGCAAAACGGCTCCCAGAAGAAACGCCTCACTTCTGCGCCAATCGAGTTTCTGTCGAGATATTCAGATGCCGTCTCCCCTTTGCGTGCTCCGCCAAATCCAAGTTTAATCTTAATCAGCAGCTTCAAATTTCCTGCCGACAAAAAGCCTTTTATTCTGCCGAATTTTAAAATTTCAAACACGCCTTTGCCGCCGGCCGACGCCGTTATTGAAGTGCCGTCTGAGAAGGCAAAAGTCATGCTTTCCGCCGGAGGCCAAAACGCCCCGGGAATTTCAAACATATTTACAAAAGACAAGAAATTCTTATAGCAGCCCATAAGCGCATGCGGACCGTTGTCGAGCTCGGCCTGGCAGTCGCGCCACTTAAACGACGCCGCCCTGCCGCCCAAAATACTTTTTGACTCGAACAAATCCACATCGAAGCCCTCGTACACCAAATTCAAAGCCGCCGAAAGCCCCGCAACTCCGCCGCCGAAAACCGCCGCCCTGCCGAAAGTTTTCTCCTTAGCCTTTGCCAGCCTGTTTGCTCGGCGAACCGCCCCGAAAGCCAGAAGGAACTTTTTCCATTTTGGAATTTTTATTATGTCTTTGCTTACATTAAAGTTTTCAGCCGCTATGCGCCCGAGTATGCATTCGTATATGTCCCACATTATGAATGCCGGCGCAAGCGCCTTTGCGTCCTCCGGGCAGATGAGCCTGCGCGCCTTGTTAAAATAATGCTTTGCCCTGAAGAACTGCATCTTAAAGAGCCTTCGGCATGCTGGATTCTTAGACGGATCAGCCAAGTCGGACGCGTTTATGCCGAATGCATCAAGTTCCTCCTGCGGAATATACACGCGGTTTTGAGAGAGTTTATCGTCTACCACATCGCGCAATATATTTGTAAACTGCAGAGCATATCCAAGAGTTTCCGCAAAGAGCTCCGTGCGCGGATTTGCATAGCCGAATATGCAAATGCTAACAAGCCCTACCGCGCTGGCAACTCCGTAGCAATATTGCCTTAGATCTTCAAAAGTTTTGAAGGGCTCAGGGGAAGTATCGCGCATTACGCCGCGTATTATGGCCAGCATATGCTCCTTTGGGACATTCCTTCTGCGGACAACCTCCATTACCTCCATTCCAAGCGGAGATATTTTTCCATTTGCTGCGCCCGCATTTTTTTCCTGCGCGATGTGGGCGTATATAAGCTCTATTTCGTCCTCCCACTTTTTAAGAAGGTGTATTTTTTCCGCGACGGGAGATGAGGAATCGTCGGCAATATCGTCGAGCACCCTACAGTATGTGTAGAAAACCTCCATATCCTGCGCCCGAGATTTCTCCATCACAAAGAAGGCAAACGCCAAGTTAGACTTCCTGCGCGACATCTCCTGAGCGCGGCTGTGGGAGGAATCCTCAAAATATCCGTCTGTATTGTCGCCGGGCATTTAGAAAATAGATTTTAGAAGTATTTTTAGTTTGTCGAGCGAACCTATGTGCGGCCTGCCGGATATGGTGTCGAAACCGCGTTTTTCAACCATATCGCATATAGTCCTGCCGCCCGCAAGTGTGAGGCGTATTTCCAAACTCAGCGGAAAAGGCAAAGTTTTAGGAAGCCCACCTCCCTGGTCGAAGAGCGAACGCGTGCGCTCAACCTGAAATTTTACAACCTGCCTCATCTTGTCAGACGCAGATTCCGATTTCAGAAAGTCGTCTTCCGACAGGCCGTTCCAGTCGCACCGCGGAACATAAATGCGCCCCTTGTCCTTATCGACAGACATATCCTGCCAGAAATTGGCAAGCTGCAAAGCCGTGCATATTGCGTCAGACATCTTAAAGCGCTCCTCGCTGCCCAGACCGTGAAGTATCAATACCAAGCGCCCCACAGGGTTTGCGCTGCGGCGGCAGTAGTCCTTCAGTTCGTCGAAATTCTCGTAGCGTTTCTTTACAACATCCTGCTTAAAAGCGCTGAGCAGATCTTTGAAAAGCCCCGCCGGAACGGAGAACTTTGATATTGTATCTGCGCATGGCTCAAAGATCCACGCGTAATTGGGATCCGGGCAAAGACCTGTCTTTAAAGTTTCGTCGAGCAGATTTTCATACGCATCAAGACGCTCCACGCGCTCAGGGCTGTCGGCAGGAATGCTATCGTGCTGCTCGTCGGCAATATCGTCGGCAGTACGGGCAAAGGCGTACACCGCCGAAATGTGCGGCCTGACGGCTTTGGGAACGAGTCTGGCAACCGGAAAATTCTCATAATGTCCGAAGGCCAACTTCTCGCATTTGTCGTAGGCGTCTTTTAAGGTTTTTTGCATATTTTTAAAAGACAAGTTATAAATCAAAAAGCGGTGCTGTCGAGTTATTATTTACGGCTTGGCTGCCGTAGGCCGGCGTTTAATTTGTGCTTGCGCTTTGGCTTCTTTTGAAAAACATATACAGTTTGATAATTATGAGCAGTTCCATAAAAAGACCAGTAGTTCTCCTTATAAGAGACGGCTGGGGCGAAAATCACAACGCCTCGCTGGATAAATACAACGCGATAAAGATCGCAAACATACCGTTTTGCAGAGGGCTGAGCAAAAACTGGCCCAGGACGGAAATAGCCGCATGTGGGTTGTCTGTCGGCTTGCCTGAGGGCATAATGGGCAATTCTGAGGTTGGGCACCAGAACATAGGAGCCGGGCGCATTGTAGACCAGGAGATAGTCAGGATAGACAAGGGTTTCTCGAGCGGGTCTGTGTTGGAGAGTCCCGTGCTTAAGAAGATATTTGAGACTCTCGACAAGGGCGGCAATTTGCATCTTATGGGCTTGTGCTCCGACGCCGGCGTGCACGCAATGTTGCGCCATCTTTACAGCATGCTTGATATATGTGCAAGCAAGGGCTACAAGAACGTATTTTTACACGCTTTTACCGACGGGCGAGACACTCCGCCAACAAGCGGTCTTGGGTTTATAAAGCAGGTAAAGGAGCACATGTCTAAGTGCGGAGTTGGCAAGGTAGCGTCTGTAATAGGTCGTTTTTGGGCTATGGACAGAGACAAGCGTTGGGACAGGGTTGAGAAGGCATATGACTGTCTCATTGGCAAGAAGGCCGAGGCTTCCGTATCAGATGCGGAGGAGGCATTTGAGCGCTACTACGCGCATCCAGCAGCCGCGAACATGACTGGAGACGAGTTTATAGTGCCGACCTGGGTAGAGGAAGGCGGCAAGCCTTTGGGAAGGATAAAGGACGGAGATGCCGTATTGTTCTTCAATTTCAGGGGAGACCGTCCGAGGGAGCTTACGAGGGCGTTTATAGACGATTCTTTCAGCGGGTTCGACCGCGGCAAGAAGCTCGACATATTCTACGCAACCATGACGGAGTACGAGAAGGGGCTTTGCCCCAATGTACTATTCCCCAAGCCGCCGAAGATGAAGAACATATTGGGGGATTATATCAGTTCGTTAGGGCTAAGCCAGCTTAGATGTGCCGAGACAGAGAAGTTCGCGCATGTTACATTCTTCTTCAACGACTACCGCGAGGAGCCGTTCAGGGGAGAGGATCGCATACTGATAGACTCACCGCGCGACGTTCAGACCTACGACCAGAAGCCCGAGATGAGCGCATATCCTGTTGCCGACGCCGTAGCAAAGGCGGTATTATCGAAGAAGTACGCATTGATAGTAGTAAACTTTGCCAACGGCGACATGGTTGGTCACACTGGCAACATGGAGGCTGCCGTAAAGGCGGTTGAGGCTGTTGACAAGTGTGTTGAGAAGATAGCCAAGGCTGTTGACGAGGTAGGCGGCGCCATGCTTGTTACGGCCGACCACGGCAATAGCGACCAGCTTTTCGAGCCGGAGATAAACGAGCCCCACACGCGCCACACCTTGAATCCAGTAGAGGTTGTTTTGTACGGCAAGGACATGAAGGGCCTCAAGCTCAGAAGCGGCGGGACTCTCGGCGACATAGCGCCGACCGTTCTCGAGATGATGGGCCTGCACGCTCCCGCCGAGATGACCGGCAAGAGCCTGATAGAAA
>CALXQW010000034.1 GCA_944390805.1 uncultured Opitutales bacterium | reverse complement strand
ACCAGAAAGCATTTCTGGTTATATCTGAGCTGACAGACGCTCCTATGCTGTCGGTACCTATGAGTTTAAGCTTTGCATTGGGGAATTTTGCACTGAGAGCCTCAAAAACCCTATCTCCCTTCTCAGGCTCAACCTGCAAGCTCAGGTATTCTTTGCCAGTGGAAATGTCCCTCTGGTAGGAGGCTTGTATCTCGCCCAAGCTTTCATCTGAAGTTGCTGTGGACATCTCAAATATGCCGTTGAGCGGAACTTTCTGCTCAAACTGTATGGTAAGATTCTCGCCTCCAGTAAAGTCTATACCAAGAAGCTTCTCTCCGCGTATGCATATGGCAGCTATGCTCGCCAAAACCGCTACACCGGATATGGTGTAACAAAGCTTGGCCTTACTCAGGAAGTTGAAGTTTATATTGTTGAGCAAACCGGAATGCAGCGAGTTTGTAAATATGCCGTACTTGACCGCAATCTGCAAAAGCGACTGCGAAAGTATCAAAGCGCAAAATAGCGTAGAGAATATACCTATAGCCAATGTTACGCCAAATCCCTTGATAGCTCCTGTACCAAGCACCCACAAGATCACCGCAACAAGCAGCGTTGTAAGGTTGGCGTCTACTATGGTAGAAAACGCTTTGGAATAACCCGTCTCAAGCGCTGTAGGCAGAGACTTACCCGCCTTGAGCTCTTCTCTCATGCGCTCAAAAATCAATATGTTAGAGTCTACAGCCATGGCAACTGTAAGAGCCAAAGCAGTTATGCCCGGCAATGTGAATGTCGCCCCAAAACTTGCAAGAACTCCAACTACTATAACAATGTTTACCATCACCGAGAAGAACGCAAGCAATCCAAACCCGAAATAGTAAAGCAACATAAACAGCGCAACCGCAACAGTTGCAACTCCGGCAGCCATAAGGGAAGAATCGCGGGCGTCCTCCGCCAAAGACGGCCCTACCTCATTAAGCGATGTACGTTTCAAACCAACCGCCAAAGGATTGTTCAAACCGTTGGCTATCTCTATTGCCTCACGGCGCGAAAACTTTCCGGTTATCTCGCCAGTCTCGCCTAAAGCCCCCTGAATTACAGGCGCACAAAGCAGTTTGCCGTCCAAGACTATTGCAAGCTGCTGCTTTGTGCCGGTCTGCTCGTCCTCGGCAAGTATTGTCTTGGTTATCTTGTTTATCTGCTTGGCACCGTCGGGTGTAAACTCCATGCTTATAGAATAACGGTTGGCGTTATCCATGCGCGGCATTGCTCGCTTGATTATCTCTCCGGTAGCCTCGGCACGGCGCTTGATATACATTGGCCTTTCTATAACCTGTCCGCCATTTTCATCCTCCATTATCATCAGCTGATAGCCTACTGGTATCTCTGATGCGGGCGGATTCTTGCTCGACGGCACCGCATAGCGGTGCGCAACCTTAAACTCAAGCTTGGCAGGCCGCGAAAGCTCCTCTATTGCCTCAGGATTGTCCTTCAGGCTAACTCCGGGCATCTGAACTTCTATCGCGTTGGATCCTACTGCACGTATGGTAGGCTCCGTAACTCCCAAACCATTTACACGGTTGTTTATGACGCTAAGAACATTGTCTATCTGCCCCTTCTTGGTAAACTCGTCTCCGGAAAGCTCGTCCGGATTTATCTCAAGAGTAAAGGATACTCCACCCTGAAGGTCCAAGCCCTGCTTTATCGCGCTTTTGCTCTGCCTGTAAAGCTCTTTTAAAAGCAATGTGTTGCGCTTCTTTAATACAAGTATCTCCGACGTGTTCACATCAGGAAAATATTTCGCCAAATCTATCTCCTTGGCATTGCAATAATCCCTAAGTGCAATGTAAAGCGTTGGATACTTGTTCGGATCGGTCTTGTAGGCAACCTTGTCCACCATTCCCTCAACCGTCTTAAGCAGTTTGCTGAAGTCCTCCTGGTGCGCCGTAGCGCGGGTTGCTATGTAGTCTTCAAACTGCGTGCTCTTAAACGGCATCATCGCCGATACCGCCCATGCCACTACCAGCACGGTTATCAATAATTTCCAAGCTATATTAGACATAGTAAAATTTATTTGTTCTCAGACGCGGATTTATCGGCGTTCTTATCCTGCAAACGAGTCTGCACCGCCGATTTAAGAATCTCTATCTTTGTGTTGTCTGCTATCTTAAGTATGAAGGTGTTCTCCTTGACGTTCGTTATAACACCGTATATGCCGCCTATCGTTACAACCTCCGCTCCGGACTCCAGCGAATTTATCATCTGCTGAAGCTGCTTTTGTCTCTTGCGCTGCGGTGCTATGATGAGAAAATACATTCCCACCATCATAAGAAGCATTATTATGAGAAAACTCGACCCGCCAGCCTGGGGATTCTCTCCTTGGGCGGCCTGCGCCAAAATAAATTGAAAAAACTCGTTCATCTTTTACTATAATTTGTTAAAAAAATAAGTCTGTCATTAAATCCGCCAGAACATCAATATGCAAGCGTTTTTTTTGCGCAACCACGTGCGTAAGGCACAGATATTGTAAAATCAAAAAGCTTGAGGGGAAAATCCCCTACTTCCCGACGGAAAGCATCTTCTCCACAGAGCATACAAGAGAATTTAACTCAACCCTCAGAGAAGATCCATCTTTGAGATTTTTTACGCTTACACACCCCGCGGAAAATTCGTCCGGCGCAAATATCACGGCAAGCCTCGCCCCGATGGAATCTGCATACTTTAATTGCTTGCCCATATTATTTGTCTTAAATTGGTAGTCTACAGATATCCCATCTCCACGCAGTGCGTAAATAGCCTTCAGAGCCTCTCCGCGCAAGGAATCGTCGGCTATTACAACGCATACATCTGGAGAAGAATCTATAGATTTCCCCTTGCCGACAAGCTCCAATAGATCGGAAACTGTAACATCGCCCATACCAAACCCAACCGCAGGCATGTCGGGATATCCAAGCTTCTTGACAAGATTGTCGTACCGGCCTCCGCCCGCAAGCGCACGTCCGGTACCAACAGTCTGAAATGCTTCAAACACAAATCCAGTGTAATAGGCCAGGCCGCGAACTATTCCCAAGTCGGGCTTTACAAAATCTGCAACACCCATATCTTTCAGCGAGGCAAAAAGCTCGCGCCACTGCGTCAAACGACCCTCTATCCTATCCTGCGGAATCATTCCGCCCTCAAATGCCGCCCCGAAAGAATCCAAATCTTTTAGAGGTATAAAAGCTCTTATCTTGTCTGCAAGTACCCCCGCATCTATCTGCGAACCCGCAAGCGCCTCTTCCAACATCTCCAAAAATGCCTCAGGCGAAACCCTCTCTATCTTATCAACAACCGAAAGCACCGGCATTATCAATTCATCTTTAACTCCGGCATTCTCAAGAAATAACACCCACAAAGTTCTGTCGCCCAAACGCACTTTGAATTCGTCCTGGGTAAGGCCAAACGCCTTTAGAATACCCACAAGCAACCCAATTATCTCGGCATCTGCCCTGAGAGATTCCTCTCCCAAAATATCAGCGTTAAATTGGTAAAATGCCCTAAGCCTTCCCTTCTGTTGGCGCTCGTAGCGGTAGTTTTCTCCCATGCAAAACCACTTGACCGGCCTACGTATTGAATTTGCCTTTGCTCCTACCATGCGTGCCAAAGACGGAGTCATCTCAGGGCGCATAGACACAGCCCTTCCGCCTTTATCGGTAAACTCGAAGAGCTGGCTTTTTATCTCCTCGCCCGACTTCTCCGTAAATAAATCAAGCTGCTCCAACACAGGCGGATCAAATTCCCTAAACGCAAACGCACGCGCGGTATCGCGCCATACCTTAAAAATATAATCCCTCTTGGCTACATCTTCGGGATAAAATTCCCTAAATCCTGGCAATGTCTTAAACATAATCTGTCTTTTTGACCCATATCACCATTTTTATCAAGTATAAACCCTATATAAATACAGCACAAAAAATGCCCGCAGAGAGAACTCTACGGGCAAAATGCATCTACTTATAATGCTAAATAGATATATTATTCCACAACAAGTATCAAATCGTTCTTGGAACCTCTTCCGGCAGAATCTGCAACTATGCTGGCTTTACGGTCTCCCAATTTAAACTCCGTGCCAAGCTTGTATGTTCTGCCCTTAAATCTTAGGCTCTTAAGCTCCTCCGGATTAAACTTATTATTCAATACCTCAAGTATGGGATATTTACCCCTCTTCATGTCCGAACGAATGCTTATTGAAACATCTATGGCCTTAGGATCTATATCTTTTATCTGCAAGAATGGTATGTTTCCATTCCTTTCCCTAAATACAAATTGAACAGCAGTGTTCTCATCTGTCAAAAAACAAGGATCCAAAACAGCATCGTCTTTTATTATCACCTTGCTCTTGCCCTCAAGATACATTTCCAAACCGCCCTTGCCTTGCGAGTTCTTAAGATTAAAGCACGAAAGTATCACATTTAAACCACCGTTTATATTGGCATTTGAATTTATGAACCTGTAGGAACCCATTCCCAAAGAATGCTGGTCTGACGTAACAGGACCCAAACTCAATGCCCCGCCTACATTAAGCTCTGTATTCTTGAACTCCATAAGAGACTGAGAATCTTCCGTACTCTGACGCAAGTGCAACATCCTCTTAACATTAAATTTCAAAACTTTCTTTTCACCATCAACGTAAAGCTTCCCCGCTGTTCCTGTGGTAAGCTTATTTATGTTCACGTCCACATCGCACTTGAGAGTCTTACCGGCTCGCACATTGACGTCGTCTCTTGGACCAGGCTTTGTCGGCAAGGGCTTTGCGTCGCGCTGCTCGTCGTTAGTCCAAACACAGCTGCTCCAAACCTGTACGGAATCGTCGCTCGTCTGGCCGCATACCATATAATAAGCCTGCGCGCATGCTGCCGCGCATAGAACACATGCAAATAATGTTATCTTCTTTTTCATGGGGTTGTTCTTTAAGGGTTTTCTATTGGCTCCGCGAAAAAAATAAAATCTCCGTGAACCTTCCGCAACCGCATACTTACAAAATATGCGGCATGCGCGTTTTTCTTTTGACGAATCAAATTATTGAAAAACACAAAATAAATGCAAACCGTTTTTTTCAATTATTCTATAAAAAATCAAAATAATAAAAAATCCGCCCCAGTATTATATCCAAGGCGGACTCTCTACTTAAAATCTTGCACAAGCAAAATATGCCGGCGCAAAACTATGCAATCTAATTATACGTGCACTATCTTTTTAACAGAACATTCTTCTCGTAAGCCTTGATAGAATCTATCATCTCCAAGCCGGAAGGTATGTTCTCGCGCTCGCACAGCTCGTCCCAAACAGCCGCGAAAGGCAATGTCTTGGCTTCTTCCATCAGAGCAAGTCTCGAACCGAAATCCCAAGAATTCTCAGCCTTTCTCATCTGCGATATCGGATCGAGCAGCGCCGCCAGTATGCTCTTGCGGGCAGAACGCATTCCAAGAGCCCACGCCGTTATTCTATTTACGCTTGCATCGAAGAAATCCATTCCTATGTGCACGCGGTTCAATGCCCCGCAACGAACTATCTCCTGCATTATGGCGGTGGTAGCGTCGTCAAAAAGAACTATATGGTCGCTATCCCAACGCACTCCGCGCGATACATGCAAGAGTATCTCCGGTACGAAAAGAAGCATGGACGATATCTTGTCGGCTATCTGCTCTGTCGGATGGAAATGCCCGGAATCAAGCGTAAGGAGTATGTTGTTCTTCACCGCATATCCCATGAAGAACTCGTGCGAGCCAACTACATAGCTTTCCGAACCTATACCAAAGAGTTTGCACTCAACAGAGTCTTTATCGTACTTCTTATTTATCTTCACTGAGAAAATCTCGTCTAGAGATTCCTCCATTCTCTTGCGCGGAGCAAGCCTGTCTGCCGGAAGATCCTTGTAGCCGTCGGGCATCCAGAAATTTGTTATGACTGTATCCGACAAAGCCTTGCCGATTTTCTCAGCTATCTTTCGGCATGCAATTCCGTGGTCTATCCAAAACTTACGAACTTTCCTGTCCTTGTGGGAAAGCGTAAAGCCGTCGGCAGCCAGCGGATGTGAAAAATACGTCGGATTGAAATCTATACCCATCTTGCGACTCTTGCACCAGTCAACCCAGCCTTTGAAATGACAATAATCTATCTCGTCTCGGTCAACCTTCTTGCCGCCGAATTCGCCGTATATGGCGTGCAAATTCAAACGCAGTTTACCGGGTATATACTTTGCGGCTTCGTCTATATCGGCCCTTAATTCCTCAACATTGCGCGCCTTGCCGGGGAAATTACCCGTAGCCTGAATTCCGCCTCCGCTAAGCTCAGCATCGGGGGTCTCAAAACCACCGACATCGTCTCCCTGCCAGCAGTGCATTGAAAGCGGAACCGCAACTGCCGCCTTTATAACTTTCTCTGTATCTATGCCGTATTTGGCATACTTCTCCTGTGCGGATTTATAAACGTTTGACATAGTGCCGAAAATCTTGATTTGTTTTGGAAAATTTTGCAAGAGCGATTTTCCCCATTTTTACAAATCTTTGCAAAAATAGCTATCAACTATACTGTATTTCTTAAAGATACAAGGAGCTTTCCTTCTACCTATTAACACATATAACAAACTCTATCCTATCTAAAACAAGGCCGCTGATATATTTTTGCCTTAATCAGACAAACCCGCGCTTCACAAAGGTTTCAATATCCGGAGACTCAAAATTAAATCCCAGGCCTTCAAGCTTAGCCGGCTTTACTGATATGTTAGATAGTAGCAGTTCCCTGCCCATCTCCCCGGCCGCAAGCCCCACAATAAAACCCGGAACTTTAAATACCAAGCGCGCGCCAAGCCCGCGCCCAACTGTATTTGCAAATTCCCGCTTTGTAGGAAGTTCTTTTGCGCAGAAATTCACAGCACCCGATACTGAAGGAGTATTTATGCAAAATTCTGCGGCTCTTACAACATCGCCTATTGAAATCCATGCAAAATAGTCGTCGCCCCTGCCAAAGAATGCCGACAATTTAAAACGGGCAAGTTTTGTCATCGGTTCAAGCATTCCTCCGGAAAGGCCAAGTATGGGAGCAAAGCGCGCGCAAAACGTTCTGATTCCCATATCGGCGGCCGCAAAAGCGGCATTTTCCCAACGCGCACAGACGTCGGATAAAAAGACCTCCCCTTTTGGAGACGTTTCGTCTAAAGCCTTTCCCGACAGCACCTTTGCACCGTAATAACCGCATGCCGAAGCGCACATAAATACCTTTGGGGGCACTTTCATCTTCTGAAATGTATCTGTCAAAAGGCGGACGGAGTTTAAGCGGCTCGATATAATCTGCTTCTTCTTTGCCTGAGTCCAGCGGGAAAATATACTCTCTCCCGCAAGACACACAACTGCCTCTGCCCCCTCCAATATGCCGGAATCCAATACGCCCTCATCAGGATTCCAATACGCAGAACTGCCAGCTTTGCGGCTCAGTCGCACAACCTCCCACCCCTTAGATTCAAAATGCGAACATAACGCTCCGCCAAGGAATCCGCCTGCACCGCCTACAACAATCTTCCGGGAGTTTCCGTCTTTCATTGCCTGACCTTCTTTTGCTGTTTTTCAGAATAGAGCAGTTTTGAGGTATCGTACCCGCGCGCCTCCGCCAAAGACAAGACTTTGTCTAGCTGGGCTTTATCCATAAACTCCGAACGGGAAAGTATCCACAGATATTCCTTGCTTGAAGAACCAACTAATACCCAAGAATAATCGTCTGCCAGCTCCAATATGTAATAGTCTGAATAGAACGGCCAGAAAAAGCTTACACGCAATTTAGACGGATCCGACGGATTCGGCGCATAGGCCTTGCCTTTCGCGGTCTTTATGGAGCCGTCGGCAGTTCGCGCAGAATTTACAACAAGAACTTTTCCATCTTCCATGCTGTACTGCGCCTCAGAGTTTAATAACCCCTTCTGGAACCAATTCTCGTACCGGGCAATCTCAAACCATTTACCCATGTACTTCTCAAGATCTACTCCCTTCGCAGTCTTGATTTCTTCCGACGAATCTTTCGATGCGCACGCGCAAATAAAAACCGCACATGCCGCAACAGCCAATACACCTATTATAACTTTAACCATTTTTCATCAACCTTTCTATGGCAAGATCCTTTGCCTTTGCCTCTATCATGCAAAAATATTTCTTCCCAAAATCAGGCGGAGCAGACTTACAATAATCTGAATGCGCGCGCGGATTTGACGCAGACAGGCTCTCCGAATAATGAAATATGGGCGTAAACTTTCCCCATGTGCGCGCACTTTTAAGAAATGCCTGCTTTGTATCCATACCGCCAGAATTGCACATATGGTGGAGGAAATCGAAGGAAAGAGGAATGTTTCTTGATTTGAGAAATTCCAACAGATTAGGAACATTCCAATGGCCTTTATCTTCGTTTTCTACAACAATGCGCCCGCGAGCAGACGTGCTCAACAATCCTAAGGCGCTGTCGAACTCCTCCCCGTAGTGCGGGCGGCAAAGCGGCGACGAGTTTAAATGAATATTTATTGGAGCCGACCAATCCGCAGGGGTATTTAACATATCGAGAATCCGGGCATTAAAATTTATCTCGGCTGCCGCGTCCCTACGCACTGAATCTTTCAACGACGCCAAAACTACATATTGCGACGGATGCATAGATAGCCCTATCCCGAAATTTTTTGCAAATTCACCGGCCTTTGAAAGCATAGATGTTATTTCTTGGGAATCCGCCAGCCTGTCAAAATCTATGTCGAGACGCAGATATGTAATTAGAGGAAATATGTCAGACGGAATTCTGTATCTGCTTATGCCCATTTCCCGACACAACCTAAGAGTATCAAATAGCACATTAACATTCTCAAGGCATATGGCTGAAAGCTTTATCAGAGCCTCCTTCCGGGGCATATCTAAAAATGTCTTAGCCGTCATTGTTCTATACCACACACCGCGCTCCTTTAGAACGAGAGATATGCAACATAGTCCGTAAAGCGGCTTCATAATTTCAAGATCGGGTTATCGTCTACGATTCTTAATATTTAATAAAATATACTATTAATATTAATGCAAAGTTTCTGCTAATATTCCAAACATAAGTTGCGACATGGCATTACAAACAAACTTTCTTACTCATTTACACTGCGTTATCTTTTCACTCTGAAATCTGAAATCTTATCATCTTCTATAATAAACCTTCCGTCCGACAGTCTAACAGGCAAAAAGAGAGCTTTCTTTAGCCATCGACTCATTGAATGAAAACGAATATTTACTCCTTCCGCCACTAAAAACCGCTCGGCTCCATCTGAAGAAGGTTTCATTGCTACCATTCCCAATGCGGTGTTAAAATCTATTTTTTGTGGATCTTTAAAGTCTGGTCTGATGCGCATCGTAAAACCATTATCACCTCGAGAATCTCCATAGCACCCCAAATAGAAATATCCATTGTTAAAACATATTGTCTCTATTCCAAAGCTCGTATTCCAAACAGGCAAAGAGTAACTCCTTATGAATTTGAAATCCTCCGAATATTGATAGACATGGTGAAACTTTGCATCTTTGCATTCTCGTCCACTGACAATATAAAAATATCCATTGTGATATTCGATTCCTCCGGCCTCAAATGGAATTTCAGGTAGATGTATTTTCCTTTCTACATTCAAATCAGAATCAAACACGTATACATAGCTTGAATCAGCTTTTTTCTATCATGATCGCTAACGGCAACATACAGTTTACCACCTGTAAAGCAGCAATCACCAAGATGCAGCTTATCATACTTTGCTCCTGTTTTAACTATCTTCCCATCTAGATCGGTCTTTAGAATCCTAACAGTATATGCAAGATAAAGATGTTTCCCGTCAGATGCAAACCCCTGCAAATGACCGGAGTTAAAACCTTCATTGAAAAAACTTCTCTTTATGTCTGTCTGATAATTTACATTGTCAACAGCACATACATGCAAAAATGAAAGATTCAAAAGTACCAATATCACAAATAAGACCTTCATGAGAAACTTCATAATTCTCAAAGAATGTTTTCTCAAGTTAAAAGATCTCTCTTATATGGTCGGATTTTTTCAGGAGCTAAACAGATAACAAAATACTAACCTGTCTTCTTTATTCCAAACAAAAAAACCGCAATCCAGATAGAGTTGCGGCAAGAAAAAAACGAGGCGTGGGTCGGAATCGAACCGACGAATGAGGCTTTTGCAGAGCCTTGCCTTACCACTTGGCTACCACGCCACAAAAAATTAAAGTGCGAATAACAATCTATGTGCTCCAACCTTGCAAGCCTTTTTTAAAAAAAATTTCCTTAAAAATATATGTAGATGTATCCAAGCAGGCTTTTTTTGTTGAGATATATTCTACAAAAAGAGATAATTCTTTATATGAAGCATATATTAATGCTACTGAGCATGCTTATTGGAATATGCGCATATTCCCAGACAGTTTGTAAATTTCAAAAACCGCGCATACAGGCAAAAGACGGAAGACTTGTATATGTAAGTGGCAAAGAAAATGTTGCTCTATGGGGTGTCAACTACCAGCCCTTCAGCGGCTGGGTATATGAAACCCATCTGAAAAGACTGCATATACCTTACGATTTCCCCTCTCTAAAAAAGGTCATCGATGAAGACTTTACTGATTTTAAGCGTCTTGGCATAAGCATAATAAGAATTGCACTAACTCCGTCGCGCATGACAGACAAAGACGGCAATATTTTTGAAAATACTTATGTGGAACTGCTCGACTACCTATTGTACAAATGCCGATGTGAAGGAATATATGTGCATCTTACGCTTGCTACAGATATAGGCAAGCCACCTTATGCGGAAGGGTCGTTTGCGGCAGATATTGTAAATTTCGGAAACCAAAAAGAGAACGCAAAATTCTCCGGACGAAAACTTGCCCATATGATTTACTCCCCGGAGAAATCCAAAATATTCATAAGATATGTAAAGAATCTATTCTCTCGTATAAATAAGTTCACCCGAACAAGATATTCAGATGAAGATTTCTTTGCCCTAATAGAGATAATTAACGAACCTCCCGTATTGAAACGAGGAATGCTCAACTACGCTCCATTTGCCTCAACTATGGCTCTTTACAAGGCTTTCCTAAAGGAGAATGCTCTTGCCGACAATCAAGAAGCATTTGAAAGATTTGCCGGAAACAGGGTAAAGACTTTTATAGACAGTATATGCAATACAATTAAAGCTGCCAGAGCCGAAACCCCTATTTTTTGGGCCTATAACTGGAGAGGCTTTATGACAGACAAAAGATGGCTGCATCTTGCTGTTTGCGATAGCCTTGCCGATGGTGTAAGTTACTGTCTGTACCCCGGCCAAGACGACTTCCCCTCAAAGCCCGACTGGTTCAATCTTCCGGAGTTCACCAATAGAAACTATCTGTCCTACATAGCAGCCACCCCAAAATATATATCTGAGGTATTAGACGCCAAAGCCAATGGAAAAGCCGTTGTCGTCTACGAGTTTGAGACCTGGTGCAATCGTTCCGGCTATCTATATCCGGCAATGGCCGCCCTTTTCAAAAGCACGGGCGCACAAACGGCATGCATGTGGACCTATGTTCCGCGGGTTGCAGCCGAATACAACTTTTGCCTGACGCATTTTCTAAACATACATACCACCCCGGAAAAGGCTCTTTCCTTTGCAATAGGCTCAGAAGCATTTGCACACGCCTCCGCACCAATATTGAATGCCGATAAAACCATCTGCGATTTCGGCATCGGGAAGTCATTTTTTGAAAGCAAGAGCTCCTACGCCCTATTTGACGGAAAATTCTTCTGCGTTGGGAATCCTCCTTCATTGCCTAACGCAAAGGACATATCAAATATACATTCTTTCATGTGCTGTAATAACAACCAATTTACCCAATACGACGGAACCGGCATTTACGGAATTGATTCAAAGAAAGGCACTTTTAATGCCTTTGCGTATCATGATGTCTTAATGAAAGACATTTTTAAAATTCCCCCCATGCAAAAGCGCATAATTATATCTCCCGGAAAGGGAAAAATACATACAAGAGAACTCGATAGATTTCCGCCTACAATAGATAAGATAAACCGTCCCTCGTTTAAGAAATTATCCGGTATATCGGCTCCAGCGAAAAACTAACGCAATCTATAATTTTTCAGTACCAAACTCTTTCAAGAGTCAAGCCGCGTGCCGGAGCGGATTGTATCTTTTGTCCGCGTTTTTTTGCTTTTAGAATTCTCTCCAGGTCAGCCCTTGTAAACTTGCCTAACCCCACATCAACAAGAGCTCCGGTAATCATACGAACCATCTTATATAAGTATCCGCTCCCGGTGGTGCTTATTTTTATCTCTTTACCGCGGCGTGAAACCTTTAACTCCATTAAGTTCTTTACGGTATCCTCCTTATCGCAGCCTCTGTTTGCGCTAAAAGAGATGAAATCGTGCTCGCCAAGAAGAGCAAGCGCGGCATTGTTCATTGCGGATATGTCGAGCTTTCTATTACCCAAAGACCAGCGGTAACGAGTTATATTTGGCGGAGCAAAACCTTCGTATATTCTATAAACATAACGCTTGCGCTTAACGCCGTAGCGGGCATGGAACGAATCTTTTACAAACGACACTTTCCTAACTTGTATGGAGTCTGGAAAGCCACAGCGAAGAGCCGCAAGAAGCCTATCGCAACCATGGGGCCACTCCGCGTCAAAATGAAAAACCTGAGCGGCGGCATGTACCCCTGAGTCTGTACGTCCGCTGGCATGTATGCGCGTCTTGACCTTAAAAATCTGCTCCAATCTGCCCTCTATGAAGTCCTGCACAGTTCCGCCGCCGGCCTGGCTCTGCCAACCTTTGAAATCGGTACCGTCGTACGCGCAGATACATTTAAACCTTCTTTTCATCGGCGTCTAAGTACTCCTGCAAAACTATCGCTATGGCTCTTGAATCTATATCTCCGCTAAGCCTGTGCCTGCGCCGCGATGCCACAGATTTTTTGCGCTTGTTGGAAATCATGTCGAAATCCTGCTCGGCCTGAAATGAACTTAGGCGTTCGTCGGCAGTGTCTACAGGAAGAGAAAAACGCTCCTTTAACATATCTATGAAAACGTCCACATCGTGCGCAATAGCTCCGCTGGTGCCGTCCATATTAAAAGGATACCCCACAACTATCTTCTCTATGCGCCTGGCGGAAATTTCTTCTGCAATATGATTTATTCTGTCTTCCTCGCGGCTCTCAACTGCCGCAGGTATGGGCACGGCCACTCCGAGTTCGTCGGCAAAGGCAAGCCCTATGCGCTTATGTCCGTAATCTATCCCAAGTATTCTCATCTTGCAAGAGCTCTCTTATGCAACAGCTTCACCCGATTGCAAGCAACATTTTTAAAATCTGCGCCCATGAAAGACTCTGTAATACGTTTCTGAATGCTTGCATTACTGGTCGTAATATTCCTCTTTATAGTATATATCTGCTGAAGATGAAAAATTGTATCCTGAAGCTGGATCGGTTACGCTTTGCAGCATATATAGGCCCAATATCATATCTTTGCCAAGAATCGACGCAGGCTGGGCATGGACGAGAGTGTAGGAATCAATATCTGTATTTCCCAAAGGACACATATGCAAAATAAGCCCGAACGGCATATCTTCTCTGCTGCCCCACATTGATCCTTGGAAATTGCATTCAAAGCCGAACATTCTTTCATGCATGGGAACAGACTCATCATAATCTTCCCAGAAAAACGGAGCATTTATATTTAATGTTGGCGATTCATTCAATATTCCAATATATGTACTTCCTGAAGCGCATACTCTCTTAATAGGTTCAAGAGCCGCATAATTTGCATATTCTGAATACTCCGCCCTCCTAAATGAGGCCGTCCCGTAAAACCTATCGGCAACACCAGATAATGTTATATTGTAAGACCAATTAACGTCTATTGATATTTTTTTTAAAAGCCAGCAAATCCGCATAGCCTCGCCCAAGGTATATGGTCCAAACAAGATGGTAGAAGGCAACCATGGCTCTGGAGGGCGTTTTAAAATATATCTGGGAAATAGGTTGAAAGATATAAATTTTTCGTAACTCACGGCTGTTGCGATGTTTGATTTTCTTCGGTTTCAGGGTCTGTCATTAGCACGTAGGCATGAGCGAGATAACCGTCTTTGCAGACAGCTATTTTCCTGGGTTTCATATCTGTTCCGTCTGGTATTTCAGCCGGGTCAAGACTGATATTTTTCTCTTCACCCTCGGCCGACAATCCCGATATCTTCAGGCTCTTATACATAGGTTCTCCGTTTGAGGAATCCATTCCGGAATCCTCCCCTCCGGTCTGTAAAGATGCTCCCAGATTCTTTGCTGTTATTTTCTCAGAGCTGTCATATGGAATTCTTCTAGAGCGGTTTATTCTGAAAAGTTCAGTTATATCGTCCGGATATAGGTGCTTAGGCGGGCCAAAAGAAACTTTCTTGCGCCCCGACAAGAAATCTTCCTCCACGGAAGAGACAGCACAATTCATATTCTCAAATTCCTCTCCAGCTCCTATTAGATTTATCTTTCCATTCAATCCGATTTTCTCGGAGAAGTCGGAAAGGGCAAATACTATTTGCCCTTCATACCGCATGGATGAGCACGCCTCATATATTGCCTTTGCCAACCCTTCCGGTGCGTTTTCGCCCGTCTGGGTCTGTATTGTCCTATAATATGTACCGCTGTACAGATTAGTTGCGCGCAGACGCACCTTCAGATATTTTTCCGCTGAAGTGCCATTTCTTATATAAGATATTTTTGCCCCGATGACATCGTTTTCCAAGGCGCCTCCCATCCAGGTATATATGCTTCCGCTTCTAAGCTCTCTGCCAAGTGAGCCAAGCCTTGAAATATCAGATATCTCAATATTAGTATATGAAGAATCTTTGTAGGCGGGAAACTTTTCCAGCCACCAATCTTTTGAGTTTGGGCTTATAGGCTGGCTTTCTATTACATTGGAACGAACTGAATATCTCTCTCCGTCGAGTTCAACCGTCATTATAATTGCGCGCGGGGTTCGCTGTTGGAAGCCCTCCGGCCAAATATCCTGGGTGGTGACAACCCATTCGGAATCTCCCGAGACATTGGTTTTCTCATATTTCACACAGACGCCAGGTATAGTCAAATCTGGACGCGGCGCGACAGAATATTCCAATACATCTCCGGAGAGAATATCGACATTTACAGAGGGCAAACTGCCCCCGCGGACAAGGTTTATTTTAGGAAGATCATCTGTAAAGTATTCGAAGTTCGACACGGCATCAGGAGTCCATGCCAAGGTCTTTTTCAAGGCCTCAGCGCAAGACAAGTCCCTGACTTCGTCCATTACCATTGGAGAATCTAAAGATACATCGCCTATTCTGAAGGAGCCGGCAACCTCAAGCGCATAGGACAATATCTCCATGGCCTGTCCCGATACATTCTGAGTTTCCCCGGAGGCATTCTGCCCCAAGATTACTCTGCTTTTGTAGATGTCGTCTAACTGGGAATCGGCCGAACTTGGATCTGCCGGATTTTTCCATACCTGCTGAAAGACTATCTTTTCAAGATCGCACCAAGCATTTTTTGCAGTGTAGCTTATATATTTTCTTCCGCTTTTTACCACATTCTTCCAAGACTGCACGGCGCCTTCGAAAATGGCGGAGTCTCCACGGATAACTTTGAAGGTTTCGTCGCACACCGGAGCAAATGCGCCGGCACAATCCGATGGAATCTCAAATATAAACTCGTCCGCGGCCAATGTTTTTCTCTTAAGCTTGGCCGACACAACACACGCATCTTCAAATGGCACAACGCCCTGAGAAGTCTTGAAAAAGTACGATGTCTTATATGAAATATTCATATGTCTTTGCGCATGTTTTGGGAGTTCTGCTCCAAATCCTCCAAACGGGACAGAAGCTCAGATATTGCAGATTCAAGTTCGTCCATCTTTGAGTTGATGGAATCTATTTCGCTTTGGAATTCTTCCTGGGTCATTGTATATTCTCCGATGAAACCGCTTGAAATTCGTAAGATGAGACAGTTTTAACGCCCTCGGCTGAACACGACGCCTTCGATAGAGCCGCCGATGGGAACCTAACTATGGGAGACTTTAACGAAGATCTGCCATTTAGGACAAAGTCCAAATCGGCAGGGGAAAGTCCGCTTATCATGGCTGAATGGCCCAATGCGAATGCTCCAGCCTCGGCCGTAGAAACATGGCATCTTTCAACCTCGAAAGAGATATATATAACCCTGTTTGCCCTGTCGAAAACAAGCGCGTTTTGCGCGCCTATAACGCCCTCGGACTGAGTTTTTCGCCTTTCCGACACGCTAATTTTTCTCGCATCAATGCCCTCAGGGCAAAGTTCAATTTTAGAAAACAATATTTTCATATCATCCAAGCACCGCGCAAGCGGTGAAGTTTACGGTTATAATTGAAGCATTCTTTGAGCTTCTGGTCCATGGGGACGATTCCGAAAGGCTAAGGCGTGAATATCCGCTTTCAGGAGGAATGCTCCAAAAGTGCAAAGTTCTCGTAACCGCCTCGGCCGCCGACAGTACAGATGGGCATTCACCCATACGGGTTGGTTCGCATTTTATTTCAACCTGCAATGCCACTTTGGAAAACACAGGACCGGCAGAATACTTTGAAGCTTCCATTGGGATAGGCATAAGCACGGATATTTCGCATGGCCTGTCAGATGATTTCGGCTCGAAGAAATCCGACGGATTCTCCGCAGATATCGCAGCAAAGGAAAGTTCCGCTGCCGACCTCAATTTCTCCAAGACGGCTTTCTGCAATTTTAACAGACACCCTTGCATATCACAGCCCCCTTAAAGATTCTCCCGTAGCCATGCGCCTTCTGGAACGCAGCGTCGCAGCAGACTTTCGGGATAATCCCGTAGATATTGGATGTTCAGGCCTGCATACCGGCAGTTTAGACTCGGCAACTCTCTGCAAGGTCTGCCTTGCGTAGTCGGCATGGCGTTTTTGTGCCTCGCTGAGTTCCATAGACGGAATCCTCAACTGCAACGCCTCCACCGCAAGCCTCACGGCACATTCCTTAAGCTCAGGAGGAATGGTTGAGTGGTCTTCATCGAGAAAATTGATCTCGCTGGCGGCTATCTCCGCCCTGATTCTCGAGACTATCAAGCCTATTACTTCCGCATCAATTCCATTTAACCCAAGCCTTGAAGACTTCAAAATATCAAGTTGGGGTTTGTTCAATGCCGATTCTAAGTCGGCGGGGGTTAAGGTTATCCACTTCATTTTTTTTTGGAGTCCGGCGCGGAAACCGCGCCGGACTTTTCTTTTAGTTTAGTTTTTGGTTTAGACTTACGAGACCGTCAGTTTGCGGACGCCCAAGGAGCTTGTTGCCGCTATTGTCGAATAATGCTCAACGGTTATGTCCGTGTACTTTGCATGCTCCTCGCAATATACCCTGAAAGCTCCGCCGTCGTCATTGGGGGTGTAGAACCTTTTGAGGTTGGATGGCTCGTCCTTAGATATACCGTCTCTTGCGAAGAACGCATATATGTTCATTCCGCCACCAATTATGCTCTTAGCGTTCATAGCGCTCTGATACCTGCTGGAGAGAACCTCGCACGCATCTACTAGGAATTTAGAAGCGAGCTCCTCTTTTGATATCATTCCGGACTTCAACGCCACGGATGTATTCTGAGATTCCAGACATGTTATACGCTTGTTCCATGCGCCCTCACCGAATAGGAGCCTGTTGGGGCGTATGCCGCTGGAATCGGCCGACGCACTTATCATATTGCGAATATCCTCATCGGGATTTCCGCTTTCCCAATTTGCCTCCGATTCAGCTGTGGCAATGGCGTCAAGAGCCGCAACAGCGCGGCGCAATTCGTTGCGCAAAAGCCTCTGGAGAAGAGTTTGGGTGTAGCGCTCCTGCCAATCGTCCCCGTAGATTTCGTCGTGGTCAACCCTCACGGTTAGACCTTTGTTAATGGTCTTTTCATTGACGCTCTCGCCCTGGTAGGAGACCCTCTTGAACTCCGCACCTACAGCGCGCATGTCGTCGCTTTCAGAGAAGAAAGCCTCTGCGTTAGTGCTGCGTTTGAACTCGAACCTTCTGCCGACCGGTATTGGCGGGGCGATAAAGTCGAGAATTTTAGATATGTTCTCCGGGTCGACCCACCCCACTGTAAAGGCAGTTAGCGCCTCGGAGTAGTTTGCCGCGTTGAATCTGCTTTCGTTTGCCGAAACTATGTTGTTTTCCTGATTCATATTTTTACAGAAGTTTTGGGTTTAGTTTTTTCTCAGCACCAGCCAGGTTATCTTGGTGGTGGAGGGAGTTCCGGCCTTATCGAGTTCAACTGAGAATTTGCCGTCCATAATCTCCATGCCTACAACACTCTCGCCCGCTGCCGCCGTCTGGACATAGGCCAATATGGAGTCATCTTGGTCGATGCCGTTGAGGAAAATTTCCTGGCTTGTGTTTGAGGCCGCCCAGTCAGTCTGGCCGAAAGCCAACACCTGGTATGCGGAAGAGCCAAAACCCAACGGGTCAACTTCTACAGTCTCGCCGTTTGATGCCTTGGAGAGGGCAACCCCTATCTTAAAAGAACCCTCTTCAGCCGTGGCGCCTACCTTCCCAGAAGCCTTCGTGTATACATTGCTACCAAAGGCAATCTCGTCTCCTGCAACGCACAATAGCGTGCTGCCAGCGCATCCCGGGAGGGCCACTCCGAGCATTTCTCCGGCTTCAGCGCAATCGGCTGAAACTCCCAGAGGTTTGTCGCCGAGTTCCGCAACTTTCACGGAGCCATCGTCTGTTCCGGCCGCAAGCACAAGATTTCTGGCGCTTATAGCCGAATACGCTTTCATGGTTATGTTGCCTTCGTGGGTGCCCTCAGCAATATTGCAGAAGTCATTTACCGCGCGTCGGCGTACGATTCCGCATATGGCATATACCATTGCGGAAAATATATTTTTGTTATTTTTCATATTTTTTATTTTTTGTTAGTGCGGAAGTTTCCGCGTTGAAAAAAAGTTAGAGAGTTTCCCTGCGCACAGCGGCAAAGCAGCTTGTATAAGGAAGCCCCGTCTGCCGCATGCGCTCTTTTGCCATTGAGGTAAGATCCGGCTTGCATGGAGGAACTATTGCCGCAGACTTTCTTGTAGATATTTCCGATCGCTGTAAAACGGGCGCGTTGTGGACAATCTTGACCATCTTATCCGAACATTTTTGCGCCTTTGCCGCCGCGCAGGAAATCCGCTTTAAAATAGCCGACAAAGACTTACCTCTCACATCAGCATCAACATTAACTATGCGTCCGCTGTCCGGAATATTTGGATTGTTCGTCAGCCCGACCGACAATAACTTTTCAGGCCTGAACTTTCCGTCTCCTATATCTTCCATGCGCCACCGCGGAGACATTCTTTTTATTTTGCCGCCTATTATGTCCGCATAGGTTTTATCTTCGTACGAGCAAAGAACAACAATTCCGCCCTCAGCTTCGGCAAGCCCTTCAACCGCCCCTACCGGCTTTGGACGTCTTTTAAACTTCCTTGGGCCGTCATCAGGATGCCCTATAAAAATAGGGCACTTTATACCTGTACCGAAAATCCCAGACGATTTAAAATTTGCCGCCAACCTACCCGCCGCGTCGCGGTCAACAATCTGTAGGCCTTTCTCGTGCGGCCATTGTCCGAACGGGCAGAGTAGCTGGAGCAAGGCATTTTTAAACTTCATCGTCAACGCCCTCCTTAGACATTGGGAAGGAAAACTTTCTTGCCAATTCCAGCGGATCAGGCTTCAGGCCGAGAGCGCAGAGCCGCTCTATTATTTCAAGTTCGTCCTTGTGCATTTCGTAGTCGGGAAGCATCAATTTAAACTTTGCCTTAGGTGTTGCGTCGGGACCGAACGCGAGTTTTATCACTTCCGAATCTACATTTCGGTTGAGAACTTCAGATATGTTCGCCGCATCATGCTCCTCTAGAATTGAGCTTTCGTAATATTGGACCGACGCCCCCGTATTTCCGTTTGCGCTTAATGTACTCAGATCCGCCCCCCTCCAAAGCGCACAGAGCATTCTATCCATGCGCTCTATTATGGCCTGGTAAGGCAGCTCTCCCCTTGAACCTATATCAATTGCATCTATCTGGGTACCCTGCGATAAAACCGCATGGAACTCCGCTCCAAACTCCTCGACAGCCTTGCAGACTTCGTCCCACTGGTTGCTTCCGGGGAAGGCATCTGTGGTAGCTTTTATGCCGGGCATTCCGTTTCTCTCGCAATAGACAAGCCAGTCGTGTAAAGGCAGCTGCTTGAATAGATAGGCTATTGAAGATGCGCACATAAGGCCGTCTGAACAAGTGGTCATCCAATCTCTTTCATCGAGATCTCTGCCCGGAGACAATTGGCCTTCTTTATCCAATATCTTCAGAACCCCGGATGTATTCTCAAAGAGCCATAACGGATACTTCACAAAAGAGCCGGATATTTCTCCGCCCTTGTCGAGGAACTCTATTTTATGGACAGCGTAGCGCATTGCTACGGAATCCATCATCTGTTCTATGAGCAGGCGAAGGCCTCCCTTTATGTTGGCGTCGGTGGCGCTGGATACTTCTATTGAATCGTAGAAGTTCTTAAGCACGTCGCGGTGTTTTTTTGCCGTATCGGACAATTCCGTCATCACTATCTGCGACTCGAGCCTTGAGATAGATTTGATTCTCTTAAGATAAAGGCCCCCTATGAGGTCGTCGCGTTTAATGATAGACTCGAAAATTCTCACTGCCGGTCCGAGTCTGCCGTTTTCAAATGCGTCGAGCGCCGACGAGAGCAATTCCGGTCTGAGGTTTCTAATCGGGTTAAAGCGTGCGCGTCCCGCCTGGGAGTATGCATTTTGCGATAGAATTCTTGCGTTCATTGCGCACAAGCTACCAGCTTTTTTTCGTGCGCGTTAGCGAACTTTGGGAACTTTTGCCAATACGGAAACTTTTGATTTTTTTGAGCCGCTAAATGTAAGAAAATCTATAAAAAGCATGACCAAATTAGCAACATACATGAAATTTGGCACATGTTGCGATAAATAATAGAAAGCCCATAATAAGGGCCTTTACTGAAGTTTTATTATAAATTGATATCGTGCAGGCATGCGCCTAATTGGAGCATAAAAGGAATATGGCGCATATGCCGCCATCACATACGTTTGCCGCGTTTATCGGCTATAAAACCTATATTCTGAAGGTGTCTTACAGACAATACAGAGCCGTCTTTGCCATGCACAACGCTTACAATATCGTACCTTGTTGAAAGGCCTGCTGATTGGCAGCCTATGCCTGCCATATATGCTTTGGCTGCTTTTTTTATATTTGCGCGTTTGCGTTTTTCCGCGGCGGCTCTGCATGCGTCTAATTCGCGGTTTATTCCTCTCGATTTAACCTCAACAAATACAACGCAATTTGCCTGTTTATCATACGCAACAATGTCAATTTCTAGCCGTCCTGCCCTATAATTCCGGGCAAGAATTTTAAGTTTCTTTTCTTTCTTCAGAAACTTGGCAGCAGCCGATTCCGCTTTTTTTCCGAAAATTTTTGAATTTGTTTGCTTGCAACGGGACAATTTTTTTGCAAAAAAAAGCTGAAAAGACGAGAAACCCCTTCGGATTTTTCTCATAAAAGCCCGAAATAGGCTTAATTTGGTCGATTTTAGGTTTTGTAAATTTTCCGAAGTTTTCACGAGTCTTAGCAATAGGGAATCATGGACGACAATCAGAAAAAATCTGTAATGGACTTTGGCGAGACGCTACAAGCTGCGCAATTCATGGAGGAGCTATTTAACGTCACGCCGAACATGCAATATTTTGTGAAGAACCTAAACGGCGAGTTTATGGCCTTCAACAACAATTTGTTAAAATCTTTGGGCTGCAAGAAGCCCGAGGAGCTTTTTGGAAAGACCGACTACGACTTCACCCCAAGTTTTCTTGCCGACATGTTTGTTAGGGACGACAAGCGAGTTATGTCCACCGGCAAGCCAATAATAGAGAAGTTGGAGCTGGCTCCGAGCGACGAGCTTATTCCCGACTGGCGCTTGACTACAAAAATTCCACTGTACGGCAAAGACGGCAAGATAGCCGGGCTGGCTGGTGTTACTCGCCTGTTAAAGGGGAACGACCCCATCTACTTGGGGCATCCAGAGATAAGGGTTGCCATAGAGTTCATCAAGGGCAACTACATGAAGAAGATAAGCATAGACGATGTATCTCGTCAGGTGAACATGTCTGTAAGTTCCATAGAGCGTTTATTTAAGAGGATATTTAAGACAACGCCCATAAAATACATAAAGAAGATACGGCTTAACGCGGCCTGCCGTGAGTTGAGGTTTGGGAACACTCCAATATCCAAGATAGCCGACCAATGCGGTTTTTACGATCAGAGCAGCATGAATCGCGATTTCAGGTCAGTTTTAAATTTGACACCGCTGCATTATCGCAAAAAGTATTGGCGTGGCAAAAATTGAGCGCCGGGTGTTTATGAAATCCGCGTTCAGGCGGCAGATTGCAATTCTGCGCGCGGCCGGTATAGAGGGATAAGATGAACACACTTCCTATGCGCTCTTGGACGGAGATAAATCTCCGCCGGTTGGAGGATAACGCGCGGGCGATAAAGGCGCGTTTTCCAGCTGGGGTAAAATATATTTGCGTTGTAAAGGCCGACGCATACGGGCATTGCATGCCCCAAGCTCTTGGCAGGTTTCTGCGCGGCGGTGCAGACATGTTCGCAGTTGCAAATCTGCACGAGGTTTCCCGCGTAAGAGAGATAATAGCCGACAAACCCGTATTGGTGTTAAGTCCGATTCTTTACGACGAGCGCCATCTTGTTTTTGAATACGGAGCAACACCTGCAATATCCACGATGGAGGAGGCTCACCATTTTGATTCTTTAAGCGCGGCGGTCGGCAAGGTGTTAGACGTCCACATAAAGGTTGACACAGGCATGGGCAGGGTTGGCGTATGGCACGAGCATGCAAAAGAATTCATAGAGCGCGTTTTGAAGCTTAAGAATCTGCGTGTTGCGGGGATATTTTCGCATCTTTCAAGCGCCGATACAGACGAGGAATACACATTCAAGCAGGTGTCTATATTAAGGAATGTAGTATCTGGCATCGACACAACAGGAATGTTAATACACATACACAACAGCGCCGCGATAGATTTTGTGCCTATAGAGCCTCCATTTAATGCAGTGAGAGTTGGATTGCTGCAATACGGCATAAATCCGAGGGGATACGATACCGGCGGCAAAGGCGGCATAAAGCAGGTATTATCTTTTAAGGCGCGCGTAGCGGGAGTATCCGACAGTGGATCTCGCAAGACAGTTTCAATAAGTGCCGGCTATGCCGACGGGGTCCCTGCGGGATTTTCGGATGGAGCATATGTATTGATACGTTCAAAGCCATGCCCCATAGTTGGCAGGGTCAGCCTCGACGAATGTTATGCCGACGCCACATCTTTAAGCGATGTGAAAGTTGGCGATGAGGTAGTATTCATAGGCGAGCAGGGCGGCGAGGAGATAGATCTTTGCGATTACAGCCGTTGGACACACCGCATTCCCTGGGAGGCCATGGTTGCCATACCAAAGCGGGTTGACAGAGTAATGATACGTTAAATACAGGCGGTATTATTATGAGCCATATTCATCTTGAATATCCGAAACTGAGCGCATATTTAGGCGCGCCCGATTTGGAATTCTTTGGGAGTGAAGGCGGCATTCCCGATGCAGAGTTATTGTCGAGCGGCAGGGCTGCAATATTTGAGATAGCGCGGCATCTTGCAAAGCGCACCGGCAAAGATAGACCGGTTTTACATATTCCAGAGTATCTCTGCCCTGCGCTTACGGAATTCATAGAGAAATATTTTGATGTCAGAAGATATTTTGACGCCCCCGGATTCGACTCGCCCCGGTTTGATACAATACAAGCTAAGCCGCAAGACGCCGTATTGGCGGTTAATTTCTTTGGGCATTTCAATTCGGAGGCATGGAGGGATTGGAAGGAGTCAAATCCTGAGATATTTATGGTATCCGACCATTCCCACGCCCCATTTTCCCCTATTGCCCTATCAGACTGCGATAATTCCGACTACACCTTTGCCTCGTTTAGGAAGGTCTTGCCTTTATGCGGAGCCTTTCTTCGGATAAAGAACAGCAGTCCCCGCATGATATTCAAGAAAGGCAGAGACGCCCTAAACCGTTATGAGGCGCAAATTCTTGCCGCAAGCCTTATGAAGCAAAGGCTTAACAATTCTTCATGCGGAGACTGGAAAGATATATTTAATATATTTGAAAAGGCCGAGCGGCTTTTGGAGTTCGACATAGAAGACAAGCGCATGAGCTTTTACGCATACAGCACTCTATCAAAATTCAACATAGAAAAAGCTGCCCGGATTCGTGCGCGCAATTTTAGAGTTTTCGCCAACACTCTTGGGCATTCTGCGCCATGCGGAGTAAAGATTCTGAATATAGATACACTAAAAGAGCCTTTTGGAGTCTTTGACATATTTTCTCCAGTCCTGTTATTTGCCACACACGACTTGCGCAATTTTGTGCGTGCGCATCTACGCAGCCTGAATGCAGAACCTCCGGTATTCTGGGCCAAGATAAAGTCAGACAATCCCGAGGCAAAAGACATATCCGCGCGCATAATGACGCTGCCATTGTCTTACGAAGCCTCCGAAAACCTTGCACAAAACGCTGCCGAATCTGTTTTAAACGCTATAAGAATAGCATCTGCAAAATAAAAGGCATTTTAACCTACAATGGTTTTCTACAGAGAAAATATCTGATAGGATATTCTAAAGAAAGCTTTCCTTACTTAAATCTTAAGACAGTTGTTTTTAGCGTAAAAAAAGAGTCTCTGCCTAAGGACACAAGACTCTAAAACTTGATAACAGAAAATATCATTTAGGCAAATTCATAGGAATAACTGCCATTCCTGCATACTGCCCTTCCGAAGATTCCGCCGCCGACAACTTGCGGAATACTGCAAGAGTTGGCTTGTCTGAATAGATATCTTTTTTGTATTCTCCTTTGCTTTCAAATCCGTCTCCAAATTTTCTCAAGCTGACGCGCAGTTCCAATTTTCCGTCAACAACGATTCCTTTTGATACAGTGGCAAACTTGCCAATGTTGCCATGGCTCCAGGAGAAATCTGCCGGCGAACTAGAAAACACAACACGTCTTATATCATCTATTTCGATATTTGACCCAAGCGCTCTGAAATTTACAAAGAAGAAGCATTCTTTACCTTCAGACAGGGATTCAAAGAGAGACTTGTTTTTTTCAAACCAGACCTGGAAAGCCTGTTCCCAATATTTAAAAGAATCGTATCTCTTGCTTTCCTCAACAGAGGGGCTTGGATACATCTGTAAAGTCTCAGACGGCACATAAGCGGCTTTTGTGGGCTTGTCGAGTTTTTCGACATCATAAGTAGAGTAAAAAGATTTCCAAGAGTCGCCCAAAGGGGTCCCCGCTTTGTCCGGAGCCGAAACACATCCGGCTAAAATTAAAACTGCCAATATGCTTATTATTAAATCTTTCATGTAAAAATATAGACTTAAATTTATATCTTTGCGTTCATAATTTTCAAGACAAACTGCAATATTCTAAACAGCACATAGATAAAGATAAGAGAGCATATATATCCTGCATAAATTATAATAAAAGGATATTTTGCACAACTAATAAGAGGATAAAAAAAGGCCACTCATAATAGCGGCCCTTTTTACAACAAGAAGTTTATAAAAATTATTTTCTGCGACGCAACAGAGCAAAGCCCAAAGCTAAAGCGCCAAATATTGCCGCATAGGTAGATGGCTCTGGTATCACAAAAGATACATTTATGCCGCCGTCCTGCGCATAGGATAAAATCGCAGACACATCGTCTCGGCCATTTATAATATACTGCGCCTGAGAAAGATCATATTCAAGATTCCCAACCGATGAATCCCACGCTATAATCTTATATTCATTGTCTGTAAGAACTCCCTCGCCAAGATTGAACTCAAACTTTAAGAGGTCAGAACTTGCAGCATCAATTACACTCTGCGTTCCCAATATTGATATAAGGTCGCATGAAGTTCCCTCAAAATCTACAGCAAGCGTACCACCCTCAAGTCTCAAGCTTCTAATATAGGTAGTCCCAATTTCCGAATCTGCTCCGCAAGATCCAAAATATCCACCTTTTAATATCACCCAGCCAAGTCCCCATATAGACGCCTCTGGAGCTCTTCCAGAATTATCAGCCCTGATATATAAACGTCCATCTTGCACTATCGTATCTCCCCTATACCATGTACTTCCGCGCATGTACTGGGTGCCTGTACCTTCTTTTCTGATACTGAATGCTCCCTCAGTGGAGACATTTTCAGAGAAACTTGATATCCATGTTGAATCAGAAATTTTTGAAGAAGTAGAATACGTATCACTTCCTGTTAGATGTATTATAGTAAGGCCCGTATCTGTATCTATATAGCCATCAGCAGCAGCGCCGGATGTTGTAAGCCTGCCTGCTCCATCAACAATTCCTCCAAAGTAATAATTATAATTATTACTTCCCTGTCCTCTGCTAAACACTGTCCCATTCGTATTTTGCGAGGAGAAAGTCCCCATAACCCTCAAAATTGCAATTACAGAACTTGGAGTTATAAAAGACTTCTTACCTGATGCTGAAAAGGCATCAACAAAATCTCCATATACATTAATACTAGCAGCATATTGGAAGGTCTGAACTCCATTTTCTATAGAACCAACATCTATGGCATAGTTGTTGGTTTTTATGTAGATATAAGAGCCAGCTTCTCCGGAAACTTCGTCTTGCATCGATATACTCTTTATAGAACGCACATATTCCTGATCGCTATATAGATTCAGGTCTAACTGGGCGTCAGGAGAAGTTATATATAAGTTCCCCATAGTGAAATCTCCCTGCGCTCTGTTTTGCCAATCTTTTCCATAAGTGATTGATGATTTTCCGCCAATGTAGAAATCATTCTCTGTCATATTAACAGATGCCCACTGTGGAGTTATAATTGGAGCATTTGAATCTGCTTTCCCGAGGAAGAACGTCATGAATGAATCATTGAGAGTAACAGTATTTCCCATGCTCATGGAAATATTATTAGTTGTAATATAAAAACCGCCATTATTCGCTGTAATATTTCCATTCAGATTAAGGCTTGTGAGGAACTCCCCAGTAGAACCCGTTCCAAGAGTTATAACACCACCACCATCAGCTATATATAAGTCTCCTACAGAAACATCGTAAGTTCCGCTTCCATTTCTTCTGCGGATTCTCACTTCTTTATATCCAGACGGGGCATCCGCAGACATATCCAAAGTTATTCCATCTGTTACAGTGAGCGAACCATTAGATCCCCCCTGATATATATGAAAAAAATTACCAGAGGCTGCATCGGAAAAAGCCCCCCAATAAATACCTTTTATAGTAAGAGCAGAGAGTTGAGAAGATTGCGCCATAAATCCACTATTATTGGCATCTGAGAAAGTATCCATATGACCAATTACAGTATTTGCCCAATCTATAGAAGTTGGATTTACAACTTCAGTTGCACTTGTACTCCAATAAGATCGCGAGCTTATATCGCCCTGGTTATGTCCAGTCCAGAAAAGGTTAGCCTCTGTGGGGGCTGCTGCATAAACTCCACAGCCCGCAGATAGCAGCAGAGATAATAGTATGTAGTTTTTCATTGTATGATATGGAGGTTAAATCACTATTACTTTTTTAGTTAAGTTGATTTTTATGTCATAAGAGACACGTGTCAATACTTTTCTACCCCGTAATAAACACCTTAACCTATTGAGTTATAGTCTATTACAAGAATATCCTCATATACATGCATAGAATAATACATATCTTAGATAAAGATATAATACACTTGGATACAGGAAAGGCTAAAAACCATAAGAGAGCAATACACATATTCTTATGCATATTGCTCCCTTGTAGTTTCTACTATAGCTTCTATTAACTTATAAGAATTATTTTCTGCAGCGCAACAGAGCAAAGCAAAAGAGTCAAATATTAATATATGTATAAGATATTGTTATATTATTAGAGGATAGATTTATAGAGGAGCACTATACATAAGATAAAATCTCACACGAGTCATCATGAGTATCAAGGAAGAAGATAATGTAGTATCACACTTAGGATCTCAGTTTAATAGAAACAAAATACATAGGATATATAGGCACATATTATAGGCAAAAAATATAATAGAAATTAATAAGAGACTAGGTGGCACATATAGACTATAAAAAAAAGAATAAAAGTCTTGAAGGTTTAGATAAAATTTCCGATAAAAAAATTAAGAATAAGAGATATAGTTCTTTGTAATAGATACGAGGGGGTGTTCCGGAATTCGACTGGGGGTCGTAATTTATACTCGCATGTCGGAGACGACACTTGGCTCCGAAAAAATGTGTCAAAAATATTAAATGGCGATGAATACGCTATAGCCGCTTAGTAAAGCGGCGCGTCGAGCCGCAGACTCCGATATGCGGAATTCGGCGTCGACATCGGAGAAAGGGAGATGTGTTGCGCGCGCGGGGCACATTTCGCCACAAACCGCGCCCGATTGTTGGCGAGCTTGTTTTATGTGCTTGCCAGCAAGATACCGAACATAAGACTAAGCATGTAGCATAGGATAAGTGAAAATTGCCAGGACAGGGGTTCAACTCCCCTCACCTCCACCATTTAAAAAAGCCCGCAAATTAAATGTTTGTGGGCTTTTTTATTAGCTTATAACGAGCTTTGATGGATCCAACCTCCTATAACTCAATAAAAGAGCCCTATTCAACAAAAATTAAAGGTTTGTGATGTCTACATGCTGGAATTTTATTACATCATCAATACAAGATGAGAATATTTATTGCCCTATTGATATTATAGAAACATTTCTGATCGAGATTACAATACCACCGCATCTGATTGAGGATTTCAAGACTTAAAGATTCCCTTCATATAAGACAAGAAAGCGTCTGATGAAAAGTTGGAAGAGGTATAGAAAGATTTCTCAATGTTCTTCTCAACTCCATATCCATGATAATAACATCTACATAGGCTTAGAATCAATTTTACTTTCAACAAAAAAATACCCCATTTAAGTCTTTATAAAAGCGGTTTCCAAATTTCAATAGATCTTGCTTTGTCTTCAGCAACTCCCAGACCGCGAAAATAACATGCACCCAAATTATATTTACCTATTAACGAACATTTCTTTACTAGAATATATATACATTTAAATGCTTCTGCATAATCTATAGAGAATATCCGTTTATTATTGTTTCGCATATATAACTACTCAATAGATATCTGAGCATAGATAAATCCAGGCTTGGCATATTCCTTTATTACTTTTTATTCCATTGAGACATCTTTCTAACACTGCCTCCATGAATATACATATATATCCTACATTAAAAAGCTCCGGTAGATAATTCTTTTTTGCTTTCTTCTCCAAATATTCCAACGCTTCCGGCTCTGAATAATTACAATTTGTCGCAGCTTTTAAATAATATAAAAAAGCCTTTTCTTGTCCTTATTCAATATAGTTCCGCGCTCATATGCCTTTGCTAGATTTTATTTCCAGTAGTATTCAGCTTTTCCTGTAAATTTATCATTATTATTTTCTGCAGCAGCCAATGCCGAAAATCTTAAAATTATAGTTAAACAAAGAGCAACTATTCTCATGATACTTTATATTTATTATCATGAGAATAGTTTGTAGAAATTGATTAGTTCTTATCAATTTCAATCAATATACTTTCTAATAAACCGATTCTGACCACCCTGCTTTATATCTCTTCTTCATTAGGATTTTTCTATAATCCTTTATAATTTCACCACCTATATTATCTCTTTGGGCATAATTTGAGTTCTCGCCTGAATTGTTAAATGATGAGAAAATATTTAAAATAGGATTATAATTAATAAAAAAGCAGCAAGTTATTATCTTCATTAATATGAAAAAGAAAAGGGCTTTAGAAATGTAAACCGGATAAGAGTGCCATGTTTTTCCAAAGTCTCTTTTAACCAATTGCGATAAATCGATGGTCCTTCGTATATCAATGATAATAATTCATTAGCTTTTTCTTCGTCTTTTGCAACTCCCCACCCATTAATATAACATTCATAGAGAGAAGGAAATACCCTATGTTTGGCAAAAGAGTTCCCTGTCTCTACAACTTCCTCCAGAATTGATTTCCAAATTTCTACCGCTTTTGATTTATCTTCTGGCACTCCCCTGCCGTAAAAATAACATACCCCAATATCGTATTTTGCATACAAAGAACCTTTTTTTGCAAGTACTTCCATCCACTGAAACGCTTCTTTATAGTTGGGAGCCATTATATCATCATAACCTGCGTAAAGACGAGCAAGGTTCTCTTGTGCAGATTTAGTTCCAAGTTCGGCTGCCTTTGACATTAACTCCATGCCCTTTTTCACATCTTTTTTCACTCCTCTGCCGTAGATGTACATATGAGCTACATTAGCTAAAGGAATAAGCATATTTTTCTCGGCAGCCTTTGAGAACCAGTAAAAAGCCTTTTCTAGATCATACGAGCTAATCTCAGGATCAGAGTAGTAGTTTCCATAATTCCACTCGGCGTATGGATTCCCTTCTTTGGCTTTCTTCTCCAAATATTCCAACGCTTCCGGCTCTGAATAATTATAATTTGTCGCAGCTTTTA
>CALXQW010000033.1 GCA_944390805.1 uncultured Opitutales bacterium | reverse complement strand
AGATATACGGCCTGAGCGCGGAGTTTTCGGACTCCAAGAGTATAAACATAACCAAAGGCACGCTATCCTTCAAAAGAGGTGTTCAGGGGACGTCTCCGTCTTCCCTCTCGGCGCAGAATGCGGATTTATCGGGGACGGTGCTCAACATGGGTTTGGCTTCGCGTTTCTATTATGGGACGGACACATCGGAACGCTCCGTAATGGACGGCTGGATACGCCTCGGAGATGTGGTAGTTTCCGGAACGGCTACAGATACATGGAATGTTGCCGGCAATAACGACAGGGCGCAAATGTACTTCAACACAGTCGCTACGGAAGGATATGCACCAGGAACAGCTCCCGTGACAGTCGGCACTATAACGCTCGATTCGGGAGATCCTGAAAACGACTTGTCCCGCCTTGATTTTACGACAAATGCCAATGCTTATATAGAAAAGATAGTTTCCGCGAACATAGGCGGCGCCAACGCATGGCAGGGCGTGTCGTTCAACAGCGCCACAAACTCCACCATAACGGTTGGCTCCATGGACATAGCCTTAAGGCGCATGTCGGTAAATACGCATGTTGTCGTCGAGAACGACTTGGTAAATTTCTACTACGATAGGTCCGATGCCCACTCCCTCGTCTCGGCTGTGGCCATAGTCTCTTACGGCTCTCTTACAGTGAAAGGCAATTTGATAATGAGGGACAACGGCGGCATCTGCTTTGATACCGACAGGCCGGCGGACACTTCCGTTACGGTCACGGTTGGCGGCATAAGCGGCGGAGACGGCAACTCCGCCAATAGGATAACCACAAGCTACTCTATGTTCAACAATGTCGAGACGGTGCTTGCCATAAACGGAGATTTCAACGCCGAGTTCAGCGGCAGACTGCACGACTTTGGGCAGATGACTGATTTGTCGGATACCGAGGGCAGGAATTATCTTTCCATACTCAAGGAGGGCAGCGGAGTTCAGATATTGCGCGGCGACAACTACTACCGCGGGACAACTACTGTAAACTCAGGAACTTTGTACATGAGGGCCGACGGTGCAACCAGAACAGACGGCTACGGAATAGGGAAGGTAATTTTAAACGGCGGCAAATTTGGCGCGATAGGCGCAAGCGGAAATATAGGAGAGGTTCGCGCGACAGATTTAACCTGGTCGAATAACTCTACGATAGCGGTTGACTTTTCCGCAGACGGCACTTGCGATTTAATCTCTCTTAGCGGCAATTTCCTCAAGGCCGAGGGAGATGCCGGCGGGCTTTATACGTTTGAATTTAACGGCAACTTTGCCGAGGGTAGCAACGAGTATCTGATAATATCCTGGGGAGCAGATGCTACGGTAGACTTCAGCGAGGGAGACTTTGCATATGAGTATAATGGTTCTTCAGATCTGACTAATGGCTCTTTTGAGATAAGGGATAACGGCCTGTATTTTGTTGCCGTTCCTGAACCTGCCGAATACGCCGCCTTGTTCGGCGCACTTGCGCTTGGGTTTGCTCTTTTAAGAAGGAGACGTAAATAAGCGGCTAATCTTGCAGCAATAAAAAACGGCGGTTTTAAACCGTCGTTTTTTTATTGGGTAAGTCTTCCAATTTGTGCCGGAAGGCTCAAATGTAAATAGGTACAAGAAATCTTTAAGCAGTCTATATTGCTGAAAATGGAAAGCCCCTATAAGGTACAGGAGTTTTATTCTTCAACATCTACCATGCCGACAACATCGAGAGAGTAGGTCTCATATGTATCAAGGGTTCCACGCAACCATAGTAGAACGGTTTGCCCCTTCTTGCTACCGTAGGCCGCTATAGGCCGTAGATTGTCCACGGAGGAGTCTTCTGTAATTGCTTTCCATGTCCATGTTTTTCCGCCGTCGGAAGTTTTGCCCTTAAATATTTCGTAGTGCCGCTTTCCGTCGGTCGCGCTAACGAGGGGGGAATTTGTCTGAGGATCTGAGTTTGTGGATATGTAAACGGTGCTTGTGTCGGCCGGGTTTATGGCGCAAAGGCCGGTGTAGTCGCACTCGACATCGTAGAGGGCTGTTCCAGCATAGGCCATCTGGTTGCATAGCCATTCTTTGCCGTTCCACTTCGCGTAAAAATAACGCAAATCTAACCCCTGGTGGTTACGTATGTGGCGCAGCTTTCCGCAGTTCTTCTGAACGGAAAAAACTATTGCGGGATTGCCGTCTTCATCAAGATGCATATCGCATACCCATGCTACATTGTCGGCATCGCCAGCAAACACCTTGGTGAAGTCCGTAGGCTTGGGGGCGGAATTCATTTTGTTTGAGAGAGGAGCTATCTCTTTGCCGTCGCTTCCGAACATGCGTCCGCCGCGTATATAGCCGTGATAGACGCTGTTGTCGTAGCCGCGGGGATGGTCTTCGGTTGTGGCAAAATGTATTGTGGATTTGTTGTCGGAAGCGTACTTGACGTAGGGTCGGTTCCCGTCGTAGGGAGTTTTCTTCGGGTCTGCGGGATCGAACTTCCAATATAGAAATCTGCCGCCGTATTTGAATGTATCGCCACCGTCGTCGGAGTAATACCAATTTGGATTAAAACCGTAAGAGCGGGAGAAATCGTATATTCTATTGTTTTCTTCGGAAAGCATGAATAGGTTATTGTAGCAGCCCTTTGATGGATATGCCTTGGTTTGTTCCCATTCTTGAATATCTGATTTATTCGTAGTCTTTGCGTAGAATAAAACGCCGTTATTCTCTTTTATTGGAGAGTTGCCGTGGCTACTCCATGCGGCAAGCACTTTGCCGTCGGTAAGTTCTAATAGTGCCGCGGCGGCGTGGTCGTCTGCATTGAAGTTCTTTGCAAGAGTGTAAGTTGAAATAGTTCCGCCCTTCATATCCCACGATGAAACATCTACATCGCCCTGCGGAATCTTTACCGATGTAAATATTACTTTGTCTTTTATGACTAGCGCCCTCTCATCTTGAAACCAGCACCAGCCGCCGTTTTTCTTTAGTATCTTTCCGGAAAATTTTTCTCTCTCCTCCGAGTGAAGCGCACAGCTGAAAATTAAAATTCCCCCCAATATAGCCGCCAATACTTTTACGGATTTCATACCCTATTATTATGCCTATAAAGAACAGTTTCAGTCAACGCATTTTGAACATGCGTGTTCAAATATGGACATCTTTTGTTGTATAGTACAGTTGGATAGTCTGAAGCGTCTATACGTCTTTATATATGAAAAATCCCCCATGTCGTTTGAACATGAGGGAGAGTTTTTTCATTTGAAAATAATAATAAAAACTATTCCCAATCTAAACCTATATCTATCCACGAGGCCGAATGCACAAGCGCTCCTGTCGATACGAAGTCCGGCCCAAGGGCGGCAATGCTTGCAATATTGTTTAGGGTTATCCCGCCGGAACATTCGGTCCAAGCCTCTCCGTTTACTATCTCAACCGCCTTACGGGTATCGTCGAGTGAGAAGTTGTCGAACATTATAACATCGGCCTGCGCCTCGAGAGCAGGGGGTATCTGGGAAATTCTGTCAACTTCAACTTCCACTGGCAAATCAGGATTCATCTCCTTTGCCCGGCGCACCGCATTTGCAAGAGTGCCGGCATCGGCGCTGTTGGAAGCGGCAAGGTGGTTGTCCTTGAGCATCACCCTGTCGAAAAGCCCCATTCTATGGTTTGTACCTCCACCGCAGGCTACGGCGTATTTCTCAAGAACCCTGAAAAGTGGCGTAGTCTTGCGGGTGTCGAGAAGGCGCGTATTTGTTCCCTTTATCGCGTCGGCATATTTTGCCGTTTCTGTCGCTACGCCCGAAAGATGCTGGAGAAAGTTTAACATTATTCTTTCTGCCTGAAGCATAACGCGGGCCGGGCCGCATATTTCGGCAATGCTTTCTCCTGCCTTAAGAAAATCTCCGTCTTTGCACATTGGCTTAAACGAGCACAACTCGTCTCCACCTTGCTCGGCATAAACCTTAAGGACAAGCTCCGCAAGCGGAACTCCGCAGACTCTCATGTCTTTTCTGGCACGCAGTAGGGCCTTCCCTTTGAGGGACGCATCCAAAGTCATTGTTGAGACGTCTCCGCCGCGCTTTGGCAAATCCTTTAAACCAAGCCCCTCAAGGTCTTCAGCTCGGGCAAAAAGTATCATGTCTTCTATGTAAGCGGTATCTATATCTTCCCACTTGAGTTGGCGTTCCAAAATTCCCCTGAGGTTTTCGTTCTTCATGTGCTTTGCAATTATATGTTCTCTTGCGCTCGTTCCATGCGCGAATGTTAAAATATAAATTCCTTCTTTGCTGCCGCTTTTATTATCAGGCACAGCGGCTTTTCTGGAATGTTTGCACTGTGAACCTCCCAGACTGCGCCGGCGCTTTCCATAAGCGAAAGCCCCGCGGCTATATCCCAGAGATTTACCCGAATTTCCCTGTACAAATCTGCCCTGCCGCAAGCCACATACGCCATTGCCAAAGCGGCGCTGCCGCACATGCGAACCTTCTTGAATTTCTGCAAGGCCTTTATGAACTCTTGCAAAGCTTCGGTGGAATAGTCTGTGATGCTTGGAAATCCGGTCATCATTACGGCTTGAGATATGTCGGAAGCCCAGTTTGGCTTTACTATTCTTGAATTTATACAAAGCGGAAGCTTGGTCCCACCAGAGAACATCTCGTCTCTTGTAAAATCGTAGATTGCGCCAACTACAGGCTTTCTGCCGCGCATAAGGCCTATGCTCACGCATACGTTGGGCATTCCCCTGAGAAAGTTGAATGTTCCGTCTATGGGATCAACAACCCAGTAGAGCTTGTCCGAGTCAAGCAAAGATATGTCTCCGCCGTTTTCCTCGCCTATGACGGGCAGATTCGAGACGGCGAGCTTTTCCCGGATGAATTTTTCGCTGTCTATGTCTTCCTGAAGCTTGACGTCGTTCCCGGCATCGGAATTTACACTTCTAGTACGCACTCCGCGCAGCCTCATTCCGGCTTTCTTTGCGGTATCAACCGCAAACTCCAGTAGTCTGGAGGCCTCGGATTTTGTAATGTCTTTCATCTGCTTTCTGACTTTAGATTTTCTATACCGCACAAACATACCGGCAAACTCACTTTGCCGTTTCTTATGTACATTGCGCCCTAAAAAAATTCCTTCTGGCAGTTCAACAGTCCTGCGCTATGGCCTTGTGTATCCTTATGCAACTTGCAACAAGTGAATCAAGCTTACTTAGCGGAAGCTGGGTTGCTGCGTCGGAAAGGGCCTTTTCTGGCTCGGGGTGCGTCTCGAGAAATAATCCGTCAGCCCCAGCGGCTACCGCCGCGCGCGCAAGCTGTGGAACAAACCGCCTGTCTCCGGAACTGACTCCCCCTCCGGCTCCTGGCATCTGGGTTGCATGGGTTGCATCCATAATTACAGGCGCAAGATTCTCCTTCATGACTGTAAAGGAACGCATGTCCACAACCAAATTCTGATAACCGAAACTCGACCCTCTCTCCGTTTGCCATATCTCCACAGCTCCCGCTCCGCGGAGCTTGTCTACAACAAACTTCATCTCCTGGGGAGAGAGAAACTGCCCCTTCTTGACATTAACCGCTCTTCCCGTCTTTGCTGCTGCCACAAGCAAATCTGTCTGGCGGCAGAGAAATGCCGGAATTTGCAATACATCAACAGTCTCCGCAACCTTGGCGCACTGCCATGTCTCATGCACGTCGGTTATAACCGGCATGCCGAAACTTTTCTTTATATTCGAGAATATCTCCATTCCCTCCTCAAGCCCAACTCCGCGCGGGCTATTGAGGCTTGTACGGTTGGCCTTGTCGAAGCTGCCCTTGAATACAAAAATTGCATCTTTGGCGTATTTGTCTCTTAGGCGAGCAACCTCCTGCGCCACGCCGAAGGCCAATTCACGGCTCTCCAGCGAACATGGACCGGCTATCACTAAAAGCTTGCCTGAGGCTTTGTCGAATATCATCTCTTTGAACGGTTTTCAAAATAGTCTATCGCGCTCTTTACAAAAGCACAGAAAAGCGGGTGCGGAGCGTGCGGCTTGGAGTGGAACTCCGGATGGAACTGTACACCCACCATCCACGGATGGTCGGCTACCTCCACTATCTCAACCAAATCGCGCTTCTTGTTTATCCCGCCTATGCGAAGCCCATGCTTTACCATTTCATCGCGGTAGGCATTGTTGAACTCAAAACGGTGGCGGTGGCGCTCGCTGACAGAATCAGTCTTGTAGGCGGCCTTGGCTAAAGAACCGTCGGTAAGCTCGCAGTTGTAGGCGCCAAGCCTCATGGTTGCTCCCTTGTCGGTTATGTGCTTTTGCTCCTCCATCAAAGTGATGACAGGATTCTTTGTGTTCTCATTAAACTCCAAGCTGTTTGCATCTGCAAGACCCAGAACATCGCGCGCAAATTCTATTACCGCTATCTGCATTCCAAGGCATATCCCAAAATACGGTATCTTGTTTTCCCTGGCGTATTTCGCGGCAAGTATCTTGCCCTCTATACCCCTGTCGCCGAAGCCTCCGGGTATCAATATTCCGTCGACATCGCCTATCTCCTCCTTTGCGCCGTTAGTCTGTACAAGCTCGGAATCGACACGCTTTATCTCAACTTTGCAATCATTGCCTATGCCCGCATGCGCGAGCGCCTCGTATATAGACTTGTATGCGTCCTGAAGGTCTATGTATTTGCCCACAACAGCAATCTTAACCTTCTTCTTCGGAAACATTATCTTGTTTAATATCTCCTCCCACTTGGAGATGTCTCCCTCTCCGCAGGAAAGACCGAGCTTCTCGCACACGAGCTTGTCCATACCCTCATTTGCAAGCATAAGAGGAAGCTCGTATATTGAATGCCTTACGTCGAGCTCTTCTACCACCGCCTTAAGCTCCACATTGCAAAACAAAGACAACTTCTGGCGCATGTCCAAAGATATGGGCTTCTCCGAACGGCATACGAGAATGTCTGGCTGTATGCCTATCTCCCTGAGCTTTGCAACGCTCTGCTGTGTGGGCTTTGTCTTAAGCTCGCCCGCCGCGCGCAGATAAGGAATCAGCGTGACATGTATGAAAAGAACATTCTCCTTGCCAACTTCCAATGCAAATTGCCTCATTGCCTCGAGGAAGGGTAGCCCCTCTATATCTCCTATGGTGCCGCCTATCTCAGTTATAAGCACGTCTACGTCTTTGCCCGCCTCGTATATGCGCGACTTTATCTCATTGGTAACATGCGGAATAACCTGCACAGTCTTGCCAAGATAGTCTCCGCGCCTCTCCTTCATTATTACATTCTCGTAAATCTGACCCGATGTCAGATTGTTGAAGCGAGAAAGTTTTGCGTTTGTGAAGCGTTCGTAATGGCCCAAGTCCAAATCGGTCTCGGCGCCGTCGTCGAGAACATACACCTCTCCATGCTGGAAGGGGCTCATTGTTCCTGGATCTACATTAAGATACGGATCGAACTTCTGTATTCTAACTTTCAAGTTTCTCGTTTCGAGAAGCGCACCTAAAGCGCCCGATACCAGACCCTTGCCCAACGACGATACAACGCCCCCTGTGATAAATATATATTTCATATTCGGGGACTATTTTTAAGCTCTAAACCCCTGCCTTTTGCAACACTTTTTAAAAACTTTTTGTCTTTTGCCGGCATTTTTTGCTTTTTATTTGACACTGCGCTTTTTGGAATAAAAATTTCTTTTGCTTGCAGGTGGCTGTTGTTTTTTTGCAATCGGAATTTTTCGGGGGAGGAAGATTTTCTTATATGGATTCAATAAGAGTACTGGCCGCATCTTTCGGCATAATGGCGTTTTCTTTTGCATGTTTTGCTAACGATAATGGGCTTTCTCCCAGAGAGTTGGCAAAAATTCCACCTGAAATTATAATAAAGCCTTCTGGAGATCTTTCAAAAGGCACTAAACCTCATCAGGGCATAGCATCGGTTGCCGCAAGCGCCGATGGTGAACATGTATTTGTGGCTTGGTATGGAGGCTCATGGGGTGAAAATGCAAACAATTATCTTATGATGTCGATAAGCTCCGACGGAGGCAAGACCTTCGGCGGGGTAGATGTTGTGGTGCGCAGTCCGCATTGCGGCAAGGTAAGATGCTTCGACCCAGCCTTGTGGCGCGACCCAGCCGGTCGCATACATCTATTTTGGGCACAGAGCGGAAAGGTTCAATTCGATGGTGATGGCGGAGTATGGACATCTGTCTGCGAAGACCCTAAGAATAATCCGTTTAAATGGAGTTCTCCACGCCGTATTGCCCACGGCGTCATGATGAATTCTCCAACCGTGCTTAAAGACGGAACATGGCTTTATCCCATAGGCATATTTTACGACGACCGCTCCATACGTTCCTCTCCGGAGCTCATGCCCGGCGCGCACTGCTACGCATCTTCAGATGGCGGCAAGAGTCTCGTTTGGCGCGGCGGATTTCTTCCTTACAACAACCAGTTTCCAGAGCACAAATTTGTGGAGTTAAAGGATGGTCGCATATGGGCTTTAGCTAGGCGCAATTCAAATTTCCCAATAGCAAAGATTGAACGCGGTGAATTGAAGATTCTTCACGGAGCGGACGCGGGTATATGCCAGTCTTATTCAAAAGATGGCGGGCGCACGTGGTCAAAACCTGTAATTTCTCCCATATCCGCACCAAGTACCCGCTTTTGCATAACCCGCCTTAAGAGCGGCAACCTGCTCTTTGTCACAAACCCTACGGAAAACTTGTCTTGGCTTGAGGGTAAGTCGGCAAAAAAGCCTCTTATGAAGGCGTATCGCAACAAGCTTATGGCGTATATATCAAAGGACGACGGCAAAACATGGCTCGGCGGGCTTGAGATAGACGATAGAAATAGCGTTTCATATCCAGACGCTTCCCAGTCTGAAGACGGCAGCATATTTATCTGCTACGATCGTGCAAGAACAACCGAGCAAGAAATCTACTGCGCAAAAGTTACGGAGGAAGACATACTCTCCTCAAAGCTTGTAAGCCCAAATTCAAAATTGAAGATTTTAGTCAATAAGGGAGAACTTGAATTTAAAAAACCGGAGAAATAAAGGTGTACGCCGTTAATTTATAATTATTTTCTGTCGCCGCTCATTAAAATTTTTAGCTTGCCGAATTGAAAATATGGCTTGACTTACCTTACCCTTTAATTCACAAAGTTCGCTTCTATTTTTAGGAGAGAGTGCCGCAAGGTGTTCTCCCGTACAAGATTAAAGGAGGTGAACAAAGGTGTCAGTTGATGTAAAGATAAGAAAAGGCGAGGCTATGGAGAAGGCTCTGCGCAGGCTTAAGAAGAAGCTCGACCGCGAGGGCGTAATACGCGATGTCCGCCAGAAACGCTACTTTGAGAAACCCTCCGAAATCAAACGCAGAAAGAAGAAGGTTGCGGCGTTCAACAATATGCTTCGCCAGCGTTACGAAAACCGTTAATTGGTTTTTTCAAGAAAATGCCTTCAGGAATTTCCCGGGGGCATTTTTTTTGTACTATTTTTATACTGCGCTAAACCATTGCCTAAATAAAATCTTTTTACGGTTTTGTTTAGCAGAAGTAATTTTGTGTTTCCTGTTAAATAGGGCGGGTTGATTGGCTTTTTATAGTGGGCAAATAAAGGTTTGGAACTTACCAAGAACTTTGCTAATAATAAAATGCGTTGAACAATTTAATGCGATATAGTAAATTTAAATAGATGAAAAGATTTTGCTACTACGCTTTTCGATGGCAATTGAGTTCTATTGTGCTGGCACCTTGTATATTTCTATTTAGGGATAATGCAATTTTAGCTGCTGTTATAAGCAACTTTATTGGAGCTTGCGTCTTTTGGTGGATAGATAAATGGATCTTCAAGAGTGCGTAAATTATTTAATGCTTAATTCTTCTGGGAAAGATGCTCTTAAGGCCATCTGCGGTAAGGGGGTATCCGTAATTTTTAAAAGTACAAGGTGCGTTTGTATATTTATTGTTTCGGCATGCTGCTTTGGATTTTGCCGCCACCAAAGTCTTGGTTTGAAAAGAGAATAAGAATTCTAAACGCGATGTTTTTTGTACATGAGAAATATACCGAGCCATTAATGATTTTTCTATCGTACAGCCATTTCTTGCGTGAGGTCTTAAACTCTTCTTTAAGCAGGCGAGTGTTGAAAGTTGTGAATATAAAAAATCCGCAAAGGATATAAATTGTATCCACTGCGGATTCTTTTAATAACTTCTTTGTTATCTTTGGGCAAAATTATAGGACGTGTGCTCCGATAGCCTCAAGCTTCTCCTTAAAAGACGCATCTGCTGCGGAATCTGTTATGATTTTATCCATCATATCGAAATCCGCAAAGAAACGCGCAGAACGCACTCCAAGCTTGGAGGAATCGCACAGGAATATCTTTTCATGGCATAGCGGCAGAACGTTTTCCTTAAATTCTGCATGAGTCTCAAGAGCCTCGCTTGCTCCGCGCTCCAAATCAAGCCCGTTGCCGGAAAAGAATATCTTGTCAACAGAGAAGCGCTTGACGGTAGTCCAAGAGGTCATTCCCCCGAAGGAGTGGCTTTCTCTGTCGAGCTTGCCGCCGGTGAGTATTATTGAAATATCGCTCTTTGGCATCAGGGCCATTACAACATCGTGAGCGTTGGTTATTACGGTGAGCTTTATGTCTGGCAGAGCCTCGGCAAGCGCAAGTGCGGTGGAACTTGCATCCAAGAGTATGGTCTCGTTTTCCTTTATCAGGGAAAGAGCCTTGTTGGCTATCTCAAGCTTGGCCTCGCGGTGCTCCTTAAGCCGCTTGTGCAGGGGCAAATCGCTGACCCGCTTTTCTATGCGCAAAGCCCCGCCGTGGGTGCGTATAAGCTTGTTCTCGGCATCGAGAAGCTCCAAATCGCGCCTGATGGTCTCATCGGTAACGTCGAAAAGCTTTGCAAGCTCTATGGTTCTGAGACTAGGTTGAGACTCGAGCATATTTAATATCATCCTGTGGCGTTGTCTTGCTAACATGCAAATTCTTCTATCTTTATTTTCCCACAAGGGTCAACAAAAATAAGGCCATATAAGTTGAATTTAGAAAAAAATATGGAAAAAATTGGATTTTATGCTTGATTATTGTTGGTTTTTGTGAGATTTCTGCTTGAGAAAATGATAAAAAAGGTTTGTTTTTCTGGAGAAATCGGACATAAATTTGAAAGACTTTTGATATCAGAACAAATAAAATGGCTCAAACCGAACAGAAAATGCCGTTGAGAGCGGCTGTTGAAAATCTTGTAAGGCATGCGGTTTACAAGCAGCTTGGGCTGACTGTTCCGCGTGTTGTGTGTGCGCCTAATCCTCTTGTTGTTAACGTCAGCGCAAGGCACTGCCATCTGACGAAGGAGGCTGTAGAGGCGCTTTTTGGCAAAGGATATGAACTTAGCGTGCACAAATGGCTCTATCAAGACGGGCAGTTTGCCGCAAAGGAGACTGTAACATTGATAGGTCCGCGCAGCAGGGTTATATCTAACCTGCGCATACTCGGGCCCTGCCGCAAGGAGAACCAGGTTGAGCTCGCCCTGACAGACGCGCGCCTTTTGGGGTTCGACGTGCCGCTTAGAAATAGCGGCGATGTAAAAGGAACGCCCGGTTGCATGCTAATGGGGCCAAAAGGATTTTTTGAGATGGAAAGCGGCGTTATACGCGCGCACAGGCATGTACATATGAGCCCGGCAGACGCGGAGTTTTACGGAGTTAAGGATAAAGACTTTATGCGCCTTGCGGTGCGTGGCGAAAACCCGATAGTATTTGACGATGTTCTTTGTAGGGTGGATCCCGCCCTGAGGTTGGAGGTGCATATAGACACCGACGAGGGCAACGCGTGCGCTTTGGGCGAGGGCACTTTCTGCGAACTTTTAAAATAAGTAAACATTTAATCTAAAGAATAAAAACAATAAGGAAACATTATGAGCGATTCACTCGGAATGATTGAAACAAGAGGGCTGACGGGCTGCATAGAGGCTTCAGACGCCATGGTAAAGGCTGCGAGCGTCGAGATTGTCGGCAAGATGCAAATAGGCGGCGGCTACATAACCGTGATTGTTCAGGGAGATGTCGGCAGCGTTAAGGCTGCGGTTGACGCTGGCGCGGCGGCGGCTTCGGCTGTTGGAGAGCTTGTGGGCTCGGCGGTTTTGGCGCGTCCGCATGCGCAGCTTTTGGGCGCTTTCATCAAGAAGTAAAATTTAAATATCGGAGAATATAAAGATGGAAAAACAGGCACTCGGAATGATAGAAACCAAGGGGTTGATTGCTGCCATGTGCGCAGCCGATACGGCTCTTAAGGCAGCCAGCGTGAATATGCTCGGCTGGAGGAAGGTTGGCAGCGGCCTGGTTGCCGTGTTCTTTACGGGCGACGTTGCCAGTGTTAAGGCTGCTGCGGACGCTGCAGCTGAGGCAGGCGCTAAGGTTGGCGAGATAACCGCAGTTGACGTGATTGCGCGTCCGCATGAGGATCTCTCCAAGCTGGGAGATTTTCTCGCGTAATTTTTTTGATAAGTTATTTAGAAACGCAGGGATAGATTTTTTACCGGCATGAAGATTCTCGTAGCAAATGTTGGCTCCACGAGCTATAAGTACACCCTCTTTGAGATAGAAGGCGCAACTTGTATACGTCTTGCAAAGGGTGCTGCGGAGCGCGTGGAAGACTATCTTGCGGCGATAGGCAATTGCCTTGAGGATTTGCGTGCGAATGCGGGGATTGCTCCGGCCGACATAGATGCGGTTGCGTTTAAGACTGTGCTGGGAAAGAATCTGTCGGGCTTGCGCGAAGTTGACGAGGAGGTTTTAAAAGCCCTAAGCGACATGGCTTTTGTTGCTCCGGCGCATAATCCGCCGTACATAGCGGCAATACGTGCGTTTGAAAAGGCGTTGCCGTCGGCAAGAAGGATAGCTCTTTTTGAGACGTCGTTCTTCCAGTGGGCTCCGCGGGCATGGCGCAGATATGCGGTTCCAAAGTCTTGGGACGAGGCTGGCGTAAGGCGCAACGGATTCCACGGTGCAAGCCACAAGTACGCCGCGCAGCGCGCTGCCGAGCTTTGCGGCAGATTTGACGCGGCCGAGAGCGCAAAGATGCTTTATGTAAACGGAGGCCCGGAGAAGCTCCAGAGGCCGTTTAGGCTGATAAACTGCCATCTTGGCGGGTCGAGCAGTGTGTGCGGAATTTTGAACGGCGCGGCGATTGGCTCGAGCATGGGCTTTACTCCGCAGAGCGGTCTGCCGCAGAACAATCGCACGGGAGATTTGGATTCCATGGCGCTGCCGTTTGTTGTGGAGACTTTGAAGATAAGTCTCGGCGAGGCGGCAAGGCAGCTTTCCAAGGAGTCTGGTCTGCTTGGCATAAGCGGGGTTTCAAACGACATTCGCGATATCCATTCGGCGGCGCAGGCCGGCAACGAAGATGCAGCACTTGCGATAGACGTTCTGGTTCATTCGGCCAAGATGTACATAGGCGGTTTTGCGGCGCAGCTTGGCGGTGTGGACTGCATTAGTTTCAGCGGCGGGATAGGCGAAAACGACACTCTCGTAAGAGAGCGCATACTTGAATCTCTGGAGTTCATAGGCCTTAAACTTGACGCGCAAAGAAATGCCGCAATGAAGGGCAAGAAAGAGGGGGAGATTTCCGCGGAGGATTCGGCGGTAAAGGCCGTTGTGGTATCTGCGGACGAGGAGATAGTTTTGGCCTCGGAAGCCGCCAGGCTGATAGAGTCGGGCGGAAGGTAAATTTAACAGATAAATTATAAAGAAGGAAAAATATTATGGCAAATGCAATAGGAGTTCTCGAAACCAAGGGTTTGGTGGCGCTCGTAAAGGGTACGGACGCTATGCTCAAGGCGGCAAACGTATCGTTGGCCGGCCCGCTTAAGGACAGCGGCGGCGCATACATGAGCGTCCAGATAGCCGGAGACGTGGCAAGTGTAAAGGCCGCCATAGACGCGGGCGCGAATGCCGCCGGCGAGATAGGCACGGTTTTGAGCGCGCATGTAATAGCCCGTCCGAGCGCCGACGTATGTGCGGCTCTTTGCGGCGAACCGAAGGCTGCGGCCAAGAAGTAATAGTTAGCGGAGCTTGAGGCGATGCTTTTGGCGAAAGTCATAGGGCAGGTCGTAGCTACGCAGAAGGACGGCAAGCTCAGGGGCAGAAAGCTCGCGCTGTTGCGCCCGCTTCAGTTGGGCGTGAATGGCGAGCTTGAACAGGCAAAGAACACCGTTGTGGCCATAGATACGCTCGGAGCGGGCGAGGGCGCCGTGGTGCTCTTTTGCCAGGGCTCGAGCGCGCGCCAGGGCGACGGCTTGAAGGAAGTTCCGGTGGACGCGGCGGTTGTCGGCATAGTCGACAGCGTCGATGTTGACAAGAAATCGGTATATAAGGGCGACAAAAAATGAGTTTTAATTTAAGCGAGGAATCTGTGCGCGAGATAGTTCGCGGGGTTCTATCCCAGATAAGGGCAGACGGCAGCGTTGAGCCTCCGGCAGACTGCCCGTGCAGGCTGAAGAACAATGCTCAGCCCAAGGGCGGCTTTGGGGCGACGGCCGTGTATCCGGCAAATTCGGCCTCGGCGAGCAACGCTGGAATTTTTTCGGACGCCGACGAGGCTGTTGCGGCCGCGCGCGAGGCGTTCTTAAAGTTTTCTACTCTTGGTTTAAAAGGCAGAGACGAGGTTATCAAGATAGTAAAGGACACTACGATAGCCAATGCCGAGGCCTGGGGCAGGTTTGAGTATGAGGAGACCAAGATAGGTCGTCTCGACCACAAGGTGGAGAAGCTTCAGATAATAGCCGGCGTGCCCGGAACAGAGTGGCTTAAGCCCGACGCATACAGCGGCGACGACGGCATAATGCTCGAGGAGTTCACACCCTACGGGGTCATAGGGGCAATAACCCCAGTTACGCATTCCATTCCAACCATAGCGGGTAACTGCGTCAGCATGGCGGCTGCCGGAAATGCTGTGGTGTTCAATCCGCATCCAAACGGCGCAAAGAGCGCGGTTTTGGCAATAAGCGCGTTCAATAAGGCAATAGAAAAGAAGCTGGGCATAAAGAATCTTTTCTGCTGCATAGAAAAGCCAACGCTTGATACTTTTGCGGCTCTTGCAAAGAACCCGCTGGTGGCGATAATGTGCATTACGGGAGGCCCCGGAGTTGTTGCTGCGGCGATGAAGTCTGGCAAGAAGTGCATTTGCGCGGGTCCGGGGAATCCGCCTGTCATTGTTGACGGCACTGTTGATCCGAACAAGGCCGCAAAGGACATAATAGCCGGAAGCGCGTACGACAATAATCTTCTTTGCGTCAGCGAGAAAGAAGTCTTTGTAACGGCCGACATATACGACCGTTTCATAGCCGCCATGAAGGCAAACGGAGGCTTTGAAATTTCAGGCGAGCCTCTGCGCAGGCTAACAGATGCGGCATTTGAGCTTAAGGATGGCCATTACAGGCTAAAGCGCACGCTTGTTGGAAAAGATCCGTCGGTTTTGGCGGAGGCCGCGGGGGTGTCCATACCCCAGGGGACGCAGTTGCTCTTTGCTCAGACAGATGCAAACCATCCGTTTGTGCTGGAGGAGCAGATGATGCCCATGTTGCCCATAGTCAAGGCTGCCGATTTCGACGAGGCTTTGGCATTTGCCCAGAAGGCGGAGCACGGATACAGGCACAGCGCCCTCATACACTCTTTGAATGTAGATCACATGACGAGAATGGCCAGGGCTATGGATACTACGGTATTCATAAAGAACGGGCCGTGCATGTGTGGTTTGGGTCTCGGCGGAGAGGGATATTTGTCTTACTCGATAGCCACAACTACGGGCGAGGGCATATCAAACCCAAAAACTTTCACGCGCAGGCGCCGTTGCGTGATGGTTGGAAACTTGAGTCTGCTTTAGAGGGCATTTATGCAGCTGGCAAAGATAGTGGGCAATGTTGTAAGCTCCTGCGCGCACAAGAGTGTGGAGGGGCATGCGTTGTTTCTTTGCCAGCCCATAGACGAGTTCGGCCGCGAATGTGGAGACATTGTTGCGGCGGTAAGCCCCTTTGGGGGCGGATTGGGCTCTACGGTTGTGCTCAGCGCGGACGGCGCGGCTACAAGAGGATATGTTGGAGACCCCAAAAGCCCGCTGAGAATGTCGATAACGGCAGTTGTTGACGAAATAGGTTTTGCGGCAGACGACAAAGATAAGAAGGGAGGCTCCTTATGAAGCTTGCCTTTGTTGTGGGTAAGGTTGTTCTTAACAAGAAAGACGCAGCTTTCGAGGGGGACAGATGGCTTTTGGCATCTCCCGTGCAGAAGGATAACCTTCAGGCCCAGAAATACTGCATATCCGGCAGGCCAAATTTGGTAGTGTACGATTCCCTCGGTTGCAGGGAAGGAGATCTGATAGGCTACGTTGAAGGAGCGGAGGCCGCAGTTGCCTTCAAGCGTCCAACTCCGGTTGATGCTTACAGCGTGGCAATTATAGACAGAGTAAATTACAAGCCTTTATAAAATAAAATTATTTAAGAATCATGAAAAAGATATACACCGCAAAGGACATACAAGAGATTCTCGCCGCGGGCGGACAGGTGCCCACGGACGGAATACTCACACCTGCCGCCAAAGATTTGGTAGGTAAGGGGGCAGCTTCGTCGGCTGGCGTTTCAGGAAGGGCGTCGGGCGTGGATTTAAGCTGGGTAAGCGGCAAGTACGACATTCCCGACCACGAGTATCATTGGGTACCGGGAGCCGATCCTAAAACTCCAGAGGAGCTTGTAAGGTTTTTCAATTCACCTAAGATAATGGAGCTTCGCAAGCTTATCGTAGATCTGGGCAAGCGTTCGTACCGCAAGAATTTCAATGACGGCAACGGCGGAAACTTCAGCGTAAGAGTTGGGGACAATGTAGTTCTTTGCACGCCCACGATGATTTCAAAAGGATCGATGAGCGTAGACGATATGTGTCTTGTAGATATGGAGGGCCGCCAGCTGCTGGGGCGCAGGCGCCGCACTTCTGAGGTTTTGGCGCACCTTGCCATAATGAAGAGACAGCCCTTGGCTAAGGCTTGCTGCCACGCTCATCCGCCGCATGCAACAGGCTTTGCTCTTGCGGGGGCTACGCCGCCAACTTGTGTAAATCCAGAGACGGAGATATTTATAGGGCGCGTAGGTTTGGCTGACTATGGAACTCCCGGAACTCAGAAGATGGCCGACGAGGTAGGCAGGGTAGGTAAGGACCACGACTGCGTCTTCATGGTAAACCACGGCGTAATGACATGGGCTAAGGATATAGAAACGGCGTTCTGGAAGATGGAAAACGTAGAGGCGCACTGCTACACTTCGTTGATAGCCTCCCAGATAGGTTCAGGTCCAAAGCATTTCAGCAATTCCCAGGCTCAGGAGCTTTTGGCTATAAGAAAGAATATGGGCATGCTCGATTTCAGCAAGGAGCTTAAAGAGTGCAAACTCTGCGACGCCCCCACTGCTGAGATAGGCACAGTGTGCCGCACGGTAAATGCACCTTCGCAAGCTTCAAACGGAGAGCTTAACGCCGATGCAGAAAAGCTCGTTGAGCAGATAACCAAGATGGTGATGAGCCAGTTGAAAGGCAAATAGGCCGTGAAAGTTTCAGTCATAGGAGGAGGCGGCAGGGTAGGTTCGTGCGCGGCTTTTGCGCTTCAGACACTATCTGTTGCCCATGAGATACAGATTATAGACGCCAATGTTCAGGCTGCCGAGGGAGAGGCTTTGGATCTCGACCATGCAGCGAGCGTCTACGGCGGCAAGGTTTATGCGGGCTCTTACGAGGCCGCGGCAGATACGGATATATATGTCATAACTGCGGGTCTTAGGCGCAAGCCCGATGAGAGCCGTCTGGATCTGGTAAACAGGAATGTTTCGCTCTTCAGGCAGATACTCTCCGACATCAAGAAGGGCGGCTTCAAGCAAAGCGCAATAGTTTGTGTTGTGTCGAATCCGGTTGACGTATTGACATACTTGGCATGCAAAGAGCTTGGCCTGCCGGAGAGCAGGGTGCTGGGGCTTGGTACTATGCTCGATACGGCGCGCTTCAGGTCTCTTATTGCCGGCGAGCTTGGGGTTGCCGCAGAGCAGGTTTCAGCCACGGTGCTTGGCGAGCATGGAGACAGCATGTTCCCGCTTTGGAGCAGCGCTTCTATGGACGGCATGTCCCTGAAGGGGCTTAAAGGTTTCGACCTCAATTTCCAAAACCGCATATTTGAAAGGACGCGCAAGAGCGGAGCGGAGGTAATAAGCCGCAAGGGCGGCGCAGGCTGGGCTGTTGGAGCGACAATTGCCGAGGTTGTAAAGTGCATAGCTCTCGACGAGCGCAAAGTTCTGCCAGTCTCTTCAATGTTAAACGGCGAGTACGGAATAAAGGACGTATGCCTAAGCGTGCCGACCATTGTTGGGCGCGAAGGTGTTTTGGGCCATGTAGAGCTTGAGATGTGGCCCAAGGAAACCCAAGAGCTTGCCGCCAGCGCCAGGGCGCTTAAGAGCACCATAGCAAAGCTTGGCTGAGGCGTTTTTAGGATTGTAGGCTGAAATTTTAGGGCGAGATAAGGCGCTGCTGTGTTTTTTTGCCTTGCAAATTAACGGGCAGTATAGATATTCTCGCCCATTTATTGAATTTTAAAAGGAGCAAGACCTTGAGAGACGAATATCTAAAACAGGCACAGAAAGTAATATCCGACCCAAACATTTTGATAAATGTTGTATCGCGCAGGGTGAAGAACCTCAAGAATGGGGCGCGTCCGCTGGTGGAGTCTTTGGAGAAGCTTTCTTTGGAAGACATAGCCCTTCTTGAGATCATAAAGGGTAAAATTTCGTACGAGCTTTACTCCTTCCCGAAGAAGGAAGATTAATTTATTTCCGCACAGGCGGAGTTGATGAGCCTTGGTCCGGTGCGGATGCAAGGCTCAATTTTTCAGATGGCAAAGAGCGGTAAAGATTCAGGCGCAAGGGTTACGGAAATACGCAACCGCAAGGCCTCGCGCGACTATTTTGTGGGAGAAACCTATGAGGCTGGCATAGTCCTTACCGGAACGGAGATAAAGAGCATCAGGCAAGGCAAGGCGCAGATTAACGATGCCTTTGTGCGCGTTGACGGCAATATTCCTATTCTTTACAACGCCAATATAACTGAGTACGACTTCGGCAATATAAACAACCATTCTCCCGCTCGCGCCCGCAAGCTGCTTCTTCATAAGAAGGAGATTTTAAAATTAAGGCAGGCGACGCTCGTGGAGGGGCAGTCTATAATTCCGTTAAAAATTTATTTTAAGAAGAACCTTGCAAAACTTCTCATTGCGGTTTGCAAAGGGAAAAAGCTTTACGATAAACGCCAGACTATGCGCGAGGAAGACGACAAACGCTATGCGCGCAGGGTTATGTCTGACAAATACCGCCGTTAATGTTTCTTTGTTTTTTGAGGGGCGGGAGAATTCCTCATTATGCTTTTCTTGCGGCTGGCGCGCATACCATTTTTGCGCAGTGGGCAATTTTGCATTTATCAATTTTGGGTTTGTTGCATAATATTGCGCGGAGTATGCGCGTGGTATAATTTAAAAAATTTCTTCCGCGAAAAATTCAGTTTAAGTAAAAACTCTTTTGAAAGCTGAGCTTTTACTTTTCATTCATAGAGCGGATATATTTGGCTATTGTACGCGCAAATACCCTGCCGAAATTGCGCCCCTTTTGAGGGGAGAAGACCTCGCCCAGAGTATCGGAATAGGCAAACTCAAATGTGGTGGCAATTTCGGCGTTATCGAGGGCGTTTATGTAGTCTCTAAAAGAAGATTTGTTTGAGCTGTTGTAGGTCTTTGAACCGTAGGGAATGTCGTTTTTAGTATTGTATGGAAGGGCTCCTTTGGCGTCTTTTGCATTGTCTTCAAGCATGCTTGCAAGGCGTGCAACATTTTCTGAAAGCCTTGGATTTGCCGGATAGTAAAAGTACGATTTGCGCTCGCGCCAACCAGGGCAGTGGAAGTCTATTGCTATTATCTTATCGTCTGCTCCATATGACGCGCAGCGTTCCATGATGGCTCTTACACTTGGGTATATGGGGCTGGAAGAATAGTCTCTGTTGTGGTCGTGCGGGCGGCGGCTCTTGCCCTGATCCCCAGCGCGAACACCGTCTAAATCTACAAATGGAACTGCTAATATCTCGGCGTTTTCCCTCAGAAATTTGCCGCATGGAGTGTCTGAGAAAATCTCTGAAAGTATACCCTCTAATAGATATGAAGCAGACGCCTCGCAACAATGCTGCCGGGCAAGGATAACAATCTTTACCGGAGCATTCTTGTTTCCTGCCGATACGTAAAAGTTGTCGTTTCCACGCAGTGTTGTTGCAAGCTTGCCCATTTTGAAATTCGGGTTGCCATCCAGCTTTGCGTAAAAATCTTTAAAATCTTCAAGGGTGTAGGGAATTGAAAAACAATAGCGTACGGAGGATACTCCGGAAGGAACCTCATGTGTAAAGTATGCGCTCTTATTGTCCTTTCCGGGCCTTGTGTAGGAGTTTGACCCAAGCCATGCCCATGTCTTTCCGCCATCGAGAGAATAGGCTGGGCCCTGGTTGCCTATTGCGTCGTCATTTTCAAAGAAAACTCTTATCTTTTTGCCTGCTGCACCGTATACTTCCATATTCCAATAGAACCACCAGCCATCGGTATCGCGCAGATCTGGCTTTATCCAGATGTCGGTTTCGTCTATCTTTCTTAATATGGCATTTGCTCCCTCGTAGTCGGTTGAAACTTTTATCTGACCGAAAATTTCGGCGCAGATTAGCAGAGATAAAAACGCGGTTAAAATCTTCATGGCTGGCTTATAGATTGTTGATGCAAACATATATGCAAACTTACGCAAGAGCTTGCATGGCTGATTTTACCCGTAGTTGCAAATATTTTTTTGAGCAATTTCCTAAAGATTTCGCAGCGGAAGAGACTTTCTTCTTCTTACATAAAAAATCTAATTTGCCTTCTTGAGAGCAAATTCAAGAGATTTTGCCATATTGACAAAATCCGCCAAGACAGATGTGGCAAAAACTTTTGCATTGTCTCCTTGTTCATTTACCGCAAGAAACATTGCAACTTTCATCTTTGGAATTATTGCCGCAACGCACACATGTCCGAACCTATCGGAGGTTTTAAACTCGCAAACCTCGCCTTGTATGCGCGCCGTATCAAAACCCATAGAACCTCCGTGGGGCGTTCTGCGTGCGGAAATTAAACCTGCATCAAGATCACCTATCTTCTCTGCACCAAGTTCGACTTTTAGCCATCTTGCGGCGTCCGCGGCGCTTAAAGTTATGCCTTCGGCTGGCAGGAGAGCCTTTATGAAGGATTCTTGCAAATTGCCTGCGGCGGCAGTTTTTGATGCGTTATTGCCTGAACCAATTTTGGAAGAATTTTCTGACGAAAAGTTTTCGTCTATAAATCCGGCGGAACTCATCTTGAGCGGCAGGAAAAGATTTTTTCTTAAGGTTCTTTTAAATGATTCCTCAAGAGAGCCGCGTGCGCGCTTGTCTTCCGCAAGCGCGCAAAGATATGCGGCTGCGCAAAGGCTAAGTTTTGAGCGTTGCGCATAAAGAGAGGGAGACAACCCCGTTTGGGCGATAAAGTCGAAGATCTCAACAGCTGAAGCGTCCTTAGGGAAAAGTTCGTCGAGCCGCGGAGTTATGCCGGCTTTCATGGAGAGCAAAGTTTCCATTGTCGGCGCAAATGGAGCGTTTGGAGGATTTCGGAATATGGAGTCTGTCTCGTCGGCGCGGCGCGAGAGTTTTATCTTTCCGCCACTTTCCATTGCAAGAGCCATAAGAGAAATTATAGGTTCTGATACCGCACCTACTGGCACAGCGGACAAGGAATTTTCTTCCTCCTCATGTCTTGGCCATGAATCTATAAATTCCGCACCGCCAGCCGAAACTATGCAAAATGATACTCGTGCTCCTTTATTGTCTTTAAATGCCTTTTCGGCAGAACGGCCCAGATTTGCGGCAAAAAGTTTTGCCCTAAACTTGAAAGCTTCAGCCGAAGATCCACGGGGCCTTGCCACGCCTGCGGATATTTTATCTTTTGTCCAAGGTTTATTGCGCTTATCTGCTGTGGAACTTCTATCTGTCTTTCCGGCACTTCCTTCTGCCGAAGATATATTTGCCTCTTGGTTAGAGATCGTTGTAGGCGCTTCGGTATCTTGGGCTTTAGCTTTTTTGGGAAAAATGCTTACAGCAAAAAATGCGGCAATAGTAAATACTGCCGCAAAACGTGAAATTTTTGATATGCTCACGGCTTTTACGATCATGCTGCGTTAAAACCTTTAGAGTTTAAAACGCTTTATGACCTTGCGGCCGCTTTGAGCCTCGTACCAGTCTTTTATAGAATCGGGCACTTCCATCTCGCTTAAGCATGAGTCGAAAGATAAGCTCATGGTCTTCAGTTTCGACGCAAGGGCGCCCATGTCGAGCGTAAGATTTATGGGTTTGTCGAGCGATATCTTCTCCACAAATTTGTCTTTGTCCAGGCCGAATCTTTCGCAGATCCTTACGCCCATGTCGTAGCGAGACAGGCTCTCCAATCCGCAAAAATGATGTATTCCGCTTATATTTGGACGCTCAAGTATCTCGCAGATTACATCGGCAAGCCTCTCCGCAGAGCATGGCGCGCGAGTGTCGTTTTCTGCAAGGGCTATGCGCTCCCCGGCCGCCCACCTTAGCATGAATTTCTCGTGCAGGGAACGCGCTTGCGTAAGGCTGTTTCCGCTTACGTGAGATATCCTCAAAACTACGCTCTGCGCGGCCATTATGCGCAAAACTTCCTTCTCTGCCTCAAGCTTTGTCTGGCCGTAAAAGTTGAAAGGCTTTGGGATATCGGTATTCTTGTACGGAGCGGCGGTGCCGTCGAAAACCATGTCGGTTGAAATGTGTATTAGCCTTGCGGAAACATGGTTTGCGCAATGCGCAACAGAGCGCGTCAGCCCAACGTTTATCTTCTCGGCAAGCTCCTTGTGGGTATCGACAAAATCCGGGCTGGATATAGCCGCACAGTGGACTATCGCCTCCGGAAAATTATCCAGCACCACCCTCTGGAGTGCGTATTCGTTCTGAAGATCTATCTTGTGCCGAATAAGAGACGGCCCCATGTCGGGCAGGTCGTGATCGTGCGTCAGGGCTATAACCCTATGCCCGTTCTTTAGTACGGCCTTGATGAAGTTATACCCTACTATTCCCGATGCTCCAGTGCATAAAATTAACATAATTTTTAAATATGAATGACGTTATCTTATCTTGCAAATCTTAAATGCATGTAGATAATGCCCCATTATGAATTTTAGCGATATTGCGAGAAAATGCGTTTTAAAACAGCCAAAGTACGAAGCGGGCAAGCCCATAGAGTACGTTGCAAGAGAGTTCGGGCTGGATCCGGACAATATTTTGAAAATGGCCTCTAACGAGAATCCGTTTGGGCCGTCGCCCAAGGCGGTTGAAGCGGTGTCTAAGGCTCTCGGAGGGCTGAACTACTACCCCGACGGCGCATGCTTCTACCTGCGCGAAAAGCTCTCAAAGAAGCTGGGAATATCTGGCGACAAGCTCGTATTTGGAAACGGTTCCAACGAAATATTGGAGCTTGTTGCGCATGTCCTTTGCGACGCCGGAGATGAAGTTGTAACCGGCAGGCACTCTTTTGTTGTTTACAAACTTGCGGCGCTTCTTATGGGCGCAAAGTGCGTAGAGGTTGAAATGCCTTCTTTGAGGTACGACTTCGACCGCATGCTCGACGCTATCACTCCCAAGACGAAGATAGTCTTCATGGCAAATCCCAACAACCCGACGGGTACCACCAATACCCAAGACGAGGTTTACTCTTTTGTGCGTTCCCTGCCGGAGCATGTTGTATTTTGCTACGACGAGGCCTACCGCGAATTCCAAGATCCGTCGGAGCAAGTTGATGTGCTTCCCCTGATAGAGGAGGGCAGAAATGTTCTTACCACACGCACCTTCTCCAAGATATATGGCCTTGCTGGATTGCGTTGCGGATATGCCATATGCTCGCCTGAATTTGCCGACTGCCTAAACCGTGTTCGCGAGCCTTTCAATGTAAATTCTCTTGCCCAGATAGGCGCCATGGCCGCCCTAGATGACGACGCCTTTGTTGAGTATGCCAGAGAGGAAAATAAAAAAGGCAGAGTACAGTTTAAGAACGCCTTTGAGAAATGGGGGCTTGAGCACATAGTGGAGGGTGGAAACTTCGTTATGGCAAAGGTTGGCCCTAAGGCTTTGGAGATTTTCACGGAGCTTCAGAAGCGCGGCATAATAGTTCGTCCGAATGTCGGCTATGCGCTTCCGGAGTGGCTGAGGATAACGATAGGCAAGACAGACCAGAACGAGCGCTGCATAGAGGAGCTTGGCAAACTATTGTAATCCCGACTGATGGACTTTGCTGCAAAGACTGCGGTTCTAATCCTGCTGCTGGCATTTGCCGTCGCCGTGGATTTTATTTGCGCGTGCGAGGGTTTTGCGCTATCGGCGGCAAGGTTTAAATCGGCCGGAGAAGTTCAGCCGAGGTTGTCCCGCTGGGCGAATTATTTTCTGCGCAATTCCAAGCGCGCTGCGTCTGTAAATTTCATAGCGCGCGCTGCGCTATTTTCCTGCGAGGCATCTATTCTTTGCGCTGGAGCTTTCGCTCTAATTGACGGAGCTTCTTGGTGGGAGCTTGCCGTGGTATTTGCCCTTGTATGTGCGGTGGCTGCGGCTTTGCGCTACGCGTTTTTAGAATTGCCGGCGGCATCGTTTGCGGATTCAAACCCGGAGGGCGTGCTGAGGGCGTTTTCCCCGTTCTTTGCGGCGGTATATGCATTAGTTTTGCCGCTTAAGTTGGTATTTGGAAAAATTTCAGCCAAAGCGTTTGGGGAGGAGAAAATATCAAAGGCGCTGTCCTACGATTTCTCCGATGTGGACGTAAAATTACGTGCGGAAGCCAACGAGGCTTCCGCTTTGCCGGAGTACGCCTGCCGCATAATAAAGAACGCTATGGCCCTTCCAGAGATAAATGCCTGCGACGTTATGTTGCCGCGTTCCCGAGTGCGCTTTATGGACGCCGACAACTCTCTTGAGGAGAATCTACTTGTTGCAAGGCAAAGCGGCTATGCGCGCTATCCTTTGTGCAGGGGTTCTTTGGACGATTGTCTTGGGGTGGTCAACCTAAAGGACGTATTCATGGCGGGCCCCAATCCTGATTTGCTAAAGCTCAAGAGGGAGATAGTGCGCCTGAAGGAAAACGAGCCTCTCATAAAAGTTTTGCCCAAGCTTCTTAAGTACGAGCTTCACATGGCGCTTGTTGAGGACGATTTCGGGGGGATTATAGGGGTAATTACCCTAAACGACGTTTTAAGCGAGCTTGTGGGGCATATAAGCGAGGACTTTGGCCCCAAGGACGACGACGGCGGAAGCGATAAAATAGTGTCGCTTGGCGGCGGCCTTTACAAGATATCTGGCCTTGCGCCTTTGCATAGGGTGGAGGACTTTTTGGACGTGGATTTTGGCACGGATGCCCCGTCTACTTTCGGGGGGCTTGTCACCATGTCTTTAGGGCGTTTCCCAAAGGAGGGGGAACGCATATTTTTCAAGGAGCAGCGTCTCCGCGTTGTAGTGGATAAGGTGGGCAGAAAGCGCATAATAGATATGACGGCCCGCATTGAAGATCCGGAAACTAAAACAGACACTGAAAATACCTCACAATAATATATGAACAACCTGTTCGATACATTAAAGCCGTTTAAGTCCGCCAAGAGCGGCAAGAGCGGATACATATACAGCCTTGCGGCCCTCGAGAAGAACGGAGGCTTTGCCAATATGTCCAGAATGCCGGTGAGCATAAGGATAGTTTTGGAAAGCGTTTTGCGAAATGCGGACGGCGTGGTTGCGTCGGAGGCCGACGTTAAAAATTTAGCTTCATACAATGCGTCAAATCCGGGGAACTTTGAGGTTCCGTTTGTAGTATCGCGCATAGTTTTGCAGGACCTCACGGGAGTTCCGCTTCTAGTGGATCTGGCAGCCATGCGTTCGGCCGCGGCGGAGCGCGGGGCGGATCCGTCGAAGATAGAGCCGCTTGTTCCGGTGGATTTGGTCGTGGACCATTCCGTCCAGATGGACTACGCGCGCGTTCCAGACGCCTACGAGAAAAACCTTGAGATGGAGTTTAAGCGCAATGCCGAAAGGTACGAGTTCCTCAAATGGGGTCAGCAGGCGTTTAAGACTTTTTCTGTCATACCGCCATCTACGGGAATCATACACCAGATAAACCTCGAATATCTTGCGCGTCTTGTATTTGAGGGCAAGTGCGACAAGGGCGAGATATTCTACCCGGACACCCTTGTAGGAACAGATTCTCATACGACTATGATAAACGGATTGGGTGTCGTAGGATGGGGCGTTGGCGGCATAGAGGCTGAGGCCGGCATGCTTGGGCAGCCCGTATATTTCAAGGTTCCGGAGGTTATAGGTGTGCTCGTAAAAGGAAAGCTTTCCGAGGGAGTAACCAGCACCGACTTGGCCTTGCACGTAACAAAAATGCTGCGTGCGGAAAATGTAGTTGGAAAGTTTGTGGAGTTCTTCGGAGAGGGCGCAAGGGAGCTTTCGGTTGCCGACAGGGCTACAGTGGCAAATATGGCTCCGGAGTACGGGGCAACGATGGGATATTTCCCCGTCGACGAGAAAACCATAGAGTACATGCGCCTCACAGGCAGGAGCGAGGATTGCTTGTCGCTTGTGGAGGACTATTTTAAGGAACAGGGCATATTTGGAATTCCGCTTGAGGGGCAGAAGGACTACACAAAGACTCTCGTTCTCAATCTTGAGGACGTAAAGCCCTGTATATCTGGCCCGAAGCGCCCGCAGGATAAAATTCTTCTGTCCGACTCTAAAAAAGCCTTTGAAAAGGTAATATCAGACTTTGGCAGAGACGGCGCAAAGGCGGTTCAAACACCTAAGGGCGAAATTAAAAACGGCAGCATACTCATAGCGGCAATAACAAGCTGCACGAATACGTCTAATCCGTCTTTGCTCGTGGCGGCGGGACTGCTTGCGCGCAATGCGTGCAAGTTTGGGCTGAAGCCACCGGCATATGTAAAGACTACGCTTGCGCCGGGGTCGCGCGTTGTAAGCGACTATCTTAAGAAGGCAGACTTGCAAAAGTATCTCGACGAAGTCGGCTTCAATTTAGCAGGCTACGGCTGCGCCACATGCATAGGCAATTCCGGCCCTTTGGACGAAAGCATAGCAGAGGCCGTAAAGAGTGCCGACTTAGTCTGCGCAAGCGCGCTTTCAGGCAACAGAAATTTCGAGGCCCGCATACATCCGCTGATCAAGGCGAATTTCCTGATGAGTCCGCCGCTCGTTGTGGCGTTTGCGCTGGCCGGCAGAATGGATATAGACTTTGACAATGAGCCGATAGGAGTTTCTCCGGAGGGCAAGGAGGTATTCCTAAAAGACATATGGCCTGCAAGCGCGGAGGTGTCTGATTGTGTGGCAAAGAACCTTACAAAGGAGATGTTTGTATCGAGGTATTCCGACTTGAAAGGGCCTGAGAAATGGAGGGAAATTTCCGCTCCGGAGGGCGCAACCTACCATTGGAATGACCGCAGCACATACATACAAAATCCGCCGTTTTTCGATTCTTCAAAAGGCGCGGACAGGTCTTTGATAAATCTGCGCGCCCTGGCAATATTTGGTGATTCCGTCACGACAGACCACATATCTCCAGCTGGCAGCATTCCGCAGGACAGCCCTGCGGGCAGATATCTTATTGAAAAGGGAGTTGCGTTTAAGGATTTCAACTCTTACGGCTCGCGCAGGGGCAACGACAGGGTCATGACGCGCGGAACTTTTGCCAATGTCAGAATAAAGAACAAGATGGTTTCCCCTGCGGAAGGCGGGTTTACAAAGTACTGCGGACGCGGAGATAAGATGTTCATATTTGACGCGTGCTGCAAGTATGCAGAGGAAGGCGTTGGACTGATAGTGTTCGGCGGGAAGGACTACGGAATGGGGTCGTCGCGCGATTGGGCCGCAAAAGGAACAGCTCTATTGGGAGTGCGCGCGGTTGTAGCGAAATCTTTCGAGAGAATACACCGCAGCAACCTGATTGGAATGGGAGTTCTGCCATTCGAGTTTGCCGGCGGGGTTGATGCAGATTCTTTAAACCTTGACGGAACGGAAACTTTTTCGATTATCGGTCTTGAGGGCGGCGTAAAGCCTTCGCTCGATTGCACTCTAAAGATAGAGCGCGCGGACGGATCTACAGACAGTGCTGCATTGAAGCTGAGGATAGACACTCCTATAGAGGCAGTCTATTATTCTAAGCGCGGCATACTGCCGTATGTTCTCGAAAAGATAATATCAAAAGATTCCAAATCCAAGTGACAGAGCAGACAAGATACTTTGTTAAAGTCAAGCCCGACGAGGCCATATTGGCGGTAGTCGGGCGGGCGAGCTATTTGAATTGCCAGTGCGTGTCTGATTTCTTCTCGTCGGCGTTGTCGTCGGAAAAGGTTTTGAGGCTGAAGATAGACCTTCAGGCATGCACTGGCATGGACAGCACATTTCTAGGAATGCTTGCGGGCGCGGCGCTGAAAATGCGCAAGCGCCCTGGCGGAGAAACAGTGCTTATGAATGTCTCGGGCAGAAATATGGAGCTTGTTAAAAATCTGGGGCTGGATATAATAGTCAAAATCCAAAATTCCTCCGAAAAGATGGACGAGTCTGCCCAAAGTGTAGAAAATGCGGCTGCGTCGACAGGACAGATTTTATCGGCCCACAAGGATTTGATAGAGGCGAATCCGAAGAATCTCGAGAAGTTTGAGGACGTCATAAAATATTTGTCGCGAGAGGCAAAAGACTCCGCGGGGGAAAATATTTAAGGAAAAAGACAATGCAGCTTCTGGCGTTTTTAACAGGATTGTTCCTCTCCGGGCTTGCAGGGCTCTGGGTGTTCTTCAGGACGCGCTCGGAGCTGTTCAGGCTGAGGGACGATCTCGATAGCGTCGAGGAGGAGAAAGACATTGTTCTGGATTTTATAAAGAAGCTTAGCGAAGACATCGGGGAGGGGCCCGACAACGACAAGCTCTACAAGCGCATAGTGCGCGCCACTGCGTTAAGCTGCGGGGCGGTCAGTGCGTGCATATATGAGAAGACCCCGTCGGGTTCCCTTAGAGTGAGGGCTGTGGAGGGGCTATTTCCTCCGCAGAGAGCCGTTAATTTTAAGAGCCGGAATAAAGAAGGCGCGCTGAGAAGCGAATTTATAGAGGAGGTGCTCGAAACCCAGGAACTTGAGCCAAACGAGGGGCTCATAGGTTCTGTGGCGTCGTCGCGCAAGGGGGTTCTCATAGCCGATGCCCGGCACGATGCCAGAGTCATAAAGCACAACGACGAAGCTCTAAAGATATCGAGCCTGATAGTTGTTCCCATGATCTACGGGGACGATTTGCGCGGTGTTTTGGCGGTTGCCAATCCAATAAGCGGTAGGTTCTTTTCAGAGACGGATTTCTCCGTTGCAAGTTCTCTTGCAAGCTATGCTGCGCTGGCCTTGAGAAATAGCGAGATGCTAAACGACATAGTGGAAAAGAACAAACTTGACTTCGATTTGCGTTTGGCGTCTTCAGTGCAGAGTTATCTGCTGCCTGACCATCTGCCTGTTGCTAAGGGTTTGTCGGCTGACGTAAAATATAAGCCGCACCAGAAGATAGGTGGAGACTTTTACGATTTTATAGCCTTGCCAGATGGAGCGTATGGGGTTGTTGTGGCGGACGTATCGGGCAAGGGGGTTTCTGCGGCGATAATAACGGCAATTTGCCAGACAAAATTTTCGTATATAGCCAGGGCAAATAAAAGTCCGGCCAAGACGCTAAAAATTCTAAATGCAGAGATGCTTGGAATGATGCGCCAGGACATGTTCATAACTATGGTTTACGCCGTCATAGAGCCAGGTTTGGGGAAGATAAGAATTGCGCGCGCGGGGCATGAGGCGCCGCTTTTGTACTCTTCAAAGCTGGGTAAAGTTGAGGAGCTGAGAAGTTCCGGGGCGGCGGTTGGAATGATGGATTCTGAGCTTTTTGATCCGGCTATTGAAGAGATAGAGACTGATTTTGAAGAGGGTGATATTTTTACTTTGTACACAGATGGCGTTACAGAGGCTCTCGATTCTGCCGGTGAGGAATTTTCCGCGGAGCGTCTTGCTGGAGTTATCACACGCATGAGGCGTTCCGACGCCGCCGGCATAAACGACGGCATAATGAAGGCGCTTGAAAGATTCTCCATGGTGAAAGGTTCTTTTGCCGACGATCTTACCCTTCTTACAATAAAACGCGGTTAGTTGGCTCTTGTCTTTCGGCTTTTTAGGTGCCGGAAGATTCTAAGCGGAGGATATTTATATAGCCTACGGTAATTTTTTATTCAGATATGTTTTCTGTTGTATTTGTTTGGTGCTATGAATGTTGCACACCTTGTTTGTTTTAAAAATTTGATAGTTTTGTTAGAGAAACCGAAAATTGTTTACAAAAGATTTTCAGGTCATAGATTTCTTAATATTTAAAAAATCTCAATATTGCGGTAAATCATGATAAAAATATCGGAAGAAGGAAAAGCCCTTTGGGACGGATTCAAAACTGGCGCATGGACGGAAAAAGTTGACGTTTCCGATTTCATCAAGCGCAATTATACTCCATATAACGGCGACTCAAGCTTTCTGTCTTCGGCAACCCCACGCACGAAGAAAATCTGGGATAAGGTAATGGAGCTGATGAAGCTCGAGACCAAGAAGGGCGGCCTTCTGGATGCCGACGTATCTACGCCGTCGCAGATAGATTCGCACAAGGCAGGCTACATAGACAAAGATTTGGAAATTATAGTCGGGCTTCAGACCGACGCTCCATTGAAGCGCGCAATAATGCCTTTTGGCGGGTACAGAATGGTGCATTCCTCCTGCGAGGCGTACAATCTGCCAGAGGACGAGCACGTTAAGGAGATTTTTACAAAATACCGCAAAACCCACAATGAGGCCGTTTATCAGGCCTATACGCCCGATATCTTGGCGGCGAGGAAGTCTGCCATAATAACCGGCCTGCCCGATGCTTATGGACGCGGCAGAATAATAGGCGATTACCGCAGGCTTGCCCTTTACGGTGCCGACGCTCTCATAGAGTGGAAGAAAGACGAGAAGCGCGCCACAGACAATGCCGTTATGACGGAGGAAGTCATACGCCAGCGCGAGGAGCTCTCAGAGCAGATAAACGCGCTTGAGGCCATAAAGCGTATGGCGTCTTTCTACGGAGAAGACATATCCTTGCCGGCAAAGAATTTCAGACAGGCTGTGCAGTGGACATACTTTGCATATCTTGCGGCGGTCAAAGACCAGAACGGCGCTGCGATGAGCATAGGGCGCACAAGCACTTTTCTCGATATCTACGCCGAGCGCGACATAGCTTCCGGGGCTTTAACGGAGGAGGGCGCGCAGGAGATAATGGACGATTTTGTCATAAAGCTCAGAATGGTGCGTTTCCTGCGCACGCCAGAGTACAACGATCTTTTCAGCGGAGATCCGGTTTGGGTGACAGAGTCTATAGCAGGTGTATGCGCGGACGGCAGGCACATGGTAACGAAGAACTCTTACAGGTTGCTTCATACGCTGTACAATCTTGGTCCTGCTCCGGAGCCAAATTTGACGGTGCTCTGGTCGGAGAGGCTGCCGCAGAACTTTAAGGATTTCTGCGCCAAAACTTCAATAGATACCTCGGCCATTCAGTACGAGAACGACGATCTCATGCGCCCGCTTTTCGGCGACGACTACGGCATAGCCTGCTGTGTATCGCCCATGGTGATAGGCAAAGAGATGCAGTTCTTCGGAGCGCGCGCAAACCTTGCAAAGGCTCTTCTTTACGCCATAAACGGCGGAGTTGACGAGCGTACGGGCGCTAAGGTTGCCCACGGTTTTGAGCCTATAACAAGCGAATATCTCGATTACGACGAGGTTATTGCCAAGTTTGACAAAATGATGGATTGGCTCGCCTCGACCTATGTCAGCGCGCTGAATATAATCCATTACATGCACGACAAGTACTACTACGAAAAGGCCCAGATGGCCTTTATGGACAGGGACGTTGTGCGCAAGCTCGGCTGCGGCATAGCTGGATTTTCTGTTGTAACAGATTCTCTCTCGGCCATAAAATTTGCGAAGGTAAAGCCCATACGCAACGAAAATGGCGTTGCTGTAAACTTCCTTATAGAGGGCGATTTCCCCAAATACGGCAACAATGATGATCGGGTAGACTTCATCGCAACACAGATAGTAAAGCGTTTTATGGACAAGATTCGCAAGCTTTGCATGTACAGAAACGCAGTCCCGACGCAGTCCATACTTACAATAACTTCAAATGTAGTTTACGGCAAGAAGACGGGGGATACTCCAGACGGCAGAAAGGCGGGCGTTCCTTTTGCTCCGGGAGCAAATCCGTTCCATGGGCGCGATACGAACGGTGCGCTTGCGTCGCTATGTTCTGTCGCAAAGCTGCCGTTTGAGCATGCAAAAGATGGTATATCAAACACGTTTTCCATATTGCCGGATTCTCTCGGAAAGAATGAGGAGTCTCGTGTGGCAAATCTCAGGGCTCTAATAGACGGATATATGGCAAAGCGCGGACAGCACTTGAATGTCAATGTTCTTCTTAGGGAGACTCTGCTCGATGCAATGGAGCATCCGGAAAAATATCCGCAGCTTACCATACGTGTTTCCGGATATGCGGTAAACTTCATCAAGCTTACAAGACCTCAGCAGGAAGACGTAATATCGCGCACATTCCATGCCTCTCTCTAAGAGGCGTGCGCGGCAATAGCAATTTTGATTTGCCTTGTGTGCTATTAATATGGGTTGCGGTTTGTGCAATCTGTTTAAAAAGCTTAAAAAATAATTTGCCCCTCAAGAAGGTTTTCTCGAGGGGCTTTTTTTATCTGTACGATATGAAAATTTTTGGACGCTTTAGTTAATATTACTCTTATAGTTCATGTTTATTTTGGAGAATAACTTTTATATGGGAGTAGAGAAATTTTTATAGACATATTGGTTTTTTGTTGAAAATGCTTGAATCTATATTGGTACGCTACTAAAAATATTTGTGTCATAAAAATTTTTTCATGGCATGGAGAGTGGAGTATTCAGCATTTGTACGGTTTATCTGTCTTTTGCGGATATGTTATTAAAAATAAGATCATATAATTTATGAAAGACTTAAAGAGACTGTTTCTTTGTGTGGCA
>CALXQW010000032.1 GCA_944390805.1 uncultured Opitutales bacterium | reverse complement strand
AGAATATATAAAATAGGCAGGTTTTGCACAATCGTACTTAGTAAATTTCAAAGAACTTTTTTCCAGTAAACTCCTCCCGCCTATGCCCCTCTCGGAACCTTCAGCAAGCCTCGCTTACCTCCGCACCACTCTCAAGGTGCGCCCTTCTCCTTCATTAAAGAAGAAAGCTCATTGTTCTGTCTTGTTTCGAAAACTTTGTCAAGCGTTTTTTGTAACTTTTTTCTAAAAAAAGTTCCAAACTTTCTTAACATTCCTAATTCAACTCTCAATGAACCCTCTCCCCCACCGCTTCGCAGCTTAAACCGCTCTACGATTTGGAAAAGGCCGCCCAAACTGCCATATCGCCACACTTTGTCAAGACACTTTTTTAAACTTCTGAAAAATTATTTTTTATATTGCTTTTTATCAACAAAATAAAAATTTAAAATTTTTCCATAAAAAGGTGATGATATAGACGCAAAAAGTATAAAAATTGAAAATATCACCAGAGAAAGCGGATAAAAATCTGTATTTAAAGCTAAATAAACAAATATCCCCATGGGGGGAAGATTGAAGAATAAATTGACAGCAAATAGTCTCCAAACCCTTTGTTTAAGCCGAGAAAGAGCCATTCCTCCCACGAATGAAATAACCGAGCACAAGACATATAGTATTCCGGAGGCAAGCAAGAGCAGATCTATTGAAAACGGATGGTAATTGTCGTATGCAAAAACTGCCGCAAAAACTACTGCATAAGAGATGCACCACGCTTTGGCAAGCGCTCTAATTACGCGAGTTTCCACGCGAATAGAACTATTCTTCAGCCCCGAATAACATGCGTTCATAGCCTGTTCCACCTTTGATTTTTAATAAATCTTTCTATGATAAATCCTATCAAAGGAGATAGAGAAACTATCACAAGTATTACAAAAAGTCTTGTAGCTACCGTCTCCACCGATTCTCCAGTCTTAGCCGGAACATTGGCATTTGCGGAAAAGAATGCAAACCAAAGCGGCATGCAGCAAACAATGTGTGAAAGCTGCAAGAAACGCCATTTCTTTGAAAGATCGGAGTCTTTCAGATCTGCTATCTTATAGGCGCAATAGGCTGGATACACAAAAATTAAGAATGCAAATAAGGCAAGCTTTAGCATATCCACAAACTCTGAAATAAATGCGTTAGAGCCAAGATGCCCTTGAGAAAACGCAAATAATACCATGAAAATATAAAAGCAGATTGCGGACAATGTTGCACGCTTGATATAACCGGTTGCAGAAGCGTCAGATTTCATCGTTTGCAATTAGAGTACAAGCGCATTTGTTTTGCAAAGCTTTTCGAGATGCAAATTTCTATAAAGCGCAGAAAAATATATTTAATTTTGCAAGCAGTTCTTTCCAGATATGCAAGGGCACAATAGGCAACCAATATTGCGGCAATGGAATATGTGCAAGAGGAGTAATCTTAAAATAAGATGCAAAGAGGCAATTAACAATCTTGACGCGAAAGAAATTTGAGGAAAAAATACTTTCATGGCATTAATACGAGTAATGGAGTATAAGGGCACTAGAGAGCAGACAAAGTGTCTGGAATTTATGTTCAGCCAGATTGAAGATTCCATGTCGCCCGAAAACTTCGAGAAATTTAAGGAAGCGGTATATATGAGAGAGGATACCGCATCAACCTACGTCGGAGATGAATTGGCCGTACCACACGGAAGAGTGGACGGATTAAGCGCAGAATATATAACTGTATGTTTATGCAAAGGCGGCGTAGATTGGCCCTCGGAAGACTGCACGGCAAAGATTGTTGTGCTCATAGGAGTGGATAAATCTAAAATTTCCACATATCTGGCAGTCCTGCAGAAGATAATTAAATGGAAAAAGAATGCGGGAGCAGATGTGGATTCTCTGACAACGGAAAGTGTATTGGCGAGCTTTGAAGATATGCTCGGATGATAAACCGTAAAATCTAAAAAAGATGAAGAACGTCGCAAAGACTCTTTTTTTCATAAGGAACTGGCTTAACCTAAACGGGAAAAAGGGTGTTTATTTTTACGCAGTACTATCCGGTATATTTGCGGCGTTCATAGCGCTGGGATTCCAAAAGGCCAGCCATTTTATATTGTCGGTTTTCACCTCGTCAGACGGAAAAAGCGTTGTAGAGAGCTTTTCCCAAGCAGAGCCCTGGCAGCGTATAACTTCTCTTGTGGCGGGAGGCATAATTGCTGGAATAATTCTGCTATTTGCCGCAAAAAAAGTAAAGAAGCGCCCCACCCCATATATGGAGGCCGTATCTATTGGCAACGGCTATATTCCGGTTAAGGCAAACCTGTTAAGAAGCCTTGCGGCTATAGTTACTATTGGGTCGGGAGCTTCGATAGGAAGAGAGGGACCCTTAGTTCAAACGGTGGCGGTATTTGCGTCTATGTTCGGCCGAAGGACAAATCTGTCTACAACAAGGCTGAGGCTGCTTATAGCCTGTTCGGCGGCTGGCGCGATGTCTGCGGTTTTCCACACGCCGCTTGCTGGCGGGCTTTTTGTGTGTGAAATTGTAATAGGAGTAATGTCTATAGACATACTTGCCCCACTGCTTGTATCGAGTTGCACAAGCTATCTTGTACTTGCGGCAATAGGCAGTTCAGCTCCGCTATACGAAAATTCCTACGCACATGTAAATGTGGATTTTGAGATAGTGTTTTACACAATACTGCTTGGAATACTTGCATCTTTAATGGCTCGCGTATGGCTTTCAATGCTGGCCCATGCGAGAAAGCTGCTAAACAGAAATATAAACTTTCTCCCCATCAGACTGGCAATAGCAGGAGCCATCGTGGGAACAATATCAATATGGTTTCCGGAAGTAACGGGGAACGGAGCGCATATAATAAGAGGTATAGTGTCGATGAATTTTGCTCTCGACGAGATATCGGCAATACTCGTGCTTAAGATACTCTCTGTTGCTCTGTTCTTTGGAATGGGAGCCGTTGGAGGAGTGCTTACGCCAAGCCTTACGATAGGCGGGGTTTTCGGATTTTTCTTTGCGCACATGCTCGTCTATCTTGGGGTGCCGCTTTCGGAGAACGAGATTATAGGATTCTCCGTAATAGGCATGGCGGCGTTCTTCACAACTGCTGCAGCAGCGCCGCTTACATCAATGATGCTTGTAATAGAGTTTACAATGGCAGGGCAGCTGATATTTCCACTAATTGTAGCGGTTTTGGTATCTCATGGGGTTGCCATTATGATGCGCACAAAATCAATGTACGCGCAGTCGGCGGAAGGCGGCATGAGGGGAGCTTTCGGCAAGCCTCTGAAAAATATACGAATAAAGGATATCTTCAGAAAGACAGAAGATACGGTATCGCTGACGGAAACCTTTGACGGAATTGCAAAAATATTTCTTAAGAATCCGGAATACGCCGTATATGTTGTATCTAGGAGCAACAAATATATCGGCGGAATTTTAAGGAGCGACATATTGAGCTTTATAAAATCAAAGACACTCTCATCAAATGTAATTGCCGAAGACATAATGAGAGCCGACATTCCTGTCTTAAGGACAGATATGCCGCTTATAGACGGAGTAAAGATATTTGCGGAGAATCCCCAGTACGAATCAATGCCCATAGTAAACTCCGAAAACGAGTTCTATGGCATAGTCAACCGCAACGATATCTTTATGGGATTTAACGAGATTCTAAAACGGGATAAGCTGGACAGAGAGTAATCTTCCGCCATAGCCATCTGGAAGATGATGTACTATTAGGATAAACCTCCAAATAAGTAGAACGTTCTTAGGATGAACCTCTGCATGGAATATAAAGTTATTAGCGGGCAAGATTTTTTATCCTATTGTTAGACTCAACAACTTCCTTGCAGTCGCTTTGCAATATTGGGTTTTCTACATTCGTAAAGGTATTGTCTTGTATATCAAGCTTCAAGACCCTCTCTGCATCTATGCCTATATCGGAATTCTCAAAGCTGTTTCCGATAATCTTAACATTGTAGATATAGGGCACCCTATGCGGAGATACTCTTCTTGTCTTAGCAAGTTTTACCCCTATGCACCCCAAGGCCCTATGCCTTGCCTGCCAACCCGAAGATATAAAACGGCTATTCTCCACCCTGATATTTCTCGATACAGGTCCTTCGTCCTCATGAAGAGATGCCCCTATGCAAATTGCCGGATACATTATATTGTCGTAAACGCAGTTTTTTATAAGAACGTCGTTCTGACGTATGAGGCTTGCGCATCCTGCTATATTTCTAAAAGTTGAATTTTTCAATGTGTAAGACTGCGGAATTTGCCCGTAGAGACTGCATGTTGAATGCGAATCTATAGTATTGGGAATATCTTCCGTAAAACGAATCTTAAGCTTCTTAGGCCGAGATGGAGATCCCTCAAAAGGTTCGCAACTTTCAACGGTTAAGATCTCCTCCTCGTCTGGATTTATGAAAAAGCCAATTTTTGAACCTTTCTTAGGAGCGGGCCTCCCACCCCTAAAGTGATTTGAAAATATCGCAGTACGCGAATCTAAAATTTTCTCGGGCCAAAGCAAAAGAGAGTTTACATTCTGCCCGTCCCACCTGACTCCTTCAACGTAAAGACCGTCCATTATCACTTTTCCGCTGCAGCTTGAAATCATAAAAGCGTCGCGGCTGCCAACATGAAATTGGTTATCCTGAGCCTTAAAGCGTACATTCTTGGCATAGACATTCTCGCACTGCCCCACAAAGATACAAAACCCCATTGAACTATACGTAAAGACGTTTTCAAAATATAGATTCTTGCATAGAAGAAAACTCAGTTGGGAACCACGCCAACCAAAGTTCCAACTTAGACCGTCGCCAACGGCTGCTAAAGAGGCTACCGCTGGAGACGAAATCTTTAATACGTTTGGGCCTTTTTCTGGAAGAGCGCGCGCAGTCAGCTCGTCAGCCCTGTTTGTGACACCATCTCCCCCAAAAGTCGGGCTCGGAACATGTTTTAGATTTCGTGTCTTTATATCCCACAGATTTGAGCAGAACAACAAAGTTCCGTCTCCAAGCGGATTTCCGTCAAATATCTTTACAAGCAGTTCTTTGCCGTTGTTTTCAATAATCTCCCCCGCGGTAAAATAACGTGGATAATTATCAAATATAAGGTTTTTCAGGCGGAAATTCTCGCATTCAGATACCTGAAATATCGCCCGGGCATCTATATCAACAGCCATCTTGTAATGGCGGACAATCTTAGTAAGAGGAGTGCCGCCAGCAGAAGCTGCGCCCTCCACAGACAAGTTCTTTGCCCCCTTTATGACAAAGGCAAACTTTTCCGCATCTTCCACAAAGATATCGTATGTTCCCTTATCAAATACCAGGCGTCTTGCTTCGGTTTTCACAGCTTCTGATATGGCCTTCTTTATGGCTTGGAGATCGCACTTGCCATCTCCAGGAACAGCGCCGAAATCGGAAACGCATATTGTATCTGGCTGCACACCAGCAGGAGATGCGCTCTCATTTGCATATGAGAATATTGGAAATATGATATATAAAAATAGCGAAAAAACACACGCTCTTACTGCATATATATTATTCATATATTTTATTTTCTATTTTGTGCAATTTGGCCTCTCCGAAATCAGGCAATCCTTTAGGATAATATCCTTAACTACCCCGTCGAAAGCATTTCCAGAAAGCGTAAGGCCGCGCACACCGCGCGCCTCAATACCAACAGAACAGTCTTTGAAGAAATTTCCCTTAAGAGAAACATTGCATATTGGAGGCATCTTATTCAGAGGAACACGCTCGCACGGATTCAAAGCCACGCTCAATGCGCCTTTTGCCTCGTGCCGCAATTCCCACGCGCAGTTGTCAAACCTGCAATCTTCAACAGAAACATTTTTACTTATAGGACCTTCAGCACAGGCTAAATCTCCGCCTATACATACAGCCGGATACATTATATATGAGAAGCTGCAATTTTCTATCTTTGCGTTGTTTGCCCTAAGAACACTTGCAGTTCCGGCTATATTTTTAAATGCGGAATCTTTCAAAGTATATGAGTCGAGATTCAGACCATAGAGATTGCATACAGTAGTCCCATCGGTAAAATCCGGCAAAGGAGCATCAAAAAATATCTCCACTCCAGCCTTTCCGTTCTTCGCAGTGATCTGGCTTCCTATTCGCTCAACACCAAGCATTACCTCTTCCCCGTTAGGATTACAAAAACCTATTTTATCCCCCTTGCGGAATAGAAAAGTTTTCATTCCAAAGGCATCGTTTGAAAGCACCGCAGAGTTTTTTCCTGTAATCTCAACTGGCCAAGCAAAACGCCCGCATACATTTTGCCCGTCCCATCTGACTCCCTCGGCATACATCTGCTCAATTTTAAAATCTCCGCGGCACGCGTTGAGTATCCATGCGTCCCGACAGCCAACCTGCATCTGGTTGCCATCTCTCCTAAATTCAACCTTTTTTGCCCAGACATTTTCGCACATCCAAGAATTCATCGCAATTCCTATTGCACTTAAAGTCTTGACGTTCTCCACCCTCAAGTTCTTGCAATAGGCAAAATTTACCTGATAACCAAGCCACCCAAAGTGCCAGCTAAATATCTCCCCAACAGCGCACTTTTCAGCCACAGACGGGCAATCGAGCCGGAACAAATTTTCATCTTTCCCACCCACTCTGCGCATAGTGTATTCAGATTTGCGATCGTCTACATCTCCGCTTAAGGTTCCGCCGTATGTCAGACTTGGAACCTTCTTTAAATTGCGGGTTTTAGGATCCCAAAGATTGGCACAATATATTATTGTGTTATCTATTGCAGGATTCCCGTCCAATATCTTTACAGTTATCGATTTCTCATCCTTAGATATTATCTGGCCGGCAGTCATGTAGCGCGGAGAATTGTCGAACGTTATATTTTTTAGGAAGAAATTTTCGCATCTGTCAACGAATAGAATTGAGGCCGCATCGAGCGATGGCGCATATTTGTATTTGCGTAAGAATACCGTTGCCGGAGATCCATCCGGCAATACTGCGCCCTCTATAGTTAAACCATTTACTTTCGTTATCTTCACGGCGCAGTCTTTATTAGGATCCTTTACAAAAAACTCGTATTTGCCCCCATCGAATTTTAGGACTGCATTGCCACCATGTTTTGCGCAGGCAACAACTGCGTCTTTCACCGCCTGAATATCGCACTTTCCATCGTCGGGAAAGGCTCCAAAATCTGAAACCTTAAAGACTTTAACAGTCTCTGCAGCATTCAATGCCATCGATAAAGTAAAGCATGGCAAAATAAAAAACACAGCAAAACTAAAGCTGCGTATGAAAGAACAAACAAATGCTAAATTCATAGTCTTTGTAAAGTTTATCATATGTATAAATAATTTTAATCATTAGCCATTAAACATAAATCTCCACCCTTCGCCGCATTTACAATAGAATAGCTACAATCAACAGATATCAAGTATGCATAGCTGTGCAATATAAAAATACACACCTAAATACACATATAATTCCTCTATATTCCCATAAAAAAAACCGCCTATATGCACATGAGCAAATAGGCGGTAAAGACTAACTGCAATATGTATTATATTACATCATGTCGTCAACAGACTCCGGTATATTATTTTGTATATTGATATTTTTATTTCCGTATTCGTCTATCGGCTTCTTGGTATTTATAAAGGTATTGCCGTATATGTAAAGACCGTCAACGCCGCTCATCTCTATGCCTTTTTGGCAGTCTATAAATGTGTTTCCGCTGGCGTTTATATTCTTCATATATGGAGTCATGCTCTTTGGCGTGCGCTTGGAAAGCTGAACCTTGGCGCTGAGAGCTGCGGAAGCCCCGTGCCTGTCCTGCCAACCGCATGAGATAAATGTATTGTTGGCAACATAGGCATTTTTGGAGATTACACCTTCAACCTCACCTAAGGCTCCGCCTATGCAAACCGCCGGATACATTATATGGTCAAATGTATTTCCTATTATATTTACGTCGTCATTACGTATAAGACTTGCGCAGCCAGCAATATTGCGGAATGTGGAATTTATGAGCAGATAGCTGTCAAGGTTTAGGCCGTACAAGTTGCATATGGTGCTTCCGTTCACAAAATCGGGAATTTCCTCCTCAAAAGTAACCTTAACAGACTTCTTATTCTTAGGTGGAAGATTCTGCGACAAAGCCACCTTCGACGACTGAGGCTCATCTATATTAGCCTCTTTACCATAACCGTAGTCCACAATCTTTCCGGCAGGCTGGTTTGGAAGGTTTTCAACACTTTTTACAGTCAGGAATACTTCCGAATCTTTATCTTTAACGAATCCCACTTTGGAACCGATAACAAAAATTCCAGCAGAAACACCGTATAAGTCGTTTGAGAAAATTGCCGTATGCTTATCGATAATCTCATATGGCCAGGCAAATATGCCGTGAACATTTTGACCGTCCCAGCGGACTCCCTCAACATACATATCTTCTATAACCGCCACTCCCTTGCATGAGAATAACTTCCATGCATCGCGGCTGCCAACATGCATCTGCTTTGAGCCTTCGCGTCTTATAAATTTTACACCCTTTGCCGTAACATTTCTGCAAAACGATGCCTGCATGCAAAAACCGATAGCACTGTGTGTCCATACATTCTCTACGCGCAAATTGTCGCACCTACTGAAAATAACCTGATAACCTAGCCAACCAAAGTTCCAAGAGATTATCTCGCCAACCTTTGCAACTCTTGCAACTCTTGGGGAATCCATCTTAAGAAGCCTATCTTTTGGATCTCCATGGAAACGCAAAGTAAGGTCCGGCATATTATTCACCGCTCCACCGAAGCTGAAGCTACCCTTACCTACAACAAGATTACCCGTTTTCTTATCCCATATATTTCCGCAATACGCACGGCTACCGTCCACATAGGGGAGCCCTTCCGGAACCTTCACAACTATGCTGTGCCCGTCATTTTCAACAACCTCTCCGCATGTCATGTATTGGGGTTTGTTGTCAAAGACTATATTTTTAACAGTAAGATTTGGGCAATCTTCCGCATATAGTATGCGGTTTCCACTCTCATTGAGCTCTATCTTATAATTGCGTATAAATTCGGTAACCGGCCTGCCCTTCTCGTCCACGGCGCCTTGCAAGGTAAGATTTTTTATGCCGGAAAAAGCTATACACATTTCCTTTCTTATGCTTGCCACGAATAAATCGTAGACGCCCGCGTCGAACTGAAGAATCGGATTTTCAACCTTTTTTGCGGCAGAAAGCGCCTTGGCTATGGCGTCTCTATCGCATTTACCGTCATTTGGAACGGCGCCGAAATCTGCCACGCGTATTACATTTTGAGCAAATGTTGCAGAACAAAATGCAAGCAATGCGCATGTTAGTACTGTTGATTTTTTCATATATAGAATTAACTGTTTTTATATTCCCATCTAGGTTAAATACCCATGCCTAAAAATAAACGGCTTTTTTACTCCTATATAAAAAAAATCTCACTGCAAGTATATAAATAGAGATTAATAGATTTTTAAAACTTATGGCAATGCTCCAAATTATTATCCAGCAGAACTAAATTCTCCACCCCTTGTATGTAGCTTCAGTATGGGGTAAATTACTCTGCCGAAAATAAACAAATTCTCTATTTGTGCTATATAAGTACATTCAAACTCTTTTTCTTACAATATATACAATTTCTATATAAATAGGTTATTTGACAAATGAAGAGCCGCAAATCTGCTATAAAGCTATTTCACACGCGCAATAAAAGGAAACTCCCTTATCTAAAAGCGCCAGTAAAATAATCTGAAAGAACAGTATAGATATATTCTATGGATAACTGAAAAACATCTATATAACAATATAATTACTCTGAGACATTTCCTTGTATAGATTCATTGATATTGTCATTCCCAACAATAGGCATTTTAACATTTAGGAAATAATTGTTCTTTACAGACAGCCTGTCTATACCTTCCAGCTGGAGTCCAACACGGCAATCGTATATTTTATTTCCTTCAATTGAGATATTCTTCATATATGGAGTTGTTCCTCTTGGTACTTTTTTACATTCCTGAACCCTTGCAGCTATAGCTCCATATGCCGAATGCCTTGGCATCCAACCGCAATTCTTAAATACACAATTTCTAACAACTTCGTTCTTGCACAAAACTCCCTCATGTTCGGCCAGTGCCGCCCCAAAGCATATTGCCGGATACATTATATTCTCAAAATGGCAGTTTTCCACCAAGACATTGTCGTTTCTAAATATTGCGGCTGTTCCTGCTATGTTTTTAAACACAGAATTCTTAACAACAACCTTGTCCGCAGTAAGAGAATAAAGATTGCACACCGTAGTATGATCAAGTTCTTCGGGAATATTCTCCTTAAATGTTACTTCTGCCCCCCAACATCCATCAGACATCTTTACAGATTTTGCGCTCTCTATGGTAAGAAATACGCTCTCCTCCCTGTCGAAACAGAATCCCATTTTATCTCCGGGAATAAAATCCCATTCCCTACAACCTCCGCCATCGTTTGAAAACAGCACGGTCTTGGGCCCAATTATTTTCTGAGCCCAAACCGTTATGCCATGAACGTTTATGCCGTCCCACCTGACAGCCTCACAGACAAATCCGTCTATCACAATATTACCCCTACACCCCGCAAAATGTAACCCGTCGCGACACCCCACAGAATATGAATCAGACAAAAACTTTACATTCTTTATATAGACATTTTCACAGACCTGTACTCCTATTAGAGCCGCCACGCCGTTTGTTATCAATACATTCTCAACAGTGAGATTATCGCAATCCAAAAAATAACACATGGAATGGCTCTTCCAGTTGAAATGCCAACTCAAAACCTCTCCAACCTCGCACATAGAAGCAACTTTACTGTTATTGAGCTTAATCAGTCTATCAGATGGATTTCCAAATGTTCGCATTTTAAAATTTTCCTTATCTGCATCAACATCTCCACCGTAAGATACGCTCGGCTTATTTTTTAGATTTCTTGAGCTTTTATCCCAAAGGTTCCCGCAAAACATATAGGAGCCATCTATATACGGACTATTTTCCAAAACTTTCACAACAATCTCCTCACCGTCATTTTCCAGAATCTCCGCATTTGCAAAAAAACGGGGAGAGTTATCGAATTCTATATTTTTAACAGTTAGATTATCACTTTTATATGCACGCAATATAGACCCAAGCTCCATATGTGGTTGCTGTTCATAAACACGCCTTAACACAGTCTTTGGTTCTCCCTTATCGGAAACGGCTCCCAAAAACGAGAAGTTTGGCATGGAATCTATAAAAATAAGCTCTTTTGTATAGCCTTTGGGAGTATGCAATTCGTAGATTCCAGATTCAAATAAGAGCACTTTAGCCCCTATCTTTTTTGCATGAGCAAGAGCTGAGCGTATCGATGGAAGATCGTCCTTGCCGTCGTTTGGGAAGGCACCAAAGTCTGATATATTTATGCAACTATCTCCGTTAGGGTTAGCGTATAAGCGAAAACCTATCACAAATATAATTAATAAAAATACTCCTATTACAATTTTTCCAATTTTCATAATCTCTTCAAATCAGATTTATATAAATCACTTTATATAAGTATATTCCAAAATAATACTCAAAGCCCCAAAAACAATCTCAAGACGACTTATTGAAAACTATTTTAAAAATATGCGATAGTCATTTCATCTGATTCTTCTCAAGTAGAATATTAGGATTGTCAGCTTCTTTTATAGGGAAATTTACATCTATAAATGAATTTTCCCTAACTACAATACCGTCTACCCCCTCAATCTGAAAACCTATATCGCAATCATACACCTTATTTTTTTCTATAATGATGTTTTTCATATACGGTGTATGACCTTTTGGTACCTTCTCACATTCTTGTATTTTTGCAACAATAGCCCCGCAAGCAGAATGCCTTGGCATCCAACCGCAATTTTTAAATACGCAGTTTCTAACAGTTTCATTCTTGCAGACAACGCCTTCGTGCTCGCCCAATGCTGCACCAAAACATATTGCAGGGAACATTATGTTCTCAAAACGGCAGTTTTCTATAAGAACATTATCATTTCTCAATATGACAGCTGTTCCGGCTATATTTTTAAAAGAAGAATTTTTAATCACAACTTTATCAGCTGTGAGAGAATAGACATTACATACAGTAGAAGAATCCAATTTTTTCGGGAGATCTTCCTTAAAAGTAACCTCAACCTCACCTAATCCGTTTTGAGATTTTATAAATTTTGCACTTTCTATGGTGAGAAATATATTTTCCTGCCTATCGAAACAAAAGCCTACTTTGTACCCCGGAATGAAATCATTTTTACCACAACCCCATCCTTCATGAGAAAACACTGCGGTCTTGGGCCCAACAATCTTTTTTGCCCACAGAGCAGATCCATGAATATTTATTCCATCCCATCTGACCCCTTCACAGACAAATTTGTCTATGAATATATTGCCCCGACACCCCGCAAAATGGAGTCCGTCGCGGCTCCCTACCGGATAACTATCCATCTTTGGAATAAATTTCACATTTTTAACAAATACATTCTCGCATAGATGAATACCAATAAGACCAGATATTCCGTTTGTTATGAGTATGTTTTCCAAAGAGAGATTATCGCAAGATTCAAAATGACATAAAGATTTGCTCTGCCAATTAAAATGCCAGCTTAATATTTCACCAACCTCGCACATTCTTGCAACATTCGGATTTTTAAGTTTCATCAATCTATCTGAAGGATCTCCGAATATCCTCATTTTAAAGCTTTCCCTGTCCGAATCAACATCTCCCCCATAGGAAACACTTGGCTTATTTTTTAGATTCCGGCTTTTTTTATCCCATAGATTAGCGCAAAACAGATATGTACCGTCTATGTAAGGGTTGTTTTCCAATACTCTTAGAAGTATTTCACTACCGTCATTTTTCAAGATTTCGGCACAAGCAAAGAATCTTGGATAATTGTCTATCTCTATATTTTTTACAGTTAGGTTGGGGCATTTATTTGCTTTTAGGATATGGCCAAGTTCCATATACGGGCTTTGCTCATAAACACGCCTTAACACAGTCTTGGGCTCGCCATCTTTAGAAGCAACACCCAGCAAGGAGAAATCATGATATCCATCGAGCAATATAAGCTCGTTTTTATCCACTTTTGGAGTATGCAGCTCGTAGACTCCTGCCTCAAATGAGATACCTTTAGCCCCTATTTTTTTTGCATGAGCAAGAGCTGAGCGTATCGATGGAAGATCGTCCTTGCCGTCATCTGGGAAAGCCCCGAAATCTCTTGCAGATAGAATCCCAGAATCTTTCCCCTTAATTGAATAATCACATTTCTCTCTACCAGAACTGCCATTGAGGCTTATAGGAATATTTTCTTTTACATCTTTTTGTGCATTTTGTAAATTATCATCAATTGCAAAGTTCAAACCGGAAAATAAAAGAAATGATGTTAGCAAAGCTACCAATCGTCTCCACATCAAGAAACTAACAAATCTCATAAAAAATGACATAATGGAGATAATCCGCTTATGTCAAATTATTTGCATATAAACAGATAAACAAGGGCCTGTTTTTGAGTGATAGAGTTATAGATTTTTAGCTATTCCAAAATAGATATTAGTCTTCTACAGGATCATTATTACCCACTTTTAAAGCCGGATTACCCAACATATAGGCATTATCTTTACATCCTTTATACACCGCGCTTAACGGAGCAATTTTATTATTTGATCCAACCTTACATCCCGGCAGTAAAACGGAACCTGTTCCAATAATATTTCCATCACCAATTTTCACATTTCCCAATACATTTGTTCTTGGAGCAAAAAAGTTAAATGATCCTATCTTTGAGTCGTGCCCTAATATCACCTCTCCATTAAAAAGGTTTCCATCTCCTATAGAAATATTGGCAAGAGAACATGTTGATAGTAATATGTTTCCTTCTCCCATCTCAACAGAATCAGATATTACAGATCCCTTTGAAACAAAATTATATAATTTTGCGCCCATTTTCTTAAGATCAAAGAAAATACGCTTTCTGATATGAGGCATTCCCACTCCGATAATACAGTATTCGTCTTCAGAGAACTTGTGTAGAGATACATCTCCCAGATACAGATGCTTCAGATGTTTGCAATCCATATTATTTCCATTGTGGCTCATAAAGCCGCCAAAACATAGCTCATCTGAAGCTTCCGCTATGGACAGAGAAAGCATTTGATAACATTCAAGAGCAAAACCACCGCCACCCACTATAAAAATCTTCTTCATAAGTACTCCTCTAAGAGAATTTCATATATTATTTTCGCCATTAGTACCTAAAAGCGGAAAATCATCAAGATTTATAATAATAGAGACATCTAAACATTTCTACAATCAATATTTAGAAAAACACAAATAAAAGCGGCGAATATATAATCTATCCGCCGCTAAATTAAAAAATCTCCAAATCTATTTATGTTAATTTACCACAAACATACGCGTTTGCAGAATTACAAGATATTATAATCCAGCAAACTTAATTAGGTCTTCCACAGTCTTAAAAGAACCTAACTCTGTAAGAGAAACTTTTTTGCCAAATTTCTTATCAAAGAAAGCCATTACAGCCATTTTAGATAAACTATCCCATTCTTCATAGTCGGATAGTTTATCTGTCTCAAGAACCTGATCATCTCTCTGAAGAGTATCTTGAAGTTCTGTTAAGAATTCTTCTTTAGTCATTTATATTTCCTTTCATCTTTTCTTTCCAATAATTGATAACTTCATTTCTTCCCATATGATCGGGACGTTTTTCAAAATCTTTCACACCGCCACAAAACATATTGCCAAGTGTTATAATACAAGATGCCCAACTTAAACCGTTTCCGAAAGAAGAGCATAACATTTTTTCAGAATTATTTTTAAGTTTATCTTTTAGGGTATGACAAATCAATGCCGGAATAGAGGATATAGTTTGATTTCCATAATTTTCAAATGCTTCATAAGAAGCTTTGTTCTCGGGAAATCCAGCAGCAGATGCAACAGTCTGAACAATCTGTTTGTTTGCTTGGTGCAACATAAGATACGGAATAGTATCCGGAGACTCCCCCGCAAACTTCATCAGACTTTTTATATGTTCAGGAACAACCGTCATTGTAAAATTAAAGACCGCAACACCATCCATGTACGACTCTCCGGCCAGATTGACATTACGTCCATCAAATTCTTTAAATGGCTCAAAAATAACTTTATTAAATTCTGGATCTACCTGATCCATTTGAGGAACATATTTAATTCTTTCTCCTAATCCAGGTTTTATAATGAGCTCAAAACCTTCACCGTCTGAGCCTATTTCAAAAAATGAAGGAGATATAGAAGGTTCTTGAGAATAATCCAAGAGTGTAGCAGAGGCTGCATCGCCAAATAAGGGAGCTTTTATACGGTCGTCCAAATTCAGATAAGAAGCAGGAGTATCACCAGTAAGCAGAAGTATACGTTTACACGCTTTGGACTCTATCATCGAATGAGCTACATACAAGCCATAAACCCACCCAGGACATCCCAAGTTCATGTCAAAGGCCATACAAGTCTTGGGCAAGCATAATTTTTGGTGAATAAAGAATGCTGTCGCTGGGTTAGGGACATCTGGTTTCTGCACCACAAAAATAAGAGCATCTATGGATTTTTTATCTATATCCATACCTGCTATAAGTTTTTCTCCAGCGTCTATAGCCAGGTCTGAAGGTGTAACTCCTCTATCGGCAACACGTCGTTTCCAAAACCCTACCATTTTACGCATTCGATCGACTTTTTTCACGCTGCCGCCATAATAATGAAGCTCGTCATATATGCATATTTCTTTTGGAGGAACAACAACCTGCATTCCTGATATTTTTACATGTTCAAATTTTGATTGCGGCATATTTACCCCTATATTTTATTTATAATAAAAATTAGTTAGCTATATATGGTATATTTTAACACATAATAAAGCATTTATAACAATGCCGCGCAATCCATAATATAAGACTGTCCGCTTATCCATTTTGCCTTATCCGAAAGTAAAAACGCCACAAAATTTGCAACATCAGAAACAGAGCCAAAGCCCATAGGATATAATGGTTTTCTACGCTGCATATATTCTTCGGCAGTCATTGGTGTTTCTATATCGGCAGGCAGAATACTATTTACCCGCACTCCATTTGGAGCGATCTCCTTAGCTATAACTCTTGCAGAAGCTTTTAATGCCGCCTTACTTCCGGAATACAAAGACATTCCCTTACCACAGCACTCCGCCGCGATAGAAGATATGAATACCATAGCAGAACCTTTTCCCGTATTTACACGTCTATCGGCAAAACCCTTAGCCATAAAGAGAGGAGCAAAATAATTTATATTAAAAGTCTCCTCCGCCATTTCTGGCGTTATGGCCTGCAATGATATTACAGCAGGAATTCCTGCGCAGTAAACTAAACCCCTAAATTTCCCATATTTGGCTTTAAGCGACCTTACATAAGCGTCAAGAGTACCGCAATCAACAGAAAGATCTTTACGCTCGCAAAAGAAATTTTCGGGATGAGCAGAAGAAGCTTTTATTTCTTCAAGCTTATCCATACGGCGGGCAATAGCAACAACAGTAGCTCCAAGTTCGTTTAAAAGAAGAGAAACACCTTCCCCTATTCCGGAACTTGCACCAGTAATTATGAATATCTGATCTTTTGTAAATTCAAACATAAACATTCAATCTTCTATATGTTCTTTAACAATATCAAAAATATCCGAAACTTTATCAGTCATAGTTATATCTTCAAGAGACGCATGAACTCCGAATTTTTTGGCCAAAAAAGACATTACAGACATCTGTGATAAGGAATCCCAATATTCTGAATTTGAAAGATTTGAAGAAAGTTCCAGATTGTCTTCAGTCTGCAAAACATCCGCCAACTCAATCAAGAATTCTTTTGTTGTCATACTAAGTGTCTTTGAATTTTTTTTGCCAGTAGTCTATTAATTGACTACGTGATTGAATTGTATCTGTCAATTCAAAATCCGATACTCCGCTACATTTTACGCCACTTAACGATATCAGACAACTGCCCCACGCCAGTCCTATCCCAAAACCTGAGCAGAGTGCCCTAATGCCTTCTGGCGAGGAGATTTTCTCGCCAAGAGTATGGCATATAGCCGCTGGAACCGAAGAGACCGTCTGATTTCCAAAGTCTTCAAAAGTCTTATAAGAACATTTTTCTAGGGGGAATCCCGAGAGCTCACATACGGACGTAACTATCTGTTTGTTTCCCTGATGAAGCACAAGAGCATCAATATCTTCAACTGAAACATTAGCATATTTGACAAGATCTTTTATCTTTTCTGGCACCACATTCGTAGTAAAATTGAATACCTCAAGGCCGTTCATATATTTATCTGTCAGATTTACTCTACGGCCATTAGCTGTATCTATAGGTTCAAAAATTTTTGCTATGTACTTATAATCCGCCTCGCGCGAAAATTTTAGAGGAAGCCTTGCTCCTCCTGCCGGAATTATTATCGCTTCATAACCCTTTCCGTCCGCCCCTAAATCAAAGAATGTTTCGTTCAATTCTTTTTCAGAATATTCCAGAAGTGTTGCTGTACCTGCATCTCCAAAGAGAGGGGCATTCTGTCTATCGGACACATCTACTTTAGTAGACGGAGTATCGGCAGTAAGTAGCAATATCTTTTTATTTGCACCAGATTCTATCATTGAATGTGCAATTTGCAAACCATATACCCATCCCGGGCACCCAAGATTTACATCAAAGGCAATGCAAGTCTGAGGTAGATTCAAATCTCTATGTATGGAAAACGCACTTGCCGGAGCCGGATAATCTGGAGTCTGCAATACAAGAATCAGCGCATCTATAGAATTTTTATCAACGCCAGAGTCCGATAAAAGTTTTTTGGCGGCTGCAAGCGCCAGATCTGCACTTGTCACCCCTTCATCAACAACTCTCCGTTTAAAAAATCCCACCATTTTTCGCATGCGATCGACTTTTTTTACATTTCCCCCATAATATTGGAGTTCGTCGTATATAGATATCTCGCGCTGGGGAACAACTGTTGCTATTGCTGAAACTTTTACGTGCTTAAATTTAGATTGTGCCATAAAATCTTACTCTATTAGGGCGCTTAAATTAGCAGGAAAACATTAAAAATGCAAATTAGAGATATTTTTCCATCACCTAGGTAAGGTTTGTTCCAGACAGTCCCATAGTCAATTAAAAAAAATTAAAGTAATATGAACAGCGTAAAAGTAAGCATTGTTGTAGGTGGAATAAATATTTTTCCTCTTGGTAAGATCATAGTACTATTAGAGATCGACAAAGAGAACTCAAAATTCTCCAGAAGGTCATACAAAAAAGAACGGAAAGGATATCTCCTTTCCGTTCCTTCAACCAAGACTATATGATCTTTATTCGGCTGCGCTATCCGATATTCTCTGAACAGCACCGCTCGGCGCTACGATAATCGGATTCTGGAATACGCTACCAGCACCCTCGCGAGTACCCTGGAACTGCTCTCTGCCAACGCTGCCTCCTGGGGAAATTCTGTTAGCAGTTACAAATATGAGCAGATTTCTCTTCTGACGAACTTCGCCATCTGAACGGAAGAGTCTTCCTATCAGCGGGATATCGCCAAGAACCGGAACCTTATCATGAGCCGTACGAACTTCCTCTCTGGTCAGACCGCCCATTACAACCGTAGCGCCATCAAATACCGTCAAGCGGGTCTTGATCTCACGTACGGAGAATACAGGCTGTATGAATCCGGAAGGAACTGTTACTGTTGTATTTGAAGAAATACCTACTGCATAACCACCATACTCCATGAAGCCTTCAAACTCTGTAACCCTGGGGTTGAGCTGAAGTGTTATAGAACCATCCTCCTCAACATTAGGAGTTACCTCCATAACAACACCGACGTCAGCAGTTACGAAGTCCTGAGGAGTACCTGGGGTAATTGTGATACCTGCACTGCCACCAGAATCGGAAGATCCAGAAGTACCAACGTTTGACTGAACATCGCCCCAGCTCTCAGGATAACGCATCTGTTGCGAAACCGTTATCGTGGCTGTATCACCGGAAATAACAGTGACCTTCGGGCTGCTGAGCATATCGGAACCATTATCCTGCTCTATCGCAGTTATAAGAGCCTTAAATGCAGTTCCATAGAGGAAGCCCAAAGTAGCATTTACTGTAGATCCACCATCAGGCCCCAGATTGATAGAAGAAGGAAGAGTTGGATATACCTGATCGACTGTGCTTGTGCTTAGTCTTCCAGTCTGAGACAGATTTCCTTCTGCGTCTAAATCATAAACGGGCTGAGTTATACTAATTGTAGACTTTGTATTACCAGAAGAATAGCTCTCGGAGATAGTTCTATTGTCCGTTGCAAACAAAGTATTTGTGCTACCATCAACACCAGTATTGGTGATGTTGTAATTGAAAGCAATTTCCTTCAATGCACCTTGATTTACCTCTATGAACTTTGCCTCAATTTCAACCTGCTTTACCTCGCTGTAACGCAAGAGTATGGTGCGGATCTTTTCGAGGTTTCTACGAGTATTGGTAACCAACAAATTGCTACCGTCAAATGCAAGAGCCGCTCCAGGACCGAATTCAACACCTGCCCTTGTGAGGAACTCTTTGATCTTGTCGCCATCCTCGCTGCCGGAACCACCCGCTGCAGGAGCACTTGCAAACGGATCGGAAGAATCCGCCGCGGCGCCGCCGCCTCTTATACCTATCATGCGCTTTACCGCAGTTGCACTTACAGGGAAATCCTGTGTGTCAAGATTTGTCTTAGACTCACCCTTGCGAACAACAACGATGTCATTCTCTATATCGTACTGATACCCTACCTGGCGTGTTACCAAATCGAGAACCTGAGCCAAGGAAAGACCGCGGAGTGTCAGAATTACATTTTTGGGAGCCTCTGTGCCACCGTCTATGAGCATCATATTGACACCCTTCTTTCCATCGGTGCTCTTATCGAACTCAGAGGAAAGTATGGACAATGTATTGATAGCCTGGGAAAGCGGTACTCCTGGATCCGGGAAGCTGATTTCCGGAATTACGATATCCGTCAACTTCTGCTCCACAGGAGATTCCGTCCTGACTGTATCTGTCTCAGTATTGTTACCTACATACACCTTAGGACGCATCCAAGCCGCATTAACCTCATTTATCATATTGGCTCTTGTGGCCTCATATGTGAGGAGATTTGTGTTCTCAAGCTTCTTAGCTATGAGCTTCTGATAGCCCTTCGCCTCCACATTATCAGCATCGAGAGTCTCTATCTCGCGGAAAGTTATCTGAGCTCCCTGATAATCGCCATACAGATACTTCGTACGGCCTATCTTCATCAGCTCTTTGACCTTCTTCTGACGCGCTACATACTCCGGGCTAACCTCGTCGAGAGAATTGAAATATGGATTGTTTGAAAGGTCATTAACCTCTTCAACAAATTCCTTGCCCTTCTTGACGTCTTCCTCCTGAGCAGCGTATTCGGCCGCCTGCGCAGTAGCCTCAGACATCTTCTTCTCAGCTATTGCCGCATTTGCGCGATCCTTCGCCATTGCAGCTCTGGCCTTCTTGATCTCGGCCCTTGCCTCGTCTGCTAGCTCGGTCTTGGGAAGCTTTGCCTCTGCCTTTGCGAGCTTGTCGGCTGCCTCGTCCCACTTGGAATCGTCCATGCTGTCGTATGCGGAGTCTATTAGATCAAATGCCGCTACAATCTGGAGTTTCTGCTTATGTACCGCCTGCTCCATAGCCTCATCTACATTCTGAGGAGCAGCAGATTCGTCGACTGCTACAGTCTCATCGGCTACTTCCGCCTTCGCTACGGGCTTTGCCTTTTGGCTAACGAGAAGGGGCTGGCCTTTGGCCTGTCTCTCAATGTCTGCATTGACATCGATAAGCAGTTGCTGAACGCCCTTGTCGTCTGGGGTTATTTTAAGGAGTTCTTCAATAGCCTGTTTTGACGCCTGCAAATCGCCGGAGTCGCGCGCCTGCACAGCTGTTACCATGAGACGTATTTTCTCCTGCGTTTTATCGGCCTGCTGCGCGAATGCGGAGAATGCGAACGAAACGCACGCAATCAAGGCCACCGCCATCACAGACTTCTTGGTGATGCTTATTTTTTTCATATAGTTGGCTGTATATTTGTAATTGGTTGAGGGTAAAGATATGTATTTTTTTTTAAAATGAAAGCTTTTTTTATATAAATTTTGAATTTATTCTATAAAACTGTGTTTCCGTCGGCACTAACTCTAACTGTTTGAATTACCTTGCCGTTCTTAGACTGCTCCACTACCGCAGACTTCTTGGAGAAATCAAGCTCTTTGACTTCATAATCCAAACCGTCCAACGTAGTTTTCTCTCCAGCCTTTTTCATCTTCCATACAAAGGATGGATTCAACTTGGACTTCAAAACCAGCTCGTTCAAATCAGCAAGAATCGTAGGCTTATTCGATACTATCGTTATCTGCCTACCCAGATTCTTATCATCAAGAACTATAGTGGCTATGTCCTCATAAGTGTCGTTCTTATCATTCTTAACGCGCTGCTTGGAGAATGAAACCATTGTCAACCCGGTCTTGACCTTGTTAGCCACTCCGCCAGTTCCAAGCTCCTCCACAACTATCTCTTCTCCCTTGCGGGCAAGCATGGGCTTGTTTGTGCGCGTATCCAAAAGCTGAACTAGAGATGCCCCGTAGTCTCCCGTATATTTTATGGGATATACAGTGCTGACTATCTCGCTAAATATAATTGGGAAAGTCTTTACCGGATCTACCTCCGCCTTTCTTGGAGGCTGCGATATGAACACTCCGCTCTTATCCACCCATATCTTCGGCGGTGTAAAGACTTGGAATAACCATAGACCGTCGGCATCCTGCGCCTTGACCTCTGGCCATTCCAATGGCTCTTCCGTCTTAATTTCTATATCCAAATTCTTCCACGGCTCTCCAGCTGGATCTCCGGCAAGTATCTTCTTCGTCTGTGCTTTCTCCGCCGCAATCTTCGGCTCATTAATAAAGAAAAATGCAGACGAAAGCCCCAGCACTATAAGACTGGCTACAAGAAATATTTTATCGTAATGTTTCATCTTCTTAAATTCCTAAAATTTATTCCTCTTCTGACGCAGCTTCGCCCTGCTCCTTCTTCGCCGGCTTCTGAGGCAGATCCTTTATGACCTCCAGATACTCTATCACTACGGAAAACTCCGACGTGTTGTTAGTTACTATTGGCGTATTGCTCTCGTCAACAGGCGCCTCGGAAGAATCTCCCTCCGCCGGAGCCGCCTCCTGCGCAGGGGGCTCCGCCGGAGCCTGCTGCGTTGCGGCATCGCCGCCCATTCCCATTAGAGCAGCTATGTCTTCAACACTGTCCCCGCCTCCAGATGGCATCGAATCTGCACCCGCGGCTGCGGCAATTTCGTCCATAGACATATCGTCTCCACCCTCCTCAGAAAAATAGGTGTCCTCCTGATACGGCTTAACCTCTACGCTCCTGACAACAAGCATAGCATCAAAAGATTTCAACTGATTGAGGAACAACCTCAAGACTTCCGTCTGCCCCGTGAAGACAAACTTGTAGGCAAGAGTGTCTATGCTCCCGGGAACGCGTGCACTTACCAGCGGATCTATGGTGAAAGTCTCTGATCCGTCGGAAGAGCGCATCACCCTTCCCTTCTTGTCGCGCTTTACACCTTCCGACGAGAGAACTTCCCTTTGTACGGAAGTTATTCCCATCTCCATGTCCTCTGGCTTAGACTTGAAGAGCTTGCCAAGTATATAGTCCAAAACACATGCCTGCTTCCACAACGGCTCTATGGACTCACTTACCGCCGGGTCTGCCCCGGGCTGATAATAACGCTTGAAAGAAAAATCCATATCCTCGGGAATTTTTATGCCCTTGGCCTTGCAGGTCTGCTTCCAACGATTCACTATGCCGCGGATTCCCTCCACAAGCTGGTATCCCTCTGTATACGGGCATTTCTTTATTATGTCGGCACTCGCACGGCTTAAATCCTTAATTAAGAAGCCAAGTTTCTCGTCGAGTTTCTTGATGTTATCTTCAGATATTTTTAACTGATCCTCCGTTGGCGCATCGGAAAGAGTACGCTTAAAAGAGCTCTGTGCACGCTTCGTCGTCTTCTCGGCATCGGCAAGGCTCCACTTATACAGATAGAAATTATAGCCTGATCCCGCTATGAAAATCAGAACCAGCGCAGATAAAATCCCATAGAAGAGTGGGTATTTTTTAAAGTTATTCATCTTCGTTTCAAAAAAATGTACGGTTGTTTAACAATTATATGGGCTTGTCCGGATTTACCACAAGCGTAAAGTCGAACTTCAAAATCCTCGGATTAGACGGGTCTGTCTTAACATTCCTGTAATCCTTGATGAAGGATGACTCCTTAAAAGATGTAAGCAAACTCTGCACGCGCTCTATCGCCTTTGAAGAATCGTACGCGTCCGGATTGTCCGGATTAAATTCGCGAATCAGAAGCTTGCCCGTAAGCTCAAGATCATAGCGAGCCTTCGGCCCTGTCCCAGAACGAACAACACGCAAGTCGTCAAGCCACACATCCTTGAGATTTACCAAACGCTTCTCCAAATCTACAAACAGATTTATCCAGTTTGCTTTGGAACGTGCCAAAACTTCCAAATCTTTTATCTTGCCTATCAGCTTGTCTGCATTCTCCTTGTTCGCAGCAAGAGTGTCTATGCGCTCCTGAAGCGGGGGTATCGCCCTGGAAAAATCCTTTCCGCAGGCCTTCTCGGCCGATATGAGCGAGTTTAAACATATAGTTACAGGAAGAACAGACAACGCAAGAATTGCAGCACTTACAATAATCATAGGCCTCTTGCGCCTAAATGCCATATCCTTTACTATATGATCTGGCAAGAGATTAACTCCCACGCTCTGAGGCAAAACATCTCTTGCAGCCTCTCCGACAAGCTCGCTAACCTGCGTTGAACAATCGGAAAGAATCTGCTGGTTTACAGATGCACCTACGGAAATCTTTGACAGTACATCAAGATATTCCACACTCATCTTCTGGTCTTCGCTCAGCGCTTCCGCCAAACCAGGAATCAAAGACCCTTTGCCTGTCAGATAAATCTTTGTCGGAGGCTTCAGGCTCGATTTGCGCCTGTAATTCAGAACGGAACGCTTTAACTCCATTCCAAGCCTCTTTACGGAAGACTTCATCGCCGCTATAATCTGATCGGCAACTGGATTGCCGCCCTTCTGAGCCTCAGACGAGTTGCAGAAGTTTATTTTGTCAGCCTCGGCCGATTCAAAAGACTTGTCCTGCGAATCCGCTATTGCCTGAGTAAACGCATTGCCTCCAAGCGGTATGCTCCTTACAAAGAAACCGTCCGTCCTGGCTATTATCAAATTCGACGAACGCGCCCCTATGTTCAAAAGCATTACATCGTCTTCAAGACCGCAGTATTTCCACGCATTGTAGTCGAGTATGGAAGAAGCTTGCAATTTCTTGGGAGTTATTCCCGCAGCCATTACCGCCTTACACAATCTATCAGCTTCCGATGTGCGGATTGGCACCAAAAGTATCTCAGTTTCTACCTCGTCCTTGGCTATCTCCTGATAATCCCACGAAACTTCTGAAAGATCGTAGGGAATAGCCTTTGACGCCTCAAACTTTATAACCTCTGACTGGCTCTGAGAACCGACATTCGGAACCTTTATTGTCTTTGTCAGAAGCATGAACGCCGGAGCAATTATTGTGGCCTCTCCCGACATGTGGAGAGCCTTCAGCGCTGTCTCTAGCGCAGACCACCACTGCTCCTGATTCGAATAGTCGTACAACAACTCCTGTACTCTGAAGTTCTGCAAGACCAAACGTCCATTCACGGAGGAAAACTCCCCCGCCACAACGGAGGTGGAGGTACAGTTAATTATAAGTTTATTTTTGGAACTCATATATTGGAATTTCTATGGGGATAAAATTTATTCGCTCTTCTTCTAAAAAGATAACCGGGCGCGAAAACCGAACCCGATTTTCCTCTCTGTTATGCTAAAAAGCCCAATCTACTGAGAATTTACTATGTATGTAGGAACAACCTCTCCGGAATTCCTATAACACTGATAATACCTTATAGAAAATGGAGCAAGCGGCAACGGCACCATAACATTTTCATTGTATCCGGCCGACTTCTTTACCAACTCTTCAAATGCGTCGTATGCGGCCTTAAGATCCGTAACTTTCTTCATCAAGGAAGACTCCATATAGAAGAACGAATCTATATTGGACTTAGTCCACTCGACCGGCTCCCCACTAACCTTCAGGTTTATCCTCCATGCGCACGGCGCGTTCTTCAAGCCGTATATCTCGTACGCCTCCCATGGAATGAAAAACTGCACAGGAGTTGTCTGACCTACCTTTATTGCAAAGAGCTTCGCAGAAGACTTAAACACCAAAAAGCTTGTATCTTTCTTCTTTGCTTTCTCGTCCCTGTAAACGACCGTAAGCTCTACGGACACATTGCGTATCCATTTGTCTTTATCGGCAGTAGTCATAGCCTTAAGAGGAATTTGCACTCTTGTTACGGGACCGCCGCTGTTATTCAACTGGGATTTCTGGATTGTTTCAAACTTTACACCATTTTTACCGCCGTCTATTATGACGGCATCCTCCTTCGGAGCGGAGAATAGCGAGGTAAACACGAACAGTAAAGCCGTAGAAAATAAAAAAGCGGTTTTCTTTTTCATATAATTCAAATATTAAAACCAAATTTTACGGCTATTCAAGCATTTTCGCCAAACTTTAGATTTTTTTAAGAAAACTTCTTCTATTGTGGAAAATGAGTCTTAAAGCCACATATTGAATGGTAGAAATCCTCCGCGGCAAGGCGTAATTTGCAACATAATGCACAAAAACCTGTTATAAACACAATTTCGCAGCGCTCTACGGCAAATATACCCCTATTCCAGCAATCCGAACATCTTTTTAAAAGACGCAATCTTTTCAACATCACCCATTACAACAAGTAAATCTCCTGATGCAAATACATCTTCCGGATAAGGCCTGCGCAGCGCAGAACCAGATTTACCCAATCCTATGACCTTTATGGCATATAGCTTTGTAAGATTTGCAGATCTTAAGTCTTTCCCCGCAAGAGAAGAATTTTCCGATATGGAAAGTGTAGATACGGAGAAGTCTGATAGGAGATTTTCCGCAACATCGTCAGCCGAAGAAAAACGCCTCTTTTCAGCTAAGGCTTCAGCCGCAGCCTTCAACTGGGAAGGCTCCCCGCAGAGCACAACCACATCTCCCGGATACAGTGCCGTATCTGGGAATATATTATATATAACAAAAAGCCCACGTTTCACTGCAACAATCTCGGCGCCAGTCAACTTTCTGAGCTCAGTCTGTGCAACAGTCCTGCCTGCCGCAGGGCTTAAATCACCTATTTCAACTTCCGATATATCTATAGCCCAAGAGTAGCGGCTTTTTATCTTTTCTATCATGCGGTCATGCCTATAAGCCTCGGCGTTTTCAAGATGCCGCCTAAATATGAGCTTAAATTTGGATTCAAGAGCCATATTGAAATTTTTCAGCGCGCCATAGCAGGCAACTCCCAACAGCACTCCGCATATTACATTTCCCGAAAGAAGGCCCCTAAAAGACACATATCCCCGAGCAACTCCGTAATAAACTCCGGCACAGGACAATACCGCCGCGCAACCGGCAACAATTGAAAATATCTTAATAAAAAGCTTTCTGACCGGCAAATTTCCCAATGGAACCTTAGTCATAGAGCCTGCGCAAGACTCCGCCTTTCTAAAACAGCCCACCGCAAGCGGCAAGGCCAGCAAGCCTACAATTGTCCAAAGTATGTACATTGTCCATTTCAAGTCTGTCTTGAAAAATCCCGACAGCCCGTTGGATATGAACACACCGGCTATAACAACCGCGTTAAACAAGAAAGCATATACCGCCGCAATGGCTGCTCCTCTTGCCATAGCGCGCAGATTTTCATGCTCGAGAGCAATATCCTTTATCTTTGTCAGTTTTCTTGAATATGCATCTAATGGCTTTTTCAACAACTGTGGGATGTGGCTCGACAACAAATTTGCCACGGCTGGAGCCCTTGATGCGATGAACGGATTTGCAAATATTGTAACAAAAGCAACTCCCATTGTTATAGCCATGATGGAATCGTCTATGAGTTTCAGGCCCATTCCCAGACCTGCTATAACAAAGCCAAACTCTCCTATCTGCGCCATATTGACCGCCGCCAGGAAGGAATCTTTTGGTCTTGCTCCGCCCAGTACTGCCCCTGCAAAACACGCCGCAATTTGAAATATAACCGCAAAGAACGATAAAACCACTATTGGCACCCACAACTCCAGAATTAATCCGGGTTTAATCATAGTTCCCACCGACACAAAGAATATTGCGACAAACAGATTCCTAAACGGAGATGTAAGATTTTCAACTTTGCCAGCAATAGGAGATCCCGATATAACAGACCCCGCCAGAAATGCTCCAAGTGCGAAAGAAAGGCCGAACTGTTTTGCAAGGAATCCAAGCGCAAGAATTATGCACATGGCAAACATTATGAGAGTCTGAGGCTCCTTTGAGAGAGACAATCTTGCCGCGAGCATATTTATCGCAAGCTTGCCGCCCACAAACACGGCAATAACGAAGGTGCTTGTAAGAACGAGAGTCTCAAAGAATCTTCCCATGCCGCTTTCCGACTGCACCGCAAGGCCTGACAGCAATACGAGGAGCAAAACAGCATATATATCTTCAAAGATAAGCACGCCGACTGCAATCTGAGCAAAGGGCTTCTGAAGCTGACCGCGCATGCCCAAGTTTTCCACAACAATAATAGTGGAACTCATTGAAAGGATTCCTCCAAGGAATATTCCATCAGTTACGCTCATGCCCATCATGCGCGCAGCGACAGCTCCCAAAGCACCCATTACAACTGCCAGAGACACCACTCCGAACAGGCTTGGCAAAAATATCTTTTTAAGCCTCTCGAAGCCGAACTCCATTCCCACATAGAACATCATCAGCATCACGCCGAACTCACCCGCCTCGCCTAGCACATCCGACGAATGCAACAGTCCAAATACCGGCGACAGCAAAATGCCCACTATTATATATCCCAATAAGACTGGCATTTTTAGAGCCGAAAATATCCATGTTGCCACAGTAGCCGAGGAGACTATTATGGCCAAATCCTTTAATATGGCGTATTCTTCGTTTCCCATTAGCTTTTAAACGCACAGTTTAAAGCATACCCAGATTAAAAATCAATATATATATAAGATTTAAATATTATATCAGTACAGAAGGAATATAATAATCTTATCGTTATCCGCTACTAATAAGTTCTTGAGTAAATAGTAATATTGTACGCCTTGCAAATACATGCACAAAAAACTCCAGAGGCAAATGCGCCATAAAAAAGAGCCTAAGCTTTGTTTAGCATAGGCTCTTTTTTTACGTTAAGAAAAAAATAGAAGATATCATCTACACACAGAACGCAAGATCTTTGCAATCTCGCCTGCAGCCCATATGGAATCTTCCGGTTCTATAGTAGGATGTGTAAGCAGCATTACAGAGGTGTCGCGCAGGGCAGCCGCATTGGGAAGTTCAGCCGCAGATTTTTCCCATCCTCTATCCGAAAAGCATTTTTCGGCGGATATATTCCAGCATGTACCAGAGAACGCAGGTATTCCCAACGAATTTATCCGGCTGATAACCTCCTCTTTAGAGACTCCGCTTTTTAGGGCCTCGGGCCTTAGGAAGAAATAAAATTTGTAATAAGAGCAAAATTCTCCCTCTTTTGGAATCGGCACGCGCACGCACGGAATATCTTTTATTGCATCTATGTAAGATGCCGCGTTTTGTCTTCTGCGCTCAACCCACTCCTTGAGTTTTTTAACTCCAGATATACCCAAGCAAGCCTGCATTTCCGTCATTCTAAAATTGCTTCCAAAAGACTCTATCAGCCATCTGAACCCTTCGGGATGCTTGCGGTTGTAAACGGCATCGTAGTCTCTGCCGTGGTCTTTGTAAGACCACATCTTAAAATAGGCTTCGTCCGAATTTGTCGTGACGGCTCCACCCTCTCCGCCCGTGGTTATAATTTTATCCTGGCAAAAAGACCACGCTCCAACATCGCCTATTGAACCTACAGACTTTCCCTTATACATAGCTCCATGGGCTTGAGCGCAGTCTTCTATAACAAAAAGTCCATTATTCTTTGCAAGATCCATAATAGGATCCATATCAGCCGGCCACCCGGCATGATGCACAACTATTATGCCTTTTGTCTTTTTTGTGATGCACTTTTCAATGGTCTGAGCTGTTATGCACTGCGAGTCCAAATCAACATCGGCAACAACAGGCACCCCGCCCTGAGCAACTATAGAGCTTGCGCTTGCAACAAAAGTTCTACAAGAGGTAATTACCTCCGCACCCCTTTCCAGCGACATTCCCCTCAAAGCAAGTTCCAAGGCCAAAGTGCCGTTGGCCACTGCTATGGACCTTTTTGTTCCGGTAAAGTTGCAGATAGACTCTTCAAACTCTATATTTTTGCCGCCTGTCCAACGGTTTATCTTTCCGCTGCGGAGTACATCCCCCACGGCAGCTATTTCAGCCTGGTCGAAGTGCGGCCATCTTTTAAAATTTTCCTTATTCATATAATCACACCCGGCAAATTAGTCTTATGAAAGAAAGTATATATTATAGTATCAATTCTGCTGGTAGAATTGCGGTTTGTATTCCGGAACTTTTGAATGTATAAATTCCTTCAATTCGTTTACGGATTTCTTATTTGAGAATTTCAAGATCTCCTCGTCTATTACCCGCATATCCTCGTAAGAAGGGGTTTCAGACACAAATCCGAATATGCGCGGATGCGCAGTTTGCACTAAAGATTCATCTTTATGCTGAATTTCCTCGAAGAGTTTTTCCCCCGGCCTAAGGCCAATTATTTTTATTTCAATGTCTATATCCGGCCTATATCCGCTAAGGCTTATCAACTTGCGAGCAACATCCATAACCTTGACGGGCTTGCCCATATCCAGAACAAAAATCTCAGAGCCGGAAAGCTGTGTTGCACACTGCAGCACAAGGCCTACGGCCTCGGGGATAGTCATAAAATAGCGGGTCACATCCGGATGCGTAACCGTAACCGGCCCGCCACGGGCTATCTGCTTTTTAAAAGTTGGAATTACACTGCCAGAAGATCCAAGCACATTTCCAAATCTGACCGCGCCGAACTTTGTCTTATTTCCGGGTTTGCCCGACATAGAATGTACAAACATTTCCGCAAGGCGCTTTGTTGCGCCCATAACATTTGTTGGATTTATGGCCTTGTCGGTGGAGATGAGAACAAATTTCTCCACACCGTAGTCTGAAGCTATATTTGCCAACACCCAAGTTCCGTGGCTGTTGTTTCTGAGGGCCTCGCTCGGCTGGCCTTCCATCATAGGAACATGCTTGTGGGCCGCCGCATGGAAGACAATGTCTATGTTGCGGTGAGAAAATAGAGACTCCATACGCACAGAATCTTCTATATCGGCAACAACGCTCAATAACGGTACACCGTATTCCGAGTCGCGCAGGTCCTGCTCTATTTTGAACAGCTGTACTTCGCACTGGTCGAGAATTATAAGCAGCGACGGATTCCTCGATGCTATCTGTCTGCAAAGCTCTCCGCCAATGCTTCCCCCCGCGCCCGTTACCAGCACAACCTTGCCGCATATCATAGAGTCTATTTCCTGCGAATCAAGCTCAACAGGATCGCGGTCGAGAATATCCTCTATTTCAACGTCCCTTATTTGCGAGACCTTCACAACTCCTTCAGCAAGATCCGCAGTTGACGGAATTATAGACACGTCAATATCCGCAATTCTACATTCTTTAACAATGCGGTTTATCTTTACCGGAGATATGTGCTTTATAGCAATAATAGCTTTATCTATTTTATATACGCTTTTTAGAGGAATGAAATTTTCCGGAAGCGGATAGACATTTATGGAGCTTATCTGTTTTCCCTGCTTAGAGGGATCTTCGTCTAGGAACATTACCGGATGCAGGCCTAAATTTCTGTGAGCCATAAGATTTGAGGCAATGGAAGTGCCAATGTCTCCCGCACCGATTATGGCGACTCTTTTAGACATGCCAACTCCGTCGGCCCTGTAGGAGCGCTCGCGCATTATTCTAAGAGCCATTCTCAGCGCGCCGAAGGAAAATACCGACAAGATGAAGTCAACCGCTATGACTCCTTTTGGCACAGAAACAATCCAGTCTGCCGAGTTGAACAGCAAAAGTACGCAGCTGGACAGGAACATAGCCGCAGCTATGCGCAACAAGTCGGGCATATGAAAGAACGACAACATATCCCTAAACTGCCCGCATACCACAAGGAAGAACATCTTTATACACAGCAGAAATACGAAAGATTCAAGCGGATGGAAATTGCCTATCAAGGCAAACTTGAAATCGAACCTAAAGAGCATCGCCAGCGTAAAGCAGCCGAATATGATTGTGGAATACAGGACAAATATCAGCAGGGTTCTTATGGAGAGGAATCCGGGCAGCAACCTTTTGGGCGCAGTAATAAGCAAATTTAAGCCGTTTTTCATAGTTTTACAAACAATCACAAGAGCGGAGATTCAAATATTCCGACACTTGCGCAATGCATATAAACGTCTATTCGAGCATAGAGTTGCCTCTTTTTCAATCAAATAATCCGCCGCAGAGACCTAAGCGATGACATGTATTATTATGTTTTATCGGCATCATAAAAGATGGTGTTTATAAAATTATGTTTGAAAAAATCTACGGACGAATACAGATTTGAAAGGATATATGAAAATCTTGGACTACTCATCGAAGGACTTCCGCAAGGAGTTAGAAGACGTCTGCGCAAGCGCGGCAAATAACGCCGATATCGACGCTGTCGTACGCGGCGTTATAGACGACATACGCAACAGGGGCGACAAAGCGCTTTTTGAGATCACCAAGAAGTTCGATCATGCCGACATAAACAGTGGCAACATAAGAGTATCCAAAGAGGAGATACAGCGTGCCCGCAAGCTTGTTTCCAAAACAGATACCGACGCGCTCAAAGATTCCATAAAGAGCGTTTCATTTTTCAACTCCAAGACAAAGCCTAAAAACTGGAGGGCAAAGAATCCGCACGGAGCAACAGTCGGCGAGAATTTCTATCCCATAGAACGAGTTGGGTTATATATTCCGGGTGGACAAGCTCCGTTGGTTTCCACGGTGATAATGACATGCACTCTTGCGAAGATAGCCGGCTGCAAAGAAATTTGCGTATGCACTCCGCCAGCCCCAGATGCTTCCGTAAATGCATATCTGCTGCGCGCCTTAGACTTGCTTGGCATAAAGGAGATATACAAGGTAGGTGGTGCCCAGGCCATAGCTGCAATGGCGCTTGGAACGCAGTCTATCAAGGCGGTAGACAAGATATTTGGGCCAGGCAATGCTTTTGTTATCGCTGCAAAGCGCATGTTGTTTGGAACTGTTGGAATAGATCTTCTTCCCGGTCCAAGCGAGGTTCTCATAATTGCCGACGGCAAGGCCAATCCTAAATTTGTGGCGGCTGATTTACTTTCCCAGGCCGAACACGGCAGTGGTAAAGAGAAAATATATCTAATAACAACCTCAAAATCTCTTGCCAGCAAGGTAGAAAAGGAACTTCCAAAGCAAGCTGAGCGGCTTTCGAGGGCGGAAAAGCTCTTAAAGATAATAGACGTTGGTACATGTATAATACAGGTTCCAAATCTTGAGGCTGCCGCCCAGGTGGCTAATTTCATAGCGCCGGAGCATATGGAGTTGCAATTACCGCTTGTTCAGGCGGAAAGGCTTGCAAAGCAGATATGTACTGCTGGAGCTATACTTGTAGGGGGAGAAACTCCAACTGTCATAGGAGATTTCTGCGCAGGGCCAAGCCACACGTTGCCGACAGGCCGTACAGGAAGGTTTTCTGGAGGGCTTCAGGTTGTCGATTTTATGAGGAGAAGCTCTTACGTTAGATATTCAAAGTCTAATGGATCTTGCAAAAAAGCCTTCAAGACAGTGGCTGAGTTTGCCAAGATGGAGAGTTTGGACGCTCACGGCCGAAGTCTTGAGATAAGGTTAGATTAACACCTTAACATACCGGCATAAAAGAGGGAAAACATTGTTTTCCCTTTTTTAATACCCTATAAGAACGTCGACGTCTCAATAAGGAGTAAAATAAAGATAGCGCTTTTCTATACAAAAAATTGCAAAAAAAAGCCCCTGAAAATTCAGGGGATTTTATAGGTTTAAAAAAGTTTTTAATATGTGCTCAATCCTGCAAGGGTAGCTGCGCTGCCCGACACATAGCTGACAGGTCCGGCCGACTCCGAACTCATCATGCTTGCCGCAATCGGATTTTCAGAATCCGGCATTCCTAAAAGCTCATTTCCCGCAAACGACGCTGCCAGATTTGGCAGGCTCTCGCTATGCGCATCCGACAACGGCAACATTGAGGAGGACGAATCCACCGAAGACATATATGCCGGCAGAAACAAAACCGCCGCCAACAACATAGCCGCCGCTCCCGCAGAAGCATAACCAAACGAAGGTATTTTTGAGGAAACTCTGCTCCAGACAGACTCGCGCCTTACAACGCAAAGCGCCATTTTTCTGCGGAGCCCTTCGTCGAATTCGTTCCATTCAGCTTTGGAAGGAAGCTCGGCTCGCTTGAGTTTCAAGAGGTCCTCAAGATTCAAGTCATCGGGTTTTTGCATATTTTATATTGGTTTTTATTTAGAGCGGTTTTCCAGATAATCTTTAAGCAGCCCCTGCAACTGCTGTTTTGCATAGTGCAAACGGGTTCTTACAGTTGCCGCTGTTGTCGAGGTTATCTTTGCGATTTCATCATGGGAAAGGCCTTCTATCTCATGCAAAACCACAACCGTTCTATGTTTTATAGACAAAGTTTGCAAAGATTCGTTCAATTTTTCCCGCAATTCTTTTAGTACTGCGCTTTTTTGCCCCGACGAATGAACCATAAGTTTGTCTACAATTTCCGACGGAGCCAATTCCTCATTTACATTTTCAAAGCTGAAGAACCTGCGCAGTTTATTTTTGCGGATAAAGCTTATGGACATATTCACCGCTATGCGGTAAATCCATGTGTAGAAGCCGCTATTACCCTTGAAGGAGTTTATCCCGGTAAAAGCTCTTATGAACACATCTTGGGTTATATCGAAAGCATCCTCCCTATTGGCAACCATATTGTAGACAACGCTGAATATACGCTCTCTATATTTTTTTGCCAGTTCATCAAAAGCGGTCATATCACCGGCTTTCACGCGGTTTACAATGGCAATATCGGAATCCGCCGGAAGAGACGTAGTCTCCTTCGGAGCATCTATGGCGCCGGATCCGGTTTTTGCAATATCCATAATATAAGAAAACCGCTTAATAAACAGACTCTTTAAAGAGCCGACGGTTTCAAAGATTACAAAATTTCAACGCTTTTCAAGCCTAATTGGAATTTTTTTACTTCGCAACACTCAAAATATAAAATTATTCACAATAAATTGAAAACAAATCTCTTGCAAAATTCTTTGTACATATCATTGAAAAGTATAAGAATATTTCTACCACAATCAGAAAAGCTATTTTCCAGCAAAAATAAGAAAATTGAAAAGTATCTTTTCCCTTCTACAGCAATGATATGAATCTATAAAGCAAGTTTGATTTTTAAATGTTTTTTGTGTGTTTTCAGAGTTTATGCGTGCAACTTATGCAGACGCTATTAGTTGCATGAAATTACGATATTCATATCCACACCGCGGTGTGTAGTAGTGGGTAAAAATCAACGAAAAATTGCGCAAAAGGTGATATAATGAAACACAATCAAACACAAACGAGAAAGCCCGCAAGTCCATTATTTCTGGGCTTTGCGGGCTTTTAAAGGTGGAGCCAGCTGTCAGGCTTGAACTGACGACCTGATGATTACAAATCTTTACTTTATACAATAATTAACAATATCTTACAAAAAATTAGGCACAATTTGGAACAAAAGCGGGGTTTCTACTTATTCTTTATAAAATGAGTAGAACCACAGTGCGGGCATGATTGAGGACAAAGTACAGCAATCAGAGCTATGAATATTACTATACCAAGAAGGCTTAATCCCCCTGTAAACAAAGCAAATGGCAACATTAACCCAGAAAGTATTACTAAAAGAACAGCACATCCCACATTCTTATTTACGGGCTTTACAAAACGATTGTGGCAAAGCACACATGTATAATTCTCATTGCATGTTTCCGTAGCGGCTTGCGGAACGCTTGACTGTTCTGGCGCCTCAGGCTGCGCAGCTTCCGGCTTTTTTAACGTAGGCGCGGTATTTTGCATTGCTACCCTGTTTTGGCTTTCCTTGCGGATTCTTTCAAATTCTTCCTTTGACATGTCATCTAAGTCCATTTTTTGCCTTTCGTTGATTATTTATTTACCGTTTAACACATCTATCATCTTTGAATGCTCTGAACGCCTTCTTTCGCTCAGTTCAAACTTCTTAAGCGGCTCATATGTGCTTTTTATACTTAAAATCTTTTTAGTCGCCATATCAAAAGCTATCACAAAACAGTCAGAACCGTTCAGTGCGGCTTTTTGAATGTGGAAAGGATTATCCTTGGCAATGGTACATGTTATATAATCTTGGATAAGACGCCCGTTTTCCCATTTTTCATCTATGGACATATATATATATACTTTGAGCGGCTTATCATTTTTTATTTCAAAAATAAATCGGGAGGCATTATCGCTATCAAATCTGTCAAGACTCGATTCAACCCCGATTGTTAAAAGAGGAAAACAAAAAATGGAGAGCAAAAAAAATATGTATTTTTTCATCGTTAAAATTAGATTTTATTATTTACCAATAAATAAAAGCTTTTTGATGTTATTTTGGCAATCTATTTTTAATTTTATTTAAAATTTTAAAAAAAAGCCTTAACAAAGAGATTCTCTCCTATTTCATTATCGTTTCAACTTATGAAGAATAAACAATGCCAAACAAACGAGACCCGAACAAAGAAGGCGTTTCATTCTATATACCAAAAGAATTAAGAGCCGAATGGAAAGCGGAGGCAATGAAACGTGGAATGACTCTTAAGTACTACTGCGTAATGCTAATAGAAACAGCAAGAAAAAGATATGAAGAAGAATCCCAAAAGATAATTCTAACAAGCTTATAAGAATATAAAGAAGAAGAGGGGATAAATTAGTTCTTGTACATCTACAAGAAACGCGAAAAAGTTTAATTTCACGTATTAATTTGAATATCAGTTTAGCTTATGTGGCTTTTGACAATAGAGAGGGCGTCTTGTAGTACGGCTAAATACTTAAAGTAGGCTTGTTTTATTTGATAAAATGTAATTCTTTCATCGGTTGATAGCTTAAGTTCGTCGGGGACAAGATGCTCTTCTTTTAGTTTAAGTAAGAAAGTTTCGGCGTCTATAAGGCTTTTAAATTACTTTTTTGAGCGCTACACTCTCAGATGACATAGAAGATTTCAAAAGGTGCACATGGGATTAACTGAGGTAACTATATTCATACACATATCATACATGGGTAAATATGAGTAAAAATCGATGAAAAATTAAAGTTTTTTTATTTAATTTGTTTAATCAGTCTGAAAAACAAGAAAGCCCGCAAGTCCATTATTTCTGGGCTTTGCGGGCTTTTAAAGGTGGAGCCAGCTGTCAGGCTTGAACTGACGACCTGATGATTACAAATCAACTGCTCTACCAACTGAGCTAAGCTGGCGTTTTATTCATCTTAGAATATAATCTTATATATTCCTAAATGATTTTGCGCATAATGAAAAATTTTAAACAAAGCACAAGAAAAAAATTCTCCATTATTGTTTTCTATAGGGGACCATCGCAAAAAATATCTTTAAGTATATTATAAAACCGAACTTATACACATACCCTCATTAAAAAAAACCTCTCTACAAGAGTAGCCAACATAACCCGCAATATAAAATGTTGCGGTAAAAATATAACTGTACTCGTTAAAATTTGCCAAAATGAAAAGAACAATCAAAACTAATATACAGTTTTATAATATCGCGGAACCCTCTTTGTAATAGAAGTTAAAGCCTCCGCAGGGCTTATGCCCAAAGAGGCGCAGTATTGTTCTATGCTTATGCTCTCGTTACCGCTTGAGCCTATCAATATGGCTTCGTCTCCAACCTGAACATCGGGTAAGTCGGTAACGTCAACACTGGCCTGGTCCATAGATACCCTGCCTATTATGGGAAGGCTTTTGCCATTTATTAGAACTCTGCCGTGCTCGCCAGCATTCCGACGCAAGCCGTCGCCATATCCGATGGAAAGAAGAGCAACTTTGGAATCTCGAGCGAGAGTGTAAGTTTTATTGTAGCCTACTGTGGCTCCTTTTGGAAGCATCTTGACCTGGCTTACAGCCCCCCTGAATGTCATTACGGGCTCTGGTCTGAAATTTCCAAGTATAGAGCCATCTTTTGGTGTAATTCCAAACAGAACCAGCCCTGCCCTAAATGCAGACTCAAAGCTTGGAGGGAGCATTGCCGGGTTAAAAGTATCGCTGTGGTGCACAAGTATTCTGCGACCAGATTTTCTGAGCATCCCATCTGCTATTTTTAGAAACTCAAAATCCGGAGTTTCGCCCTCTTCAGGCGCTCCGCTACCCATACCGGCTATGCACATTCCTTCAAGTTCAAGCGGCAGATTTCCGCCCAGCAGCATCTCTAACATCTTCAAGGCTTCTTTACGCGACGGAAGAGAAAAGTCTTCCGCCCTGGGAACCCTCATATGCACCTTTAATTTCTCCCCCAATTTTTCGGCACAGGCGGCAAATCTTTCTATCTCTTCAACCCCTACGAGAGTCGGCCGAAGCTCATTTCTGAAATAGAACTCCTCCTCTCCGGGCAAAGAAGAGCTCATAACTATCACGGGCCAACCCTCGCCTATGCCCCTTACTCTTTCTCCCTCGGATAAATTTGTCACGGCAAATGCGTCCGCCCCGCTAAGCATCAAGCGCACCGCAGCAGCCTCGACACCAAATCCGAACGCGTCTGCCGAAACAAGCGCTATATATTTTTGAGATACGCTAAGCAGATTTTTCAGTCTGCCCAAGTTGCGCTCCAAGGCACATAGGTCTATGCCCACAGAGCACCTTATATGCGTGCTTGAGAGTTCCATTTTACATATTCCCTCTTTGACAGCAAAGCGGCGTCGGGTGGGACGCGCCTGCGGTAAAGGCTTATTTTGCCCGACATAATATAAGTCCAGATAGATTCCAAAGGAAGATCCATATTCTCCGCTTCGGAAGCAAAAGACATTCCCCCGCCTGACATTGGCCTTTGATTTATATAAAATTTACGAAGATCTTTGCCTGAGAACCTCTGGGCAAAAGATTCAAAATCAAGTTCGGACTCTCCGCGCTCCATCCCTTTAGCCCATAGAGCATTTACATAGCCCTTGCGAGACGGAACCCCCACGACATAATCATTGCAAACAGAGCTTGCATACGCCGCGGCCGCGTCGAAAAGCTGCCACGAGAACACCGATCTTTCCCTATTTGACACCATAGCCATTGTAGACAGCGCCGCCGACGCAACCCTTATTCCCAGAACAGAACCGACACCGTCGCACAGGCCAAAACCATCCACCGCCTCCAAAGGGATTGAAAACTTTTCCGAAATAGCCGATATCAACCCAAACAAACTCTCCATAGCCCCTTCTTTAGAAGACAGCTCTCCGAGAAATTTTCCTTCTGATACCATTCCAACCGAAACTTTCCCGAAACATGTATCTACAAGCAACACATTCCCGTCTGTCGGTGCGGAAAACTTTTCAAAAGTCTCTTTTTGGGAACTCATAAAAATATGTGGAATATAAATTTTAAAAGCAGCCCCGCTGGGGCAAGGTTTCCATTGTATTTCCTCACTGAAAAGAGGTTTCGTCAATATCTTTTCCTAAGCGATTTTGGCGGTATACCGAGAGCGTCCCTATATTTTGCAACTGTTCGCCTTGCAACAGACATATTGTAGGAGTCTTTCAAAATTTTTGCTATCTCAGAATCGCTAAGCGGATCCGACGCCGACTCCCCCGATATTATCTCGCTCAACAAACTCTTCACCGCCGCATTCGATACTTCCTGCTCTCCATCGGCCGACGCCACAGACGAAACAAAAAATCTCTTGAGTGGCACAACTCCAAAAGGCGTCTGCATATATTTCTCGCTGACAGCCCTGCTGACAGTTGTTGGGTGCATATCAAGCGCTTCGGCCACCGTTTGCATTGTAAGCGGCTTAAGCGCGCCAAATCCGCCGCCGGAGAAAAATGCAGACTGACGCATGCATATCTGGTCTCCAATACTTTTTAGAGTGCGCTGCCTATGGGCTATAGCCTCTATTAAGAATTTTCCCTCCCTCGTCTTTTCTCCAACATATGCTTTGGCCTCTTTGCCGAGTTTCCCAAGGGCAAGCATATTGCGGTATTCGGTGTTTATGCGAAGTTCCGGAACGCGCTCGTTGGTTAGCTCCGCGCGCCACAGGCCGTCGTCGCCGCGCTTGGCTATAAGGTCTACGCAGACGTAATCGCTCGGAGAGTTGTCAAAGTCTCTGAGTGGAGATGTCTTCAGTTCAGACAGAGAATTTATAGCACTTTCCACTTCAGCGGCGCTTATCCTCATTGAAGAAGCTATCTCGGAGACCTTTCTTTTCATGAGCAGATCGTAATGGTCGCGCAGTATTCTGTACGCGACAGAATCTGCCCTGCCCTTGTGCTCAAGCTGAAGCATAAGGGAATCTCTCATATCGAACGCCCCTATCCCCGCCGGGCTCATTCCCCTAAGAAGCTTTAGCGCCGCCGACGCTTCTTCATCGGAATATCCTTCCGCCTTAGTCCTTTCCAGCGCGTCAGACGGAATAAATCCGCGCTCGTCCATCAACGACACAAGAAATGCGCACGCCTTTGCTGTAATACGGTCTGGAGAATCAAGAACTGCTTGCTTTAATATATACTCAGTAGACGATTCGGGCTGCTCGGCAGAATTAAAGATGTAGTCGCGCCGCATATTCGCCTCTACCGAATCAGACTCAACAGAGTCTGCATATTCAAACTCATCTCCACCGCGGGGGATAATCTCTCCGCCGCCGGAAACGGTGCTGTCGAAAGAATCGTCGAAATCGCCCTCCTCCGACGTTCTCTTTCTTGTCTTGCATGGCTCAAGAGAAAAAACAACCCCGTCGCCCGATCCGCTAACTTCCTCCAATAGCGGATTTGAACTAAGCTCTCTTGAGACCATCTCCTCAAGCTCAAGAGAGGGCGCCTGCAATATCTCGAGACTACGTTTAAGCTGGGATGTAAGAGACAACCCCTGCTCCAATTTCTGAGACTGAGACAAACCCTGCTGCATTTCTTATTATCAAAGGTAAAATAGAAATAAAAACATCGCCTTCTTTCAAGCATACTTTCCTATATAAAAAATTTTGATTGCCCGAAACAGACATGCGCGTAGCGTAAAAGAATGGAATGTAAGAGAGCAGAAAACCTCAAACGTTGCAAATGCACGTATAAATCATGCCCTAACCAGGGAATATGCTGTGAATGCGTAAAGCGGCATGTTCAGCGCAGACAGTTGCCTGCATGTTTCTTTCCGCCTGATGCAGAAAAGACCTTCGAGAGGTCTTTTGAGCATTTTGCAAGGCTCGTAAACGAAGGGCGCATTTAGGTTTAACCTCATGAAGAAAATTCCAGAGCTCATGGCGCCCGCCGGCGACTTTTCCTGTCTCGATGCTGCAATCAAGGCCGGTGCCGACGCCGTATATTTCGGCATAAAGGGCCTAAACATGCGCGCCGGAGCGCGTAATTTCTCCATATCTGATCTTGGAAAAATAAGATCCGTATGCTCAAAGGCCGGTGTAAGAGCCTACCTAACATTAAATACCATATTTTTCGATAAAGACCTTCCCACACTCAAGCGCATGATAAATGCCGCCGCAAGAAACTCCATAGACGCAATAATTGCATGGGATCTTGCCGCAGTTGGCATGGCAAGAGATGCGGGGCTTGAGGTGTTTTTATCAACTCAGGCCTCCGTTGCAAACGCGCAGGCAATAGCGCGCTTTAACAGGAGCTTCGGAATACGGCGTTTTGTTCTCGCCAGAGAATGCTCATTGGACGGAATAAAAAAGATGCGCTCAAGTCTAAAGAAAATTCTCGGCTCCGATGAGGCTTCAAATATACGCATAGAGGTATTTGCCCACGGAGCCATGTGCGTATCTGAGAGCGGCAGATGTTTCCTTTCGGAATTTTCATGCGGAAAGAGTGCAAACAGGGGTGTTTGCGTTCAGCCGTGCCGGAGGGAATATCTTATCTCCGATCCTTCCGACAGCCGTTTTTCATATAGGCTCGGGCCAAATTATGTACTTAGCCCAAAGGATCTTTGCACGCTTCCATTTCTCGACAAGCTTGTTCTTTCTGGCGTAGACAGCCTTAAGATAGAAGGCCGCAGCAGAAATGCGGAATATGTCTATGAAACGGTAAAGGCATACAGAGCCGCGCTAAATTTCATATCAGAAAATCTCGGAAAGAAAGATTTTGAATCCAAATATGCCGCCTTCCAGATTCCGCTTATGGAATCTTTGAGAGATGTTTTCAACAGGGATTTCTCCGACGGATTCTACTTTGGCCGCCCAATAAAAGACTGGACAAGCAGGGGAGTTCAAACACGCAAGCGCAAAATTATCTTAGGGCACGTTTTAAAATATTATCCAAGGATAAGTGTCGCTGAAATTTCCATAGACAATTCCCGCCTTAACGCCGGAGATGAAATACAGCTTGAAGGCCCCCAAACAGGCTTTATGCGCATAAAGGCAGACTCATTTTTTATAGATTCCGCCCCCGCAAAATGCGCCAATAAGGGAGACATAATAACAATCAAGACCCCTTCTCCGGTGCGCAAGGCAGACAGGCTGTTTAGATTTTAAACTAACCGGGCAAGTAAGAGCGGGCATTATAAGAAATGTTGCGCTAAATTTCTATAAAGATAAACGCTCTATCTAAAAAAGCTCCTTATTTCAAAAAAACAGCATAAGCCATACTGCATCTACAATACATCATGACTGTAAGAAGATAGCATAATAAATTTCTGATATTAGCTGAGCACGCTTGGAGATATCAGAAAAGACAAAGTCCATTTGCCGTAGGGGTACATATCGCTGGGCAACTCGGCAAGCACAAACATGGCAAGAGTACTTTTGTGAAATATAGTCTTGCCGGAATCTGCACCAGCACCAAGCAAAATGTCGGCAAGCTGCTCCAGATGCGGATTATGCCCCACTATTATCAAATCTCCGCCAAAAGACGCAAGCATTGCAATATCTCTCGCAGTATTTTCCGCTGAATCCGACGGCCGCAGAGATGCATTCTCCACAAGCGGAGAATCTATGGAAGCCATCTTTTTAAATTCCAGCGCGCTTTGCTTTGCCCTTAAATAGGGGCTGTGCCATATTTGGACTATGTCGGAAAAGACAGATTTATCCAAAGTTGAAAACAACTTCCTTATCTGGCCCAGACCGCGGCTGCTAAGCTCGCGAGTTTCATCGGGCCAAGTATCCCTCGCATGGGCGTGCCTTAAGAGAAACAGTCTCATTTTTTCTAATAAAAGAACATATTTTTTGCGTTTTGGCGAACAAAATCTTAACCTGCAACATGGTTCTACTCACACATGGCATATGCAATCTTTAGTGCGGACAAGATGATTTTCCCTTACGGACAATAAGAAATAGGTAAACCTACACCCTTATATCTATGAGGTGGGAAGAATCTGGCTGAATGGAAAAATAGATTTTTATAGCATCTTTTGGCAGACAACTTTCTATATTTTCCGGCCATTCAATGCAAAGGATCTTAGGGTCTGGGGCAATCTCGTCTATGAGCAGATCGTCATAAGCCGCCGGCGAGGATAGCCTGTAAGCGTCCATATGCACCAGAGCGGAACGAGAGCCGCTATATATGCAATATATATTAAAAGATGGGCTTTTTACAGTTTCAAGAACGCCCAGCCCCGCGGCAATGCCCTTTGTAAAGGTTGTCTTGCCGCTTCCCAAATCTCCGTAGAGTGCAAGCGTGGCGCACGCAGGAAGCGCGCGCGCAAACTCTTCACCAAGGCGCACGGTGTCATCGCGCCCGCGCGCTATGTGAACTCCGGAGAAGTCGGAAAGCAAACTCATAACGAGGAGCAAAAACGCGCTATGCGCTCAAGTCCTTTAGATATTACATCGTCTCCAACCGCATAGCTGAACCTTATATTCTCGTCGGCTCCAAACGCTACACCAGGAACTATCGCCACCAATTCCTTCTCGAGAACCTTAGCACAGAAATCCGTAGACGTCATACCAAACTTGGAGACATTCGGGAAAAGATAGAATGCGCCTTTTGCCCTGCGGCACGATATTCCATCTATGGAATTCAAACCGTCCATAAGAGTTATTCTTCTGCGGTCGAATACCTTTAACATTTCCGCTCTGGCACTCTTTGCCTCCTCCGGGCGCTTGAATACCTCCAGGGCTCCATACTGGGCAAATGTGGTTGCATTAGACGTAGTCTGGCTCTGAAGTTTTGATACCGCCGCTGCTACATCAGACGGTGCACACAATGTACCCAAGCGCCATCCCGTCATCGCGTAAGACTTGCTAAATCCAGACGCAATGATAACATGCTCCCTAGCCTCCGAAGAGAACGACGCCGGACTTATAGCTTCAACGCCATCATAAGTTAGAAACTCATAGATTTCGTCCGACAATATAAATATATCGTGCTTTACAGCAATATCAACCAAAGCCTTCAGCTCTTCTTTAGAGTAAACCGCGCCTGTCGGATTTGAAGGACTTGTCAGAACAAGCATTTTTGTCTTTGGCGTTATGGCTGCCTCAAGCTGAGCCGGAGTCATCTTAAAATCTGCTTCGTCCGAGCAACTTACAAATACTGGAGTAGCCCCGGCAAGCTTTACCATCTCCGGATAGCTTACCCAATACGGAGCCGGTATTATAACCTCGTCTCCAATTCCGCAGACTGCAAGTATAGCCAGATAACAAGAGAACTTACCGCCAGCGCTCACTATTATATCCGATGCCTTTGCGTCTTTTACACCTTTTTCCGCACGGTAGAATTCCGCGATTGCCTCGCGCAAATCGGGCAGCCCTGAAGCGGGGATATACTTTGTCTTTCCCTCCTTCAATGCCTTTATGCAGGCTTCTTTTATAAAGTCGGGAGTATCGAAATTAGGTTCGCCCGCGCCGAATCCGCAAACGTCCTTGCCTTCCGCCTTGAGTGCTTTTGCCTTTGAATCGACCGCCAATGTAGGAGACGGCGATATGTTAAGTGCCCAATTTGACAATCTGCTGTTCATAAAATTTTCCGCGTATCAAGCCGCACATGAGACTCCAACGCGTCCGTTAAATCGGATAGGAAAGAATGAAGCCAAACTCGAAAAAATCAAGCAATAAGATATAAGTACATTTAAAAACGGCAAAAAAAGTGCATGTACTCAAAATATTAACATATATATACCGCAGAGAAACCTGCGATACTAGTGCTTATTTTTCTCAGTTTACATAATCTTTTCAGAGTCTGTGTCCGTACAAATACAAAAGAGTATCATATATTGCACGCAAAAGCTATTTGGAGATAATAAATAATCTACACATTCGCCAAGAATCAAGAACTACAAATTCTTCGAAAGTGCAGATATTTATTATAAATGACCATTGCATGAACATGCAAACAGCGTGAAAAAACGCATAGAGTAGATTAGAGGAAATACGAAACTACACGTATAAAAAAATGACGGCGCAAAAGCATTATGCGTTTGCGCCGTCAAAAGGCGTGCGCGGCGGCAATGCGCCGTGCAGACCTATTGCAAACTACTTCTTGCAGCCGCACTTTTTGCAAGCCTTCTTAGCCGGAGCTTTCTTGGCAACCACTTTCTTAGCCGGAGCCTTCTTTGCCACAGCCTTCTTAGCGGGGGCTTTTTTTGCTGCGGCTTTTTTAGCCGGAGCTTTCTTAGCTACCACTTTCTTAGCCGGAGCCTTTTTAGCTGGAGCCTTCTTTACCGCCGCTTTTTTAGCGGGGGCCTTCTTTGCTGCTGGCTTCTTTGCGGGAGCCTTCTTTACTGCTTTCTTAGCTGGTGCTTTTTTTACTGCCATAGTATTTATGTATTTTGGTTTGTTCTTTTGTTGCTCGCGAAATTCACCAGATGTATGAATCCGGCTTTTCCACCTTTCGGCAGACCTTCCGCGAAAATATCAAAAAATTTTTCAAAATAAAAAATACTAAGGTAATCTTCCTCTTCCTTCTGCTGCAGACCGCCAGTTCTCATATTTTTATATTCGGAGAGACGCCCTCCCAAAGCGCCCGTACAAAACGCTTTCCCAGACTCTTTATTTCCTTCAAAAAACATCTCTTAAATCTTTTTGGCGGCGGAAAATTTTTAACTTTGCCAAACGCAATATGTTGTCGAAAAAATTTTTTTGCAACAAAAAACTTTCTAACAAAAAAATTTTTTTACTGAAAAAAAAGAGTTATACTTTACTAACTACAAAAAAATATTCTTACATAAAACTCACGCAGAAAAATTTTCTGCATCATACAAGAAAAACAGCATACGTAAGCTTCTGCATGCCCTATTTCAGCAGTTCTTAGAGCTATGTCTTAAAATTAACACTCGACCTCAAAATAGATTTTCAATGTAAGGCAAGCTTAGTAGAATATATTAAAACTATCAACATCCATCAAATAATGTCCGCATAAAAAAACTTTTTGAAAGAAAGTTAACATAAAAAATGCGCGCAGAATTTTTATTCTACGCGCATATGGGAAAAATATTTTCCTAAAAAAATTACACACTTATCTTTTAACAAGAAGAGGCTTGTTTTTAAAACTCTCCAAAACGGTTCCATTTGGGATTTTATTTGAATTGAAAAAGTCTTTTGCCAAAAGCATCTTTGCGCACGGCTTCTGAAGCGACAACATCTTCAATACCCCCTCAGAACAGACAACATCAAGGCTATCTCCGCTGCCAACAACAGTTCCCGGAACTGTTCCAGCTGGGATATCACAAGGCTCCGCCCTAACCTCTCCAGTCTTTATCATCAAATCTCCAAAAGTAAAAATTCCCCCACCAAAAGCCCTAACACGGCAGGAAAGCTCCCTTGCTGGCTTGGTGAAATCTAAAAACATGTCCGACTTTTCAAGCTTGCGCGTGTACGTTGCAGCAGAATCGTCCTGAGCAACAAACATAGTTTTCATGTCTGCTATGTTAGAGAGATTGCTATGCAGAACTTCCGCCGCACATGCGGCTATTTTACGCCTTAAAGAAGCCGATGTATCAGATTCTGAAATCTCCACAAGCCGCTGCGCACATACGGCCCCGGTATCCATTTTTGGCTCGATCCGCATAAGGCTTACCCCGGTTGTCTTTTCCCCGAGAGCTAAAGCCGTTTCTATTGGAGAAGCTCCCCTGTATTTTGGCAATATGGAAGCATGCAAATTCAGGCAGCCATATTTGGGAAAATGCAATATGTCCTCTCCCAATATGTGTCCATAGGCCATCACAACAATGCAGTCTATCCCCATTGAAAGAAAAGAGTCTATCTCCGGTTTCGACGGACGTTTCTGGGGGCGCAACAACTCAACTGCATTTTCCAAAGCCCACTGAGATACTGCATTTGGAGATGTTTTTCCGCCCCTGCCTTTAGGCTTATCCGGATTGCTAACCACGCATGACAGCTTGTGTGTACGGTCGTTTTTTAACAGTTCCAAAGATGGTAGCGCAACCGCGTCGGATGCCATGAACGCAATATTCATCTTTCCCCTCCAGACCCTCTCGGTGCGCGAGGCTTCTTGCCGACCAAATCGAGCATAAGAGATATGCCTCCAAGCTTAAATTCCCTTCTCAGGCCGTTTTCAAGATAGCGTTGGTATGTCTTTGTAAGTATGCTTGCTTTGTTGCAAAATATCTTAAATGTCAGCGGACGAGTTGATGTCTTGACTGCATAATATATCTTGAAGCGTTTTCCGCCTATATGGGCTGGCGGATTTTCCTCAAGCAATCTTTGCAGCACAGAATTGACTTTCCCCGTAGATATTGGCTTTAGCATTCTCTTGTAAAGCCCAGCAGCCCCCTCAAGCAGGCTTTCCATTCCTTTGTTTTCAAGCGCCGAAACGAAATGCACGGGAGAATCGGCAAGGAAGAACAGTTCCTTTCTAACCGCAGCCTCAAACCCTTTTTTAAAGCTCTCCAAATTCTTGTAGCCCTTCAGCGCACCACGCTTAAAAACTTCCGCGGCCTTGTCCCATTTGTTCACAACTATCATTATGGAGGCACCCTCCTGGAGAATCTCTCCGGCAAGTTTTTTGTCCAGCTCGGAGACTCCATCAAGAGCATCTATTATCAAAAATACTATGTCGGAATTTTCTATTGCGTTCCTCGTGCGAACTCCCGAAAGAAAATCTAAAGACGTATTAACCTTGCGCTTTGTACGGATTCCAGCGGTATCGTAGAGTCTGAAATCAAGCTCGGCACCCTTTTTGCTCTTAAACGAAATATCGTGCCAAACACAATCTCTGGTAGTTCCCGCAACCGGGCTAACTATCAGCTTATCCGATCCAAGCAGCCTGTTGCACACTGAACTTTTCCCAACATTCGGCCTTCCAGCCGCGCACAGATAAACAAGGCCTTCCTCTCTAACATTTACGCACGGAACTATCTTACCCAGAAATTTCTCTATAAAGCCCGTTATCTTCTCAATGCCAATACCATGTTCCGCCGACACAGCCGCGACATCGGCAAAACCCAGCGCATAATAATCGTCGGCCGAAACTGACGGAGTATCCGCCTTGTTCGCAGCAACAATCACCGGCTTGCCTGAACGTCTCAAAATATCGGCAAGCCTAAGATCTGACTCCGTTGGAGACTCTCTCGCATCGACAACAAATATTATGACATCGGCTGCATTTATTGCAAAATTTGCCTGGGCATCGGTTGCGTCGGCTATGACTTTTTGGGCCTCGGGCAAATCTGCGAACATTCCGCCGGTATCCATCAGCAGAATGTTTTCGCCGAGAGGCTCGGCGAGAACATCGCGGGTTACACCGGGCTGGTCGTGCACTATAGACACTCTCCGGCCAAGCAACCTGTTGAAAAGCCTGCTCTTGCCAACATTTGGCCTTCCCACAAGCGCCACGCATTTCTGTTCAGCCGACATATAATCCTTATTTCTTTTTGCAGATTTTCTTTACCGCCCGTTCAAGCCTGTCGGCGGCTTCTATTAAATTCTCGTAGCTTGTAGAAAAGCTCGCCCTTACAAATCCCTCTCCAGAAGGTCCAAAAGCAGATCCGGGCACAACCGCAACCTTCTCCAGTTCCAGCGCCTTCCTCGCAAAATCTGCAGACGACATTCCCGCAATCTTCACCGACGGAAACGCATAAAAAGTTCCCTTCGGCAGATGACATTTTAACCCCATATCGTTGAAACGCCCAACAATATAATCCCTGCGGGTCTGGTATTCATCACGCATGCGCTCTATGTCGGAATCGCCATTTCTAAGCGCCTCTATTGCCGCCTCCTGGCATATTATAGACGCGCACATTATAGCGTACTGATGAACTTTTACCATGGCGTCCATTATCTCCTTGGGGGCGCACGCATAGGCCATTCTAAACCCGGTCATGGCAAACGCTTTGGAAAATCCATGCAAAAATATGGTACGCTCCTTCATGCCATCAAGCGATGCTATCGATGTGTGCTCGCCCTCATACAGCAAATCGGAATATATCTCGTCGCTTACCACAAGCATGTCCTTCTGCTTGATAAACTCGGCTAGCTCTTCCAAAGTCTTTCTGTCTATAACTCCTCCGGTAGGATTTGTCGGAAAGTTTATTATCATTGCTTTGCAACCGGGCTGCCACGCCTTGCGAACAGCATCCATATCAAGAGAAAATCCGCTGCTTGACGGTGTCGCCACGGGGACGGGAACTCCTAAGCACAAGCGTATTGTGGCCTCGTACGATACAAAGCATGGCTCGTGATACATAACTTTGTCTCCGGGGTTTATTATCGCCCGCAAAGCCATGTCCATTCCCTCCGATGCTCCAACAGTTATGAGTATCTCCGAATCAGGATTGTACTCTACCGAATACTTGCGCGCCACATATTTTGAAACCTCCATGCGCAGCTGCTTAAGTCCCCTGTTGTCCGTATAAGAGGTCTTGCCTTGTTCGAGGGCAAATATTGCCGCCTCGCGTATATGCCACGGAGTTATGAAATCCGGCTCTCCTATACCCAAAGAAACTGCATCTTTCATTGTGGAGGCTATCGCAAAGAACTCCCTAATGCCAGACTTCGGTATGCCAGACACATGCGACGCCACAAAATCCCCTGGATTCTTCCTCTTCATGATGATAATCTACGTGCTGATTTATGCTGATATTATCGGCTTATCGCTGTCGGAAGAATCCTTAGCTATCATGAAGCCCTGCTGCTTGTACGTTCTAAGGAAGAAGTGTGTTGCCGTAGACTGCACGCCGTGTATTGTTGCAAGTTTCTCATAGACAAAACTTGCAACTTCTTTGAGAGATTTTGCATGCACAAATAATAGAATGTCGTACCCGCCGCTCATCAAATAGCAGGAATCTACTTGTGAGAACTTTGCCACGCGCTGGGCGAGCGTGTCGAACCCGCCGCCGCGCTCAGGGCTTATCTTTAGCTCTATCGCCGCCCTTACGAGGCAGTCTGCCATTACGTCCGGATTTATCACCGGGCGCCACCCCAGAAGAATGTTCTCCTCCTTGAGCTTAGCAAGCTGCTCGTCGAGCTGCTTTGGCGTAAGCTTTAATATTTTTCCTATTTGCTCTGTAGAGAGCCCTTCGGAATCGAGAAGCAATTTCAATACTTTATTCATATTCACCTCAAGTTTTACACTATTGTTAAAAATTGGAATCTTTTTTTTTGCAAACTATCACATTGCATATACCTCAAGCACTCAAATATCTCCTCTGCCCTCTGGAAAGAATCTTGCGGAAAATAAAACAGGACTTTCCGGATTTTCAAAATCTCCAAATCTGGACACCGCAACCCCAGTTAAATCTGTTCCGCCTTCCTCCAAGCTGTTGAAGAATTCTTCGACAAACTCAAATTCCTGCGCCGCACCTTTATGCCCCCTGTACGACAATACATTCAAAAGGCTATCCTCACCCGCCCTTGCGCGCCTTACAAACAGTCCACGCAAAGACCTAAGCGCCTCTGCCGTAGATTTTAATTCTGTAATTACGCTTTTGTCTGAACCGGGCAGCCAGCCCAAATTGAAAAATGCAACAGATATCTTATCTACGATGTTTTCCGGAATAAACTTTGCGTACATCTCGTGCGAGGCAAGAAACATTCTGCACTTTTCTAATAGATCCTCCCCTGCCTCTTTTAAAATAAGATTGCGAGAATTCTCAAGAGCAGCCGCCTGCACATCGAAAGAAAATACCGCTCCGCCCGGCTCTACCATGCGCGCAAGAGCAAGGGTGTCCCGCCCGTTGCCCAGCGTCATATCAAGCGCATACCTAAGCCGCCTTACGCGTGCAAATTCGGAGGCTATCTCCAAAGACTTTGATGTTAAATTCATATCTGTACCAAAAAATAAAAAATCGGCAAAAGATAAATTTCTCCATTGCCGATATCCACCTTGTCCTGATTTTTCCCTTATCCTCTAAAGCAACCCTCTTTCCGAGGAAGTCTCGGCAAATTCTATTATGCGCTTCATCACCCGCGTATCCGCCTTTGCGTGTAGCTTCAGCTCCTCTATTGCATGCCTTCTCGACAAGCCGTGCCTGTATATGATTTTAAATGCACTAAACACAGTTTCAATCTCGTCTTGAGAGTATCCGTTGCGCTGCATATTTATTTTATTTATGGCACATACGGCCGCAGGAGACCCGTCTGCCATAAGGAAGGGAGGCAAATCCTTCACAAGCTTGCTCGATGCGCTAAGCATTGCATATGCACCAACCCTGCAAAATTGATGAACCCCGCTACCCCAGCCTATAACAGCGTAATCTTCAACCACAACATGCCCGCCAAGCGCCGCATGGGAACTCATAACAAGCCTGTTTCCAACATAACAGTCGTGCGCTATATGACTGTATGCCAATATGTTGTTATCGTTTCCTATTATGGTAAAACCGCCGTCGGCAGTTGCAAGATGCGCAGTTGTGTACTCCCTAAAAACGTTTCTATCGCCAATCTTAAGGCCAGTACGGCCCCCCTTGTATTTTAGGTCGTGAGTCTTGCCGCCTATGAAAGCATACGGAAATATCTGGTTGTCTTTACCCAAAAATGTGTATCCGTCAACCGTGGCATGATGGGCAACCACCGTGCCAGAACCTATGGATACCTCTGGGCCTACATACGCATACGCCCCCACCTCAACTCCGTCGTCAAGCTGGGCGCCCTTCTCTATTATGGCTGTTGGATGAATCTTCGTCATGTGAAGAATGCCTTTTTTCTACGGAGCCTCGTTGGCCGGAAGTATAGTAAACATCAAGTCGGCAGAAGAAACCGCTTTGCCGTCAACCGAGCAAACCGCCTCCGCACATGCAATCTTAGTTCCGCGTGCCTTTGTGATTTTTACATCTATTTTAATCTGGTCGCCCGGCTTTACCGTGCGGCGGAATTTCACCTTGTCTGCGCTCATGAAAAACGCAAGTTTGCCCTCAGCATCAACCTGTCTGAGCATGAGAATTCCGGCAGCCTGCGCCATTGCCTCAAGCTGCAAAACTCCAGGCATAACCGGACTCCCCGGAAAATGCCCCTGGAAAAACGGCTCATTTATAGTTACATTCTTTATTGCAGTAAGCTCCGTGTTTCCCCTGAACTCAACAACCCTGTCTATCAGCAAAAATGGATAGCGATGCGGCAAAAGCTCCAATATTCTGCGCGCGTCAACCTGGGTTTCCGTGGTTATTCTTGTAATCGGCTTGCGGGGCTTGGCCTCCTCCTTTGGAGCGGAGGTCATCTGCTCGAAAATCTTCGCAGTTAGCTTTGCATTTAAAGAATGCCCAGGCCTTACAGCCACTATGTGGGCTTTCAAATGCTTGCCAAGTAGGGCTATGTCTCCAATCAGATCCAGAATCTTATGGCGTACAAACTCGTCCTGATAGCGCAACGGCTCTTTTGATAGAATTTTGTCCCCCTTTATGACAATGGCGGAATCCAAACTTCCACCCTGTATCTTGCCCATTTTGAGGAGCTCTTCTATGTCCTCATAAATGGTGAAAGTGCGCGCAGGAGCTATCGCATGCTGGTATGTGTCTGGATCTATGTCTATCGAAAGATGCTGGGTATGAAAGCCCCTATCGTCGGCCGAAGTGCATGTAATCTTTAGGCCGTCGTAAGGCAGCGCTATCAGCGAACGGTTTCCCTCGCTGACAGAAATTGGCGTGCGCAAAGAGAAATATTCCCTGTCGGCATCCTGCTCTACGGGCTCAGCCTCCTGAATGAGGTTTACAAAGAATTTTGCCGAACCGTCTAAGATGGGGGGCTCTGCGCCGTCCATCTCTATGAAGCAGTTGTCTATTCCCATTCCGTTTAGAGCCGACAAAACATGCTCTATTGTAAACAGCTTAACGTGGCCTTCTGTTATGCCCGTATTTCTGACCAAATCGCCGACATGCTCTATTGTCGGCCTAATTTCGGGTTTGCCGTATATATCTTTTCTGCGAAAGACCAAACCCGTATTAACCGGAGCGGGCTTGAGGGAAAGAGTTACGTCGGCAGCCGTATGCAGCGACTTTCCGTTTATGCTTACTTCCCTTAAAATTGTTCTTTGTTTCATACGCCCTTATTCAAAATCCTCTGTGGGAATTTCTATTTAACTAAAAGTGGAAAGTATGCGCTCCAAGCATTTTATGTCAAGCCGATTATCCCTTTTTGCACCAAAAGAACACCCTGGCAAAGAGCATAAAAATGAAACATGCGCATAAAATGTTTTTGTACGTCAGATTCAAATTTTATCTGAGAAAAAAGATGCTTGCGCCCAAGGCTCAAAAAATTCTTTTTATTTTGTCCACCGGAGAAATTTTACATGCACGACATTTGGAATCCATGGCACGGATGCAAGAAAGCCAGCGAGGGTTGCCTGAACTGCTATATGTATTTTTTAGACAGTATGCGCGGCGAGTACGGCGGGCGCATATATAAGACATCCGGGTTTGATTATCCGCTTTCAAAAGACAGGCGCGGAAACTATAAGGTAAAGAGCGGGGAGTTAATCCGCGTTTGCATGACATCGGACTTTTTCCTTCCCGAGGCCGACCCATGGCGAGATGAAGCCTGGGAGATAATAAGGCTGCGTTCCGACGTAAAATTCTATCTGCTCACAAAGCGTCCCGAGCTTGTCTCAAGCAGGCTTCCAAAAAACTGGAACGGCGGCTGGGAGAACGTATTCTTCAACATAACATGCGAAAACCAGCGCCGTGCCGACGAGAGAATCCCCATACTTTTAGATTTGCCATTTATCCACAAAGGACTGATGGCCGCCCCTTTCATAGGCCCTATAAATATAGAAGAGTATTTAAAAAGCGGAAAGATAGAGCAGGTTGTATGCGGCGGAGAAAATTACGACGGCGCGCGTGCCTGCAATTTCGACTGGGTGAAGTCGCTTTCAGAACAATGCCGAAGGCAGCATATAAATTTCTTCTTCATAGAGACAGGCACTACCTTTATAAAAGATTCCAAAACCTATAAAATTCCCGACAAGAAAACCCAGAGCCTAATGGCGTTCAAATCTGGGTTAAACCACATGGTATCGCCCATACATTTCAATCTGTTCGACGAGTACGGCCCCGTTCCCGAAGAGAATTTGTATACACCATCATATCTGCCGAGCTGCCAGACATGCGCTTCAAAGCCAATCTGCAACGGTTGCTCCATGTGCGGAAAGTGCGGCGCAGGGAAATCGACAAAGAAAGCTACCCCTTAATCTGCTATCTTATTTTTAAGGGGATACTCTACAACAAGCCGCCTCCATATTTGCTGTAAATTTTTTTGATATATTTACGCTATATGGAAAAGAGTGCGCTTCTTGGCGCAGGAGCTTTTACGGAAATAAAAAACTTAAAAGCAAAAAGCTATATCAGATATCTCACAGTGCCCGTCCAAGCAGGAAAACATACAAGGCATCTGCATGCGCCTAACAAAAGCAGAAAATAAAAGGTCTGCTCCCCGGCGGAATTTTAAAATACGTCCGCCGGATTTGCCGACCGCAACTTTCTTGTGGCAAGAAGCCCCGCAACCATACACATTCCAACCGACATGGAAAAGACTATTGCAAGGTTGAGAAATTCAAGCCTTGTAGGCATGTTTGCAACATCGCGCGTAAGCTTGTACAAAAGCGCCGCAAGAATTGTTCCGGGAATAAAGCCCAATACCGATAAAATCAAAGACTCCTGCATGACAACCCAAATGAAGAAACTGTCGTCAAAGCCTATTGCCTTGAGGGTTGCATATTCCGGAATATGGTCTGAAACGTCCGTATAGAGAATCTGGTAGACTATAACCGCCCCAACAAATATTGCAACAGCCATAGACGCCCCTATGACAAAACCTATTGGCGTTCTGACAGCCCAATATTCCTTCTCTTTGTCTATGAACTCTCCGCGCGTCATTACAACCACATCTTTTGGATAAATCTTTTTTAAAGACTCAACAACGCTCTCTGCATTCTGCGGATTCTCAAGCTTTATAAGCCCAACATTGTACACATTCTTTGCGGCGTTCGGCCAGATGGAATCAAATGTGGAAAGGCTCATCAAAACGTTGCCCTCCGCCGCAAAGGTAGCCCCTATCTTTATAAGCGCTGCAATTCTTGCCTTGTGGTTTGAAAGCTCAGTATCAACATAACCGCTGCGCTTAAATATTCCATCGACATCTCCGTACTGCCCCCGAGACAATTCGTCGAAAAGAACCGCTCCGCCCTCTTTCAAAAGCGGGGCCCCAGCTTTGATATCAGGAGAGAGAAACACATCTTTTGTAGGGTCGAAAGCTATTACAAATATATCGCGCTCCCTGCCGCTTTCTGGGTTTTTAAAAGACATGCAGCCAAGCTTCAGGCCCGAGACTTCCTTTACACCTTCAACCGCGCGCGCCTGCGATAACCTAACTTTTGGGAATCCTCTGCCAACACCGAAGTATTCGTAATTAGGACTTGTTAGGACAACGTCGCAATCCAGCAGCGATATCGGCGCAACAGCCTGCCTGAATAAAGCTCCGCGCAGGCCAATCTGGAAGAGCATCATGGTTACCGCAAATGTTATTCCGGCAATGGCAACCGCAAAGCGCTTCCCCTCCGAGGTAAGCTGCAGCCACGCCAACGGTATGCCGAGCGGAAATATGCGCTCCCTAAGGGACTTTCCCCTACTTCTTTTCATCTGATACAAGAATGCGTACCGAAACTTGCGAGCCTATTAAATTCTCAAAACTGTCGCCGTCTTCCACCGCAATTTTTACGTTAACAACACGGGTGTCGGAATACTCGTTCGGATCCAAATTGTAAACATTGTTGCGCTTAACCTGCGAGGAAACCTCAGAAACCACCCCTAGAAATTTTCTTCCCTTTAGTGCATCTGAAAATATCTCCGCCTTATCGCCCGGCTTAACCTTCAGCACATCGCTAAAATAGACTTCAGCGTCAACAAACATCTTGGAGGTGTCTGAAATTTCACAGACTCCGCTCTCGCCCTCGGCCTCGCCTACTTTAGCGTATACGTCTATGACCTTGCCGTCTATGGGAGAAAGCACCGTGTAAGAATCAAAATTTGCCTTAGCCTCAGCAGCCGACTTTTCCGCCTGCTCCACAGCCGCCTTCTGCGCCGCCCTGACAAGAGGCAACATGGCCTTCGACTGCGCCAAATGCCTTGCGAGAGTCTTCTGCTCAAATTCTATCTGTTCCCTCTCCCTGCGTGGCGGATCTTTCTCGTCTAAAACCTCTTTATTCTGGGCCATATTTCCCTCTATGTCGGCAATGAGATTTTCCTGTCTGAGAATTGTTATATCCGCCTGGGCCTGCGCGCTCTTAACGGCAGCAACTGCACTGTCGTACGCGGCTTTTGCCCGGGCATAGCCCATTATGACTGCAACAGGCTGGCCTTTTTTTACAAGCTGGCCTTTTTTTACCAAAACCTCCGAAAACACCGTCTGTACTCCTGCTGGGTTATATGCACCCAGGCGCGAAATACGGGTCTGGGGAACAACCGTACCCTGGCATGCAACAGCGGGAACATTCGGCGAAACCTGCGCGACGGCGGCCCCACAGACCGCAAGTCCTGCAAGCTGTAAAAGCAAAAATTTCTTCATGCGGAGTATTTTCAACATCTGCTTTGGCTTTTCAAGTCCATAATAAGAACTGCGCAAATCAAAAATATCGAGTGCCCATGTAAAAATAGCGCACGGCAAAAAATCATTACTCCTATCGGAATTTTTAACATGGCAATAAAAGCCATAAGCAAAGCATGCAAAAAAAACGGAGCACTTAAGAAATTAAGCAAAGCGTATTAAACAAAACGTTTTTCTATGTTTCCTGAGAAAGAAGTTTAAACTTATTTTTCTTAGCAAGGAGAAATTATTCAAAGGCAAAATAAACTCTAAGGCAAAGAAAGAATGCTGCCCTATGTATACTATATATAATATAAGAGGACAAAAAGCGCATTTAGAGAAACGACGCTTGCCCTGATTCCTTAATGCCGCATAGAGCTCCAAGCGAGGAAAGTGAAATATTTTCAAACTCCGGCATGGATAATATTTTTTTTATTATCAGCAGGCTGGCAATTGCATCGTACAGGGCGCAATGCCATTTGCGCCTGCCTTCAGGGCAAAGATTGCATGACAAAACCTGAAGCTCTTCCAATACCCCCAAGGCCTCTGCCGCGGACGAAAGTTTTGGGCTGTCAACACCAACAAGGCGCGAAAGCACAAGAGAATCCAGCCATGGCGCCCAGGTATTGCATCTGCCGCCTGAGAAGAAATTTGGCACAAACCCCAATACGGGTGCGTATGAACGCAGAAAGTTGTCTTCTACTGCGGCGTTGTGAGCTGCAAAAACCCCGCGCAAGCGCAATGTTGCAAAGAATTGCAAATGAGCCTCAAACGGAGCAAAAGATGAGGCCTCGGCAGAATCTATTCCAGTAATGGAGCTTTCGCGGGCGGACAAGGCGGCCTTAGGCGAGCATATTGAAGTTTCCGCAAGACAAATACGCCCGTCGGGGGCAAGCTCCGCTACGCCGAACTCCACCACTCCGGATTTCTTTGAGCCCTCAAAATCTATTGCAAATATGCTTGCGGAAAAATTTTTCATCTTGCCAAACGCAACGCCATGTTAAACCCTATAAGATATATGGACGTATCGGTTTTCAAGAATTTTATAAATGAACTTGCCGACATAAGCGGCGCATACATATCCAAAAATTTCTGCGGGGATATAAAGGTTGACTACAAGGCGGATTCGTCTCCCGTTACCCTTATAGACAAGAATACTGAGCTGATGCTACGCGAAGCCATAAAGAAGCGTTTTCCTACCCACGGAATAATAGGCGAGGAATACGGCAACGAGAATACCGATGCCGAGTACGTCTGGGTTATAGACCCCATAGACGGGACAAAATCTTTTATAAGCGGAGTTCCCCTTTTTGGAACAATAATAGGGCTGATGCGCAATAAGGAGCCCATAGTTGGCGTAATAGACCAGCCTATACTCAAGCAAAGATGCGTTGGAGACTGCCATACCTGCACATTCAATGGCAATCCTGTAAAAATTTCCGATCTTACCGACATAACCAAAGCTACGGTTCTTACCTCTGACCACCGCCATGCCGAGGAAGATTACAATGCCGCCAACTTCAGGAACCTGATAAACAAGGCCGCAATATTCCGCAGCTGGGGTGATTGTTTTGGATATATGCTTATAGCGCGCGGCTATGCGCATCTTATGCTCGATGCCCGTCTTGAAGTGTGGGACTTAGTGCCGCTAATTCCTGTTATGAAAGGGGCTGGAATATGTTTTTCAGACTGGGACGGCGCGGACAATCTCGGGAAGCGCGGATGCGTTGCCGCCTGTACGAAGGAGCTCCACGATTTCGCCATAAGGGCTCTTAACGCCGGATGCGCTGAGCACGGAGCATAGCTTGAAAAATGTTGCGCCCTGGCGGAAAATATGTTCATTTAGGCCGTATAATAAAAAACCTCCACTGCTTTTCAGCGTGGACAGATAGCAAAAATAAATAAAAGAGTATGTCTAAGAAATCTCCAAAACTTTCGTGGTGCAAGGCAAGACTTGGCAACGACCTCAACTGGTGGGTTACAGAAACCTCCGACAAGGTCAACTGGGACATAGACGGCCTAAGCATCATAGATCCTAAACAGGCCGACCATATGATAGAGACGCTGTCGGGCTTGAAGGATTACGGCCTCGATGAGAACATAGTAGAGGAGGCCTTTTATACGTTTGCGATAGATTCCAAGTCTGGAGACGACGGCGTAAAGCTTGTGCGTTCAAAGGATTCCGTATTTGATACGGATTCTCAGTTATTTCTTTTGCCCGACAATCTCGATGACGATCGTTCTCCATACGCAGAGTTTCTCGACCACATAACCCGTTTGCAGGTTAAGATGCTAAACGACTGTTTCGATTTCGAGGTGCCTCTAACAATAGAGGAACTCGAGGAACAGGTTAGGGACAAATACCAGAACGACTACATGGAGGGAAAGGCCATACACTCTTTCTCTGAGGTCATGGACATATTGGAGTATGTACCCGACGGATATTCCCTTGAGGACGACGAGGACGACGAAGAAGATAAGGACGACGAGGAAGATAAGTACGACGACATAGAGGATCTTCCCGACGAGGACGACGAAAATCTTGAGGAGGACGAGACCATGCATTGGGACGACGACGATGCGGACGAATCTCAGGGCTACGACGATTTCTCCGACGATTTGGATTCCCGCATGGATTCCGACGACGATTACAGATAGCAAAGATAAGCCCCCACGCCCGTTTTCCTGCGGGCGTAAAATCATGCGCAATAGATGGCAGGCAAGAAGATCGAAAACATACCAGAGGCTACGGCCGACATACTTGTAGAGTCGGGCGGAGAGGCTCAGCTTGCGCTATCCGGCAAATGGGTTTTATCTTCAAGCAGGACAACTTGGGAACAGTTGCGAAAGAAATTAGAAAGTTCCTCCGCAAAGATGCTTAAATGCGACTGCCGCAAGATGTCTTCCTATGATTCGGCTCTGGTGTGTCTGCTTTTAAACGTATATGATTTCTGTTCTAAGAGTGGAATAAATTTTGACATATCCACCCTGCCCGACGGTCCCCGTAAACTGTTGCAGCTGGCGGTTGCAGTTCCGGAGAATGAGTCTGCAAAGCGCGAAGGCGCTGTGAATGCCTCCGGATTCCTATACGGGGTTGGAACTGGCGCCATGGAGGGAGTACACAGCTTCAAGGAGCAGCTGGAATTTATCGGGCAGACAACAATAATGCTCGGCAGAGCTATCAGGGGGAAGATACGCTACAGGATATCGGACCTGATGACTATAATACAAAGGGCGGGCCCTGACGCACTTGGAATAGTGTGCATGATTAGCTTCCTTGTTGGGCTAATACTGGCTTTTGTCGGAGCGGTGCAGCTGGCAAAGTATGGATCGGAAATATTTGTGGCTGATCTTGTGGGCATTGCCATGGTCAGGGAGATGGGCGCAATAATGGTTGGAATAGTGATGAGCGGTAGAACTGGCGCGGCATTTGCGGCGGAGCTTGGCTCTATGAAAGTAAACGAGGAGATAGACGCGTTTTCATCTTTCGGGATATCTCCCATGGATTTCCTTGTATTCCCAAGAATGGCTGCATTGGTTTGCATGTTTCCCCTGCTTACGGTATTTGCCGATGTAATGGGAATGCTTGGTGGAATGGTCATAGGGATAGGGCTTTTTGATTTAAACTACGACCAATATTGGAATAGAACCTGCGAGGCTCTCACAATAACCCAATGTTCCACCGGAGTTTTAAAGAGCGTAATATTTGGCATAGCTGTAGCCTTAATAGGCTGCATGAAAGGCATGAAATGCGGCAATAGCTCCGCGGCGGTGGGTCTTTCTACAACGGCAAGCGTAGTTGCCAGCATAACGGCGATAGTTGTAATAGATGCGGTATTTGCCGTGGCATTCAACATATTTGGAATCTGATGCAAGAGGTTTTAAAAAGCGCGGGCAAGAGCGGCGGCGAAGACGCAATCAGGGTGGAGAATCTCACTCTGGCGTACGACTCTTACACCGTAATGAAAGACCTGAACTTCTCCGTAAAGAAGGGAGAGGTTTTTGTCATCATGGGTGGCAGCGGCTGCGGCAAGAGCACGCTGCTTAGAAACCTCATAGGCTTAAGGGAACCGGCTGAAGGTAAAATTTTCTATTCTGGTAAAGATTTTACGGCGGCTTCGAGGGAAGAAAAAGATGCCATGCTCAGAAATTTCGGAGTGCTGTACCAAGGAGGAGCGCTATGGTCTAGCATGACTCTATCGGAAAATGTGGCGCTGCCTATTAAGGAATTTACAAAACTGGGAGATGAGGATGTATCGGAACTTGTCAATCTGAAGCTGGCTCTTGTTGGGCTGAGAGGCTTTGGAGATTTTTATCCGTCGGAAATAAGCGGCGGAATGAGAAAACGGGCGGGCCTTGCAAGAGCCATAGCGCTAGATCCGGAAATACTCTTCTTCGACGAGCCAAGCGCGGGGTTGGATCCGGTTTCCTCTTACAGGCTTGACCAGCTCATATTGCAGATGCGCTCTAGCCTTGGCGCCACGGTAGTTGTAGTCACGCACGAATTGTCGAGCATATTTGCCATAGCAGACCGCGCGATATTTTTGGACGCAAACACAAAGACACAGGCTGCCGTTGGCTCTCCTAAAGAACTTCTTGAAGGCCCCAACGAGACTGTGAGAATCTTCCTTAACAGGGGTGTAGACCCGTTAGCAAAGAGATAAACACCATGGCAAATAAAACAAATCCGACGGCGATAGGAGCGTTTGTTGTAGGCGCGATAGTAATAGCCGTAGCTGCAGTAATGATATTGGGCAGCTCAAAAATTTTCACCCAGACGGAGATGTTCGTCTCTTATTTTTCTGAGAGCATAAACGGGCTTGATGTGGGAGCTCCGGTAAAGTACAAGGGAGTGACGATAGGAAAGGTAGAGAAGATAATACTTCGTTCGCCTAAGCCAAACGACATGAGGAACTCTTATGTTGTACTGATATATTCAATAGACGCGCACACTTTAAGCAAGAGGACGGAAAGCGAATATAGCAATTTGGGAGACAGTATATCCCAGCAGATAAAGGACGGCCTGCGCGCGCGCTTAAACTACCAGAGCATAGTTACGGGAATGCTGTACATAGAGCTTGATTTTGCCGCCGACAAGAACGAGCCGTACGTCTTGATGAGCAAGAACCCGAATGTTAAGGAGATTCCCACGGCAAAGTCCACCGCAACAGAGATGATGAAAACCCTTGAGATGACTCTCAACAACATCTCTAAAATAGATTTTCAGGAACTTGCCGAAAACACCAACGGGTTAATACTTACCGTAAACGGAAAGATAAGCCAGATAGATACCGACAAGATAAACGATTCCATCTTAAAGGCGCTTGAAGATGCCGACAAACTCATGTCCGATCCGGGAATAAGCGGGTCTCTGACGGAGCTTAACACTCTGTTGAAAGAAAGCAGAAATTTCCTTGCAAAGCTCAGCGGACAAGTTGACGACATTGCCGGATCCGTAGACAAAACCGTACTGGAGGTAAATGACGTTATGAAGAATCTAAACGGCATAATAGCGCCGCAATCGCCGTTTAGGTTTGAACTTGCTACGGCGCTGAAGAACATAAGCGACACATTCACATCTGTGAGGTCTTTGACAGACTATCTGCAGCGCAATCCGAGCAGCCTAATAAAGGGCAAGGCCGAGAAGGAAAAATTAAATAGGCAATAAGGACAGAGTATGAAAGATAATATTTACACATTAAAGAAATTCATATTGCCGTTGGTTGCGGCTGTGGCGCTTGCTGGCTGCCTTGGTGGAGCGCTCGAGCCAAAACCCGATCCGACAGCTTTTTACAGGTTGAGCGCCAAAGACAAGGTTGTATCTGCCGGGGAAGTCAAAGGCGGGGTATGCGCTACTATTATGCCCGTGGTGCTGCCGCCATATATGGAGAGGACTCAGATTGTGACGTCGGATGGGAACACCCGCGTGGACGTTTCTGAATTCAACCGCTGGATAGAGTTGCCCTCTATGAGTTTCGGCAGGGTACTGATGGAGAATATATCTGCAAACGCGAAAGATTCAAACATATCAGTATATCCGTCAGTGGCTTTTTCGGAAGACGCAGTATGGATAAAGGTGTCTGTATTTGAATGTATAGGCACAATAGGCGGTGAGCTATCATTCAAGGCAAACTGGCAGATAATTTCGTCGGACAACAAGGGCGAAATATGCTCAAAGGATTTCATAAAGAGCTATCCGGTCAAAGGAGGGTTCGATTCCTACGTTGAGGCTATAAACGAGGCCTGCGCGGATTTATCCAGACAGATAGCCGCAGAGCTCAATAAACTTTCCAAAAAATCATAACAAAAAACATATATAATAGAATATGAAAACGGGACTACTATTCTCCGGCCAGGGCGCGCAAAGCGTTGGAATGGCCAAGAGTCTGTACGACGCCGACGCCGATGTGGCAAAGCTGTTTAAAACTGCCGATGAGGTTCTGGGCATGCCCATATCCTCGTATTGTTTTGAGGGTCCTATGGAGACTCTCACAAAGACGAGCGTCTGCCAGCCTGCGCTGTATCTGCACGGCATAGCCGCCGCGACAATTTTAAAGAAGCGCGGCATGCTTGACGAACTGCTCACGGCGATAGGTTTATCGCTGGGCGAGCTTACCGCGCATGCCATAGCCGGGACATACAGTTTTGAGGACGGCTTAAAGATAGTTGCCGAGCGCGGCAGACTTATGCAGGAGGCATGCGACGCCTCAAAAGGCGCCATGGCATCTTTGATAGGATCAACGGAGGAGCACGCCCGTCAATATGCGGAGAAGTTCGATGTAGACATATCAAACCTCAACTGTCCTGGGCAGGTTGTAATATCGGGTGAAGCCGACAAGATTGCCGAGGCTGTAAAAGCCGCAAAGGAAGATAAGACCTTGAAGATGGTTGTTCCGCTTAAGGTTGCCGGAGCGTACCACAGCAGGCTTATGAAACCTGCAAGAGACGCGTTTGAGAAGTTTCTAGAGACGGTAACTTTCAAGGCTCCATCGATAAAGGTATTCACGAATGTTAGCGGCAAGGAAGTTTCCGATCCGGACGACATCAAGAGGAATTTGGTCAGCCAGGTGGTTTCAACCGTCCGCTGGGCGGACTGCCAGAATGCAGCGGCGGCACTTGGAGTAGAACAGTTCTACGAGTGTGGCCCCGGAGGCATACTTGCCGGAATGGGAAGGCGCATAAGCAAGGAGCTTAAGATTAAGCCTGTTGCGGAATTTAAAGATTTCGAGGCGTAAGGAGCTTGGCTGGAAAATCTAAAATAAAAAATTGTTGACAAAGAGCGGCTCAGGCTATTCTTTGTAGCGTTTTAAATTTCAAGGATAATTCAAAAATGGCACTTACTATCAGATTACAAAGGCACGGCGCTATACATTCGCCGATGTATCGCATGGTCGTCACCGAGAAGTCTTACAAGCGCGACGGCAGATTTGTCGAGATACTCGGCAATTACAATCCGCAGGCCAAGGGCAAAGACTCCGAGTTTGACATCAAGCTTGACAGGGTAGACTATTGGACGGGTGTTGGCGCGCAGATGTCCGACACGGCAAAGTCCATAGTAAAGCGCGTTCGCAAAGCGGCAGAGGCTAAGGCCTAAGCCGGATGTAATTTGCGAATTTAACGGAACGCTTTGAAAATATCGCACAGGCAGGGGTTTAATTCCCGTCGGGTGCGATATTTTGTTTTTTGGAAAACTCCAGAAGGTGCTTATTATATAAGTTTTCTTCAGGGCGCAAATAGGGATAGTTTACTTTCTTTATTTGCGGGAAGGAGTTGTTTTAGCTCTTGCATAAGGCATGCTTTTGAGACTCTAAAAAAGCATAACAGTTGGAGCACTGCAGTACCGACCGGGAAAAGTCTTTAAGCTGTCGGCCTTTTACAAGGCGGATATGCAACAGATAACAAGCGCGCAGTTAATGGCAGAACTGAGAATAGATTTCTTAACATTATTTCCCGCCATGCTCGACGGATTCATGTCAGAGAGCATGCTTGGGCGCGCGCGCGACAACGGCATATTGGATATAAGAATCCACAATCTGCGCGACTGGACAAAGGACAAGCACAACACCACCGACGACAGGCCTTTTGGGGGCGGGCCAGGAATGGTCATAAAGCCCGAGCCTGTTTTCGACGCTATAGAGGAGCTGCAGACAGATGGGTGCGTGCGTATATACATGTGTCCAGACGGAGAGCCGATGAGTCCGCAGATGGTTTCCTCTCTTGCAAAGAAGAAGCATCTTATAATACTCAGCGGGCATTACGAAGGCATAGACGAGCGAATAAGGGAGAAGGTCATAGATATGGAGGTATCTATAGGAGACTATGTCTTGACCAACGGTACCCTACCCTCTGCGGTTTTGGCAGATGCGGTATCCAGATATGTGCCTGGAGTTTTAGGTGAAGAAAATTCCTTGACTAACGACTCGTTTAACGGCAATCTACTTTCTTTTCCACAATATACCCGTCCGTATGAATTTCGCGGAATGAAAGTTCCAGAGGTTCTGCTGTCGGGCAATCACGCTGAAATTGCGCGTTGGCGGCGCGCACAACAACTGTTGAGAACAAGACAAAGAAGACCGGACATTTTAGAAGAACAGGAAAGACAATGAACCAGGAATTGTTAAAAGACATAACCAAAGACCAAATCAAGACCGACATTGCGAACTTCAAGGTTGGCGACGGCGTGCGTGTGCACACGAAAGTCCGCGAGGGTGACAAGGAGAGAATACAGATATTCTCCGGTATAGTCATTGCCAGAAAGGGAAGCGGCATACATGAGACATTCACGGTTCGCCGCATATCCTACGGAGAAGGCATAGAGCGCGTATTCCCCGTAAACAGCCCGAACATTGAGAAGATTGAGGTTGACAGGGAATCTGTAACAATGCGCGCGCGCCTTTACTATCTGCGCGACAGAGTTGGTAAAGAGGCGAGCAAGGTTAAAGAAAAGCGCCTTTTTGCGTAATTTGAAAAAAAAGAATTTTTCGACCGGCGTCCGCAGGAAAACCTGCGGACGTTTTTTATTAGAAAAATATGCCCAAATATACATAAGATAAAAAGTTTGTTCTCGGCATACAAAGCAACATAAAGAAATTATTAAGAAAGCATATAAAAACGGAGATAATTGTAAAATTTTCATCAACAATTCATAACATATAATAATATAAAATCATGATGCATTTTTGACAGAACATTATTCTACCTGCCATTATATTAAAAGAAGTCTATCCAACTGAGTTTTTGCCGTTAAAATTTGTCAAGCCTTCCAAAAAAATTCACCTCATAAAATTAAGACGGCTGGAATATGGGAGTATCATCGGATGACTAATAAAAATAATTTATAAATATACTTTAAGCAGCACAGAGCCCACATTTTACGGAAAAGAGTTCCGTATATAATATGAAGTCCTTAACAAAACTGGGTGGAATTTACAAACTTGCTTAATGCTAGTTTTGCGGCTAAAACACAATAAATTTTTAGTTCTTACTTTAAGAACAACTACGGATTTACGCACAAGCCAAACAGTAGTTGTAATAAGATAAAAACGGTCTGGAAAAATATATCAGCACATGGCGAACGTACAGATATCTACTCTAAAGAGTGTATCTTTCAGCCTTCACATTCTTTACCTATCAGCGCCTTTATCTATTGGAGCTAATACCAAAAATGGCAAAAAAAAACGCGCCAAAGGCGCGCTAATAATGGATTTCTCCAAAACGGAAAATTTTATTCTTCGTCAAACTTGCGTGCGAACAAGTCCGCAAGCTCATCAAACATAGCTGGAGCAGATTCACCTGTGGCGATAAACTTAAGCTGAGAACCCTTTCCAGCCGCAAGCATCATAAGGCTCATTATGCTTTTGCCGTTTACGCGCTCGCCGTCTTTTTCCACCCAGACTTCAACATCGGAATGCTTGTTTGATATGCGAACTATCATAGCAGCAGGACGGGCATGTATGCCCATCTTGTTCTGAACGGTGAAAGTTCTTGTTATTTCTGTTTGGCAGTCCATTGCGAATCTAAATTAAAGGTACATATATTGCCTGATGAATAAATTCGGTCAAGAGAAAAAATTACAGGACAAGCACATAATAAAAAATTTGGGAACGGAAAAATTCCGTTCCCAACCTAAAAAATAAGACTCTCTTTGCTATATTACCAGACAAAGCCAACCTGCATGGATATCACATGCGCATGACCCTCATAAGAGCCGTATATTCTGCCCTTGTCAGACTCGGGAGTTCCCGGTTTTGCGGAATTGTCCATATTAGGAGAAAGAAACATAAGATAAGTATATGCCAAATCTATGTTCATGCCCTTATACTTGTAACCTATGCCGCAAGAAAGCCACATCCTGTCTCCGTCGGGAACACGCGGAGTCCTATAAAATTCATTCTTTACAGGGCTCTCGTCCCATGCGGTGCCAATTCTAAGGGTTAAGTTATCGTCGACATAATAATGTATTCCAAAGGAAACTCTCGAGGTGTCCTTCCAGTTTTCCGGAGTATAGGAAACCGTTGCCGAATTCCCAGAATTTACTATATTTAACTCCTCAAATACACTCCAACGCGTGTATGAATAATCGCACATGACAGCAAACCTGTCCAGATCTCCCCAAAGCCGCTGGTAAATGCCTACGGTAAATACATCGGGCAAAGTCAAGTCTGCCGAAACACTCTGCGGATACAACGCCGGGCTCAAAACTGGATCAAAACTCAGACTGCCAGAAATCTTATATTTAATCGCGCTGCGCCAACTGAAGCCTATCTTGCCAAAATCGTCGTATTTGATTGTAGCACCAGCAGTCATTCCGCCGCTCCAATCAGATCCTTCCACCGTGGTCAATATATCCGGATATCCGTAGCCAACCGGCGCAAGCTGCGTGTAGCTTGATAGCTCGGCATCCAAATATTGGGCATACGCACCTACGGAGAAAGAGAGCCAATCGTTCGGCTTATAAACTACACTCGGGTTGAAATCGAGAGTTACAATATCACTCTTTATGGCGTGATAACGACCAACCCAGCCGCTCTCATAGCTCGTTTCAAGACCGAATGGAGAACTTACAGCAAGAGTTGCCATCCATTCATCGGTAAATTTATGAGCAATATACAAATTTGGAACTATTGCCGTTCTTCCGCCGTTTCCGCCTCCTGTGGAGTCTACCGGACGTCCGTATTTATCTGTAGTGTCCGCGTCTTTAAAATCGAAACGGGGAACTATCACACTCATGGACGAATCTATCTTCGTTGTGAATGTTGAAAACGCTATAGCTGACGGATTCCAATACGCTGCGGTTGCATCGTTATTTGCATTGGTTACAGCTCCCGCCGCAGCCGTGCCTATATTCGATGCGCCCTGCTCTATTATCTGAAAACCCGAACCCCATGCGACATAAGTCAATGCGACGCACGGGACAACAAACAATAATCTTCTGTTCATTTCCTGTGTTGGTTAAAAATTGCTTTTATAATAAAAAAAGCAGATTGCACTTTATCCATAAAACTCTTAATTGAAAGAAAATTCGCAAAAAAATTTTTAGAACAAGGCCGTCTTGTTCTAATTCTTTTTATATATGTTCCATATCATAAATTCGCAAATAGACACCCACGTTGTATAAAGATTGTTCTTGCGTGGCGGCAGCATGGATGAAATTATAATTAAGATATGAATAACTCTTCAGACAAGCCTCTTGTAAGCATAATAATAGGCAGCGCCAGCGACTGGGAAACTATGGTTCACTGCGCGCGCCAATTGGAAAAATTTGGAATACCCTACGAAAAGAACATATCCAGCGCCCACCGTACTCCGGCAAAGACCGCAAAGATAGTGTCCACTGCAAAAGACAGGGGAATAAAGATAATAATAGCAGCAGCTGGCGGAGCCGCCCATCTGGCCGGAGTATGTGCCTCAGAGACAACTCTTCCCGTATTTGGCGTTCCCATGAAAGGCTGGGCTCTCGACGGACTGGATTCGCTCCTTTCAACTGTAATGATGCCGCGCGGCATGCCTGTTTGCACATTTGCAATAGGCAAAGCTGGCGCCGTAAATGCTGCGGTTGCCGCACTGCAAGTTCTTGCGCTAGAAAACGCAGACTTTGAGAAAACCCTCAAAGATTACCGCGCAAAACAGACTTCCGATGTTGAAAACGCTCAGTTCCCTGAGATAAAGTAAATATCATTCAGCTTCTTTAAATCCGCGCAGGAACTTCCTGCGCGGATTTTTTTATTCTACCCTTAAGCTTCCCAACAAAATATATTAACAAAAAAGATAAGACAACCTTTTCGCATCCCAATATTTCGGACTATTAGCCATACTAAAATACGCACAACTAAAACATAGCCGCGTTTATAAAAAGAATAC
>CALXQW010000031.1 GCA_944390805.1 uncultured Opitutales bacterium | reverse complement strand
TGCGGGCTTTTTTCAGTGGCTGTTCAGGCAGGGATCGAACCTGCGACCAAGTGATTAACAGTCACCTGCTCTACCACTGAGCTACTGAACATCACTAAAAATGAAAGTCTGCATTTATGTATCTTATTCAGGCATTGTCAACACATTCTTTAAAAAATTTTACATTGAAATTTTCTTTTGTCTATTTCTTACAAATAAGAACCTTCCCGACAATAAGTTGAAGATGATAATATCATTAGCGCCACAAAACATACTGTTCATAGGAGTACTATGACTAATGCCTCCCTATGGTAAACTGCATAGAAATGCAATCCTCCCACAAAAATGGCCTAATGATTTTACTGCCCCAATACAAAACTCTTGCTCTTTGGAGAAAGCCCCTGCGACTCAACCTTTACCGTTGCTTTTATATCGGCATCTTGAGGAAGCGGATATACGGAAAATTCATATGGGAAAGAAGTATCCTCATAGGTCTTTCCATTTATGGTGAGCGAAACTTTCAGCTTCTTTTGCCAGTCGCACACAACAACAGCATACAATGAATCTTTGCCAAACGGCGAGCGTATCCTAAACAAATGAAGCTCGTCCGCACCAAGATCTTTAAAGTGGGCTTTCTCCGCAATATGCCCGGGAGATTTTATAGGTTTCTGGCTGCGTATATATATATCCTTTTTCTTTGCCGGTATCTTAAGCGCGACAAGCCCCAAAGATGGAATGCGTATTTTCTCCTCAGAGATTGAATCTGCAAATACAGGCTTATTTGAACCGTCTGCCGCGTATATTTGCGCCTTAGCGGATAAGTCTGCATCGCTTAGAAGCCTAGAATTGGCATTGTACTTAGGAAGAAACTCTATCCGTGAGGAGGAATCGTTTAAGAACAATATCCAGACGGAATCTTCAGCCCTGAATGTTAGAGCGGAGACTTTTGGAGTGCCCGTATCAACGGCGCCTTTCTCAAGCGTGGGCAAGGCGTCTTGTCCAAAGAGTTTCCCCACCCCGCCGTATATTCTGTTTGTAAACCATACGAAGCCCTGCGTGCGCACATATGGAAACTTTACATTCTCTCCCGCGCGAGACTCCGCCTGCGCCATGAGATAATCGTACAAATACGCAAAATGGCATGGAGCATGGTGGTAATAAAAGCTTGAGATATCGGGTCCATTATACGGATATTTTGGGTCGAGAGGAATGTCTGTAAAGTCTTTGATGTAATAGCCGTAGAAATTTGCAAATCTGTCTATTATTGCGTGGCGCGAGAATTTCATGAGTATGTCCCTACCCGAATGTCTCCATGTGCGGAGCAATTCCGGAGCCCACGCCGGCATAATTATATTCCTGTAATGGCACGACGCCCTAAGCGTATGTGGCGCTTCTATACCCACCCCTATACGCGATACCTGCCAAGCATCTACCTTATGCTCAGTTGCAGGATACAGATATTTCTGATAGTCTTCTCCTATATTAAGCGCGGAAGCTCTCTTTGAGACTTCGCCACGCGTTTCAAAATATCCCATGCGGTATTCTTCTTTGCCTTTATACCAAAGAGAGTCTATCCCTTCAACTAAGCCGTTCTTATGAATGAGCATCTCCTTAGACTTGGGAATAGGATAATTCCATATGCAAGAAGCCGTTTGATATGCACCCAAAACAGCATAATGAAGGTATTTTGCATCTTTTGTGGCCTCATAAAGATCTGGCAGATAATACCAGAACGGATAAGCCCTGGTATATGTGAAGCTTACCCCTGGCTCGGAGAAGTCGCTGGCATACACGCGTTTTAACCAATCGTCTGCGGAGGCTTTAGCCTCATCTAAAAGCGCGTTATTTTCAGGCTCGGCGAGCCAACGCCCAAAGAGCATGGTCCAATCGGGCACGGGTGCGTAAAAAGAGTATCTTCTGTTGTCGTAAAACTCCGACACCCATGTATTGCCCCCTCCCATCATGGCGTTTTCAGATGCGTAAAAATCTGCCCCCCATGCAGGCGAAGGCACCGCAAGCTTTAATGCAAATACATTTCCCTCAGAATGCAATTTGCCGGGCCGGGGTATAAAATGATAAGTCTGGCGAGAGAGGGCAAATTCGAAGGCTGGCAATGCTATGTTCTTATAATATTCCTCGGAATCTGTAAGAAGCGCATTTTGCAATTCCGCCAGGGGAGATGCGTTTGTTGCCATATCTTGACCCTCTATATTATATCGGCCTTTAAGATAGTCGCACCAGCCAGAGGCATCGCGGTTGGATAGATACTCCGATATATTCTCAAGCGCCGTAGACAAAGACACCGTTAGAGGCTCCCTCAGATGGGCAGACGCATATATCCTATTATTTATATAGTCTATCATGTCCGCACATATTCCACCCATCGAAACCAAAATAAACTCCGCCGATATCTTATCTACCGCTTTCTTTTTTGAAGCATCGGAACCTAACACCGGAGAAAACATGCTTGCCTGTGGCTCTCCCGAAGCCCCCACAACAGCAAATGCACAGGGAGAATTATACCCATTCGACCATTCGTCTTCCGGAAACATATCTGGATTTGCCACAACCGCATTTGTGTAAGAGTGGCTGCGCGGACCTCTATTTTCTATTGCGCAATACGGCTGGGAAAGCATAGACGAACACACAAGCTTTGGTCTGTCTGTTATATGCTTAAGTTGGTAGCTCGGCGGCATACACACGGCCCTCAAAGTATTCTTAGGAACCTTGTTGAACGCCGAAAATCCCAATGAATACCTACCATCTTCCTCCACGCAAACAGAAACTCTCAATGATGCATCGAAACCTTTCTCAGAGAGTACAAGTTCTCCGGTAGCGCCGTTTTCAAATTTCAGCTCAAGAACGCGCGGAGATTTCTTCTCCACTTCAACCACTCGCATAATTTTATTTTCGCCGACCGAAAACGGATTTGTTGCGCGCTCCACGATTTCGTAAGACTTGCCTCCCGATTTTATCCATGTTCCCGACGATTCCGTCAGCCAAGAGCAAAAATAATTAATAGGATAAAATCTCACATTTCCAACCTTTGTCAGAAACAGCACTTCATCTTTAAACTCCGGCAGTTTTACTGTTTTTCCCCCGTCTTTAAGCTCCGCCGAACGCACATAAAATGTCTTGCCAGACGCGTCTTTTTTTTGCGTGTAAGAGATCTTTAACTTTTCATTTTCAACCCACACGCGCCGGGCATTCTCAACCGAGTAGAGCTCCGGCAAAGAACTTAAATTAGACTTAAAAAAGCTATCAACTTGCTTCGGCTCAACCCTGTACGGTCTGCGATTTATGCCCGAGTCGAAATATCCGTTTGGATCGAAAGACAAATCCTTTGTTATGTAAACAGCATCCGCCCGCGCCCCCTTGCGCTTTGTTCTAAACCCCAGGAGCATCTCGCCCTTCTGCAAGTCAACCTCGCCGACTTTCTGCCAATAAAGCCCAGTTTTCTCGCCGTGGTTTCCGCATTCATCAGGCATCTCCTGCCCGTTTATAAGAACCTTAAATGTGCGAGATCCCGGAGAAATCTCAAGATTGTCATAAGCCGAACACCAAACCGCATAATGGCCTGCAGAACCTATCTCATAAACCGAACAAGGCTCAAAAGACGGGCTTGCAACCTGCAATATAGAATGCTCGCCCATCCTCGTGGGATTCCAAAAACCTTTGAACTGGAATTTTTCCGCCTCAAATATATATCCGCTGGGCTTATCCGTTTTCTCTGCAGAAAATACCGAGCAAACAGAACATGCGAGTATGAAAAAAAACAGCCAAAAGTTTTTCATAATTCCATGGGAAATTTGCAAGACTTATGCGTACGCGCGTATCTCGTAGACAGCGGCAAGTTTGTCGCCATTGGTGGAAAGTATCTTCAGCTTTATGGAACGCGCGTAAACAGGATCAAAAGATAGCCTAACCTTGCGCTGGTAATTGTCTTTCACCTCCGCAAGAATTTTTTCATTGCCGTTTTTATCCACCGCGGAAAGGACAAAATCCTTAACACATTCGCTCTGAGGGGCAAATAATACAGACTTTCTGTATTGGGCAGACCCCGATATTGCCAAGTTTCTGCAGCCCGTATCAAAAGTTATTTCAACCTCCGAAATCTTCTGCGGTTCGTTCCATGAAAGCCTTAGCCATGGAGATCCGTTTGCGGAAGCCAACCAACGGTTCTCGTTCCCGCGCGGAGATTTCGGATCAGGCTTTGTGTCGAAAGAAACTCCATTTATGACATTCTCCGGCTTCGTCCCCTCCGCCGAGGCACTCGCCGTTACTTTTGCCTTTAGCGCCAAATCTTTAGGATCGGCATTCTTTATACCAAGTATGGTTTGATCGTCGCGAAGAAGAGTCTGTTTAAGCTCCTCAAGGTTATTTTTATCCGCCCTAAGCTGCGACGCCGAAACCCCCTTTGCAACGCAAAGCGCCGCCGCCGTTCCGACAGCCTGTCCCATACATGCCGTAGTTGCCATAACGCGCGTTGAAGAAAGCGCAACATGGCTTACCCCGGCATTTCTGCCCGCCATCATAAGATTCTTGATTTTCTTTGATATCAGGCTTCCAAAAGGAATGTTGTAGGGCTTTACAGGAGCCTGCCGACAGGGCGCGCGGTCAAAATCGTAAAATCCCTTTTTGGGATGGTCGTCCATAGACCACCCACCCACGCAAACAGGATCGTCAAACTTCTTCCAACCGCCTTCTATGTCGGATTGCGTCATGATATACTCAGAAACAATCCTATAAGTCTCCCTCCTTGCGGGTATCATGCCTATGAAATCCAACGCATAGTTTGCAGCCTCTTCCGGAGCCCCCTCATTCTTGAGATAATCCCAAATTCCCAAAACCACGCGCAGCAATTCAAAACGCAAACGCTCATTGTCAGACACTGCATTGGTGTCTCCGCCAAGCTCTATCCACCAATAGCCGTACGACAAATCCCTCTTGCTGAGCCTGCGTTTCTTCAGCATCTCAGGCTTTATCTTAACCGCCCAATCGGGAGCTTTATACGGAATCGGACGACCCAAATCCTTAGCGGTAAAGAGTATGGTAGAGCCCATGCATGTGCCTTCGTCGTCATAATCGGCAAGGCTCTCTCCAAATTTCTCAGGCTTTTCTCGACCAAACATAAGATCGTCTCCAGCCTCCATGGCAAGACGCGCATCTCCGGTACAATCTATATATTGTTTGGCTGTTATGGTGTAAATGGTTCTGCTGGTATCGCAACGGGCGCGCACATTATTTATCTTTGAGCCGTCCTTAGATACCTCCGCCCCGAAAACTGTAGTATCCAAAAGAACAGTTATATTCGGAAGAGAAACAAGCTTGTCGTACAAAGACAAATCCCAAAGTTCCCACGAGCAATGCGGATTATGCACGGCGCAATCTAGCTTTATCTCCTCCAATATGCCGCCCTCTCTAAATCCGTTACGCCCGGGATTAACTCCTAAAGGATGCATTCTAACCTCTGCGCTGGCATTCCCGCCCAAACGCGACCTGTCTTGACATATCACAACTTTTGCACCCCTCCTAGCAGCCGCTATTGCCGCAAGAACTCCAGCAAGGCCGCCGCCCGCAACCAAGACGTCCGTAGAGAGGGAAATATTGCGCATATTCTTCTCCGACGCATAAGGTTTGGAAGAATCATTTGGCGATATCAATGCAAGATTAGCCTGCTGCGGAATCTCCGCAGAATTCTCGCGGGCTGAAACATTGACTCTCGCCGCCAATATGCAGCCTGCCGCTGCCGTCATATTTGAAAGAAAGCTTCTGCGCCCAATATTTGAAAGTTTTTTTATATCCATATATAATAGTTTACTACTTGCTATTGTTATATCCCCTTTTAAACGAAAATTCCGCAAAGAATTATTTTTCAGAGATCAAAGCATCAATATAAATGCTCCAGACAAAGAAGAATAAATACCCGCGTCGTTTACTTTCTATTGAAAACTAAAGATGTTAAAATTTCTGTCAAACATAAATACCCATTATAAAGAACTGAAAATATAAGAAATCTGCACGGCTTATATAACTAAATCCATAAAATATGGGCAATCTATACTCTTGAACTTTGAAATTTTACAATTAGCGTATTATAGCGATGTATGATAAACCTGTAATATCTCTATCTACAAGCTATCTGCAAAGGCGCTTCAAAGACGGCTACAAAATGCTCTGTAAGGCTGCCGAATACGGGTTTGAATATGTAGAACTTGGGCACTCAACTCCAATAACGGCATTAGATGGAATAGCAAAGGCTCTGTCGGAAGGAGTTGTTAAGGTGTCGTCTTTGCACAATTTTTGTCCGATCCCCAGCTTTGCAAAGGGCCCTTCACCAAATTTATTCTCTCCGAGCACAAGCTGGAAGAATGAATCCGCACAGTGGCTGCGGCACAGCAAAAACACTGTTGCCTACGCAAAGGAATGCAAAGCCCGCGCGATAGTCTTTCACATGGGCAGCCTAAACTACTTTTTTTACGACAGAGCCGCGGCACTGAGAGCAAAGGCCGATGCCGTAGGTTTTGATAAACTCTTGGAAGACAAATCTTTTTGTGCTGCGCGCGATAAATTTTTAAGGTCGTCAAGGAGGAAGGTATTTAAGGCTTACGAGAACATCGCAGGCAATATAGACGCCATTGCGGACGATTTTGATGGTTCTGGAATTCTCATGGGGATAGAGAACAGAGAAGGCGTTGGAGAACTGCCTATGGACAATACCTTTTCCGACATGCTTGAGCTTGCAAAGGAGCACGATTTTGTCCGCGCATGGCACGATATTGGTCATTCCAAGATAAAGGAGCTTATGGGTTTTTGCACCCAGGTTGAGCTTCTGGAGAAGACCGCCAAGAATATTGCCGGCTGGCACCTGCACGACTGCGACCAAAACGGCAAGGACCACCAGGGCATAGGCAAGGGCTGCATAGATTTTCAATCGCTGAAGAGATTTTTTGACGCCAAGAATCATCTTTTCATATTGGAGATAAACTCGGCCGTGCCGGAGTCAGATGTAGTGGATTCGAGGAAATTTATGGAGGATATTCTCTCATGACGAGATCCATTGAGGTATCAAACTACGCTGAAGATATTGTATCTTTTAGCGATGCAGACATAGAGCTGTTGATAAATAAATTGGACACTCTTCTGCCGGAGGATTTGCGCGCCCCTGAAGGCGAGATCTCCGTGGCGGTATTTACCGACGAGGGATTGAGAAAAATACATATAGATTTTCTCAACGACGCTTCCGATACAGACGTAATTACTTTTGACGGCGACCATACCGACGGATACTCTGGAGAGATATGCGTAAGCGCCGAGCGCGCTTTGGACTGGTGCGAAAGATTTAGCAACACGGCCTCAGAGGAGCTGAGCTTGTACATAGCCCACGGGTATCTTCATCTTGCCGGGGTTGACGACATCGCCCCTGAGGACGCCAAGAAGATGCGTTCCGCCGAGGCTCTTGCACTGGCAATTATCCGTTCGGAGACGCCTGAGATATTTAAATTCAAGAAACACAGTTAAACTGATACAAACATGTTAAAGACAATAAGAAATTCTTTCATAACGGGAATCATAGTGGTTTTACCGCTTACAATAACGGTGTTTGTTGTTGTATTTCTGATAGGCAAGATAGGAACGCCCGTAAGTGAGATAGTATTTGCGCCGATATTTAATTTCTTTGGCAGGGATTTCCCCCAAAATGCTGTTGGATCAACGCTGCTTGACCTAGTATCAACACTAATAGTCTTGGCGCTCATAACGGCTATAGGATTCTTCTCGAGGTTTTTCTTTGGAAAGCTGCTGATAAATCTTTCTGAGTTTCTAATAGAGAAGATTCCGTTTGCACGCACTGTATACAAGACCGTAAAGCAGATAGTTGATACATTTTCAAAGCAGAAGAAGGCGGTATTTCAGGAAGTTGTGCTCACGGAGTTTCCGCGCAAGGGAATGTATGCCATAGGGTTTTTAACGAGCGATTCAAAGGGCGAGGTACAAGCCAAGACGGGCGAACGTGTTTTAAACGTATTTATACCCACCACCCCCAATCCTACTAGCGGATTTTTAGTTATGATACCTGAATACTCAGTCACTCACTTAGACATGACGATATCTGAGGGCATGAAGCTTATAATTTCCGGCGGTGCTGTTGTGCCTCCGTGGGGAGACTTTGAGGGGTCTGGAGAGCCGGATTCAAAGGATTCCGGCGGAGCGAAGAAATCCGATTAATATTTTGTGGCTTCGCATTTTGAGATAGAGGGCGTAGTGCTCGACAGGCAGGAGAAGGGGGAAAATTCCCTTTTGTTTAGGATATTTTCCCCAAAGCGCGGCCTTATTGCCGCCATGAGGAAAGTTTCCGCAACAAAGACATCCGTTTTGCCGGATTTATTCGACCAATGTTCGTTTGAACTTGCGCCTTTTGGAAGCGATGAGAACGCAGATTTATTTGCGTTAAAGGATTTCTCCGTTGCGGAGCGCATGGAAGGCATACCCAAAGATTACGCGTGTTTTTCAGCTGCTGCGCGCATTTGCCTTTGGGTAGAAAAAAACGGCAGATATTCGGAAAATCCCAAAGATTTTTACAGAGTCATAGTTGGGGCATTGGAAGCGCTGAATACCGGGGCTAACGCAGACCTTGTTTTATTAAAGTTCTTGTATGTTTTTTGCCGAGACGAAGGCTATGCCGTTAAGGAGGACTTTTTCCCATCCTTAGGTTCAGGAGACGCCGACATATTAAGGCTTGCCCTAAAGACGCCATCAAAAGATCTTGGCTCGTTGAAGGAGTCAGACTTTGCAAGACTTTTAAAACGGCTTGAGATCTGGACGGCTGCAAATACGGATATTCTGTTAAGCTGAAGATATTCTTATCTTAGGTGAAATTTTAAGAGATCTTCATGCGAACAGTATAGAAAGCAAACGTAAAACAAGTATCGGCTTTAACTTCTATTCAAGTATGCTCTAATTTAAAAGCTGCGATGAAAATAAAAACTATCTGCAAAAATAAACCTTAAAGTAAAAGAAGAAAAATCTAAATATTTTTTCTTTTTCTGCAATAGAAGAGAATCCGTCCCAATAAATTCTCCAGAAAGAGAATCTGATTTGTTCAAAATAATAAAACTATTCTAATAATCTATTACAAGAGGAAGCTCCGTTAAGAGCTCTTGTATAAAGAAGTGTCTATTCCAAGTTTCTTTATCTTGTACAAAATTACACGCTGCGTTGCGCCCAGATGCTTTGCCGCTGCGGAGGCGTTGCCGTTCTTCAGCTTCAAGGCCTCCACGATAAGCTCGCGCTCAAAGCTCGACACTAAAGACTCGTAGTCGCCCCCTTCTGAGGCGGCAGCACCCTCTGTCGAAACAAGATTTGTTCCGGTGTCTTCAGCCGTCTGAAGGCTCGGCGGAAGATTGTAGCCGTTTATTACGTTATCGGATGTGTTAAGCACGGAAAACTCCATGCAGTTCTCCAGCTCCCTGACATTGCCTGGCCAATAGTACTGCGTCAGCATATTTATGGCGGGTGTGGATATCCTTACTATGTTTTTGCCGTGAATCTTATTGTACTTCTGCAAAAAATATTCAGCCAATAAAACTATGTCGCACTTGCGGTTTCTGAGTGCTGGCAAATATATGGGAAAAACATTGAGCCTGTAGTACAAATCCTCCCTAAAAGTGCCCTTGCTTATCATATCCTCAAGATTGCGGCTAGTGGCCGCTATTATGCGCACGTCCACCTTGCGCTCCTCGTTGCCGCCAACCCTGTAAAAGCTGTGCTCTTGTATGAAACGCAAAAGTTTTAACTGCATAGGCAAAGAGATATCGCCTATCTCGTCCAAAAAAAGCGTTCCCGTATTTGCAACTTCGGCAAGGCCTATCTTGCGGTTTACGGCACCTGTAAACGACCCTTTCTCATGTCCGAAAAGCTCGCTTTCTATCAGACTCTCCGGAAGCGCCGCACAATTTACCACAACAAAAGGCTTGTCTGCCCTTTGCGACGCCTTCTGTATAGCCCTTGCCACAAGTTCCTTTCCTGTGCCAGATTCCCCTCTTATAAGCACGGTGGCGTTTGATGAGGCAACTTTTGAAACCATGGAGTAAACCTTCTTCATGTTGTTGCAGTTGCCTATTATGTTCGACGGCCTAAGCTTATTTTCCAATTCCAACTGGAGTATGCGACTTTGGGCAATTAGCTTTTCCCGCTCTTCCTTGTCGGAATATGCGGCAAAAATGGCCTCAGCCATAATGGTGGAAATGGTATCCAATAAATGATAGTCGGCGTTGAGGTCGGAATTTATATTATTTGGAATATCTATGCTAAGTGTTCCTATAACCTCGTCTTGGTATATTATCGGAACGCATATATATGCTATATTCTTAAAATCTGTTCTGGCTTTGGTTCTATTTAAAAAGCCTTTTTCCTTTGAGATATCAGGTATCAACACGCCTTTCGCCGTCTTGGCTACCATGCCGGTTATTCCCTCTCCAACCCTGTATGTGCCTCGTTGAATTTCCTCTTTGCTAAGGCCTTCAGATGCCTCTATGACAAGCAAATCTCCCTCGCGCAAGGTTACCGTTCCACGCAAGAGACCCATCTCCGTATGGAGAATTTCCAAAACTTCACGCAACATATCGCCAACAGGAATTCTCCTGGCGACAAGATGACTTATCTTATTTAGTACGGCTATTTCTACGTGTTGGCTCATTTTTATCGGCAAATTCTATAAAAGTTTTTTGAGCCGACAGTCAATATTTGAAGCCGCAAATTTACCAGCAGCCATAGATCTCGATACCAGAGATGGCCCACTTACACAGTCTCCGCATGCAAATACGCTGTCCATATTTGTTGCGCACGACGCGTTTGCCGCTATCATGCCGCGCGGTGCAATCTCCAATCCGAGCTCCTCCACAAGACCTTTCTTCTTTACACCGGTAAATCCCATTGCAAGAAGAATCAAATCAGCTTCAAGCTTAAATAGGCTATTTTCCCTCTCAACAGGCCTTTTGGGTCTGCCGGAAGCATCAAACTGCCAGTCGAGAAGAACCGCCTCAACACCTTTTACAACCCCGTTTCTACCGAATATCTTTTTGACAGATACTCCCCACATGCGCTTTCCACCCTCAAGATGAGAGCTTGAAGTTCTAAGCATATAAGGCCACTCTGGCCACGGTGTTGAAGGAGAACGCTCCGCCGGAGGCTGCGGCATTATCTCAACTTGCAAAACCTCTTTTGCTCCCTGACGCAACGCTGTTCCAAGGCAGTCGCTGCCGGTATCTCCTCCGCCTATTATAAGAACCTTCTTTCCCTTTGCGGATATCTTAACCCCAGCTGCCTCTCCAGAATTTGCACGGTTTTGGGATGATAAAAACTCAAGAGCAAAATGAACTCCGCCCAGAGAACGACCCTCCACAGGCAAGTCCCTTGGCTCTTCAGAACCTATGCAAAGACATACGGCATCGAACTTCCTTCTAAGATATTCAGCTGATATGTCAGTGCCTATCTCCACTCCGGGCTCGAAGAATACGCCTTGCTCTCCCATTACGTCTATGCGCCGTTCTATCACGCTTTTTGCAAGTTTAAAATCAGGTATGCCGTAGCGCAATAGCCCACCCAAAGATGCGTTTTTCTCAAACACTACAACCTCGTGTCCAAGTTTATTTAGACAGTCCGCCGCCGCAAGCCCAGACGGACCTGAACCTATAACAGCAACTCTCCGGCCAGTCCTGAATTTTGGCTTATCGCGCTCAACAATTCCGTTCAGAAATGCATTTTCTATAATTGCGTATTCTATCTGCCTTATGCTCACTGCATCAGACAGTAATCCGGAACAGCAAGACGCCTCGCATGTAGCGGGACATACTCTCGCAGTAAACTCCGGAAAAGGAGATGTCGTGGAAAGAATCTTGTACGCATCTGCAAGCCTGCCCTCTTTTACCGCAAGGTTAAAACCGGGTATATCGTTTGCAAGCGGACAACCGTAACCGTGGCAAAACGGTATTCCGCACCCCATACACCGCGAAGCCTGAACCATTATATCGGAGAGAGGAAGATGCATCTCCACCTCTCCGAAGTCGGAAAGCCTATCAGAACGGTACCCTCCGGTTTTTCTCGATATATTTAGATATTCCGCCGACATGATATTTTATGAGTTCTGGTTTTTCTTGTTGAAAGACTTCTCATCGTCGAGATTCATTCTGCCGAGAGCCTTTCTATACTCCACCGGGAATACCAGAACAAACTTGTCAAGATATTCCTGCCACTGGTCGAGTATGCGGCGGGCAACCTCGCTGCCTGTAAGCTCGAAATGCTTCTGAATTAATCCCTTCAGCTGAGCTTCTTCATGGGAATTCTCGCGCACGATTTCCAAATCTACGCCGCTGAGGTTGCAGCGCATATCGAAATCTGCGCTCTCATCGAGAACATATGCAAGACCTCCCGTCATGCCCGCGGCAAAGTTGAACCCAGCACGGCCGAGAACAACAACCACACCGCCAGTCATGTATTCGCAGCAGTGGTCTCCTACGCCTTCCACAACAAGGGTTGCCCCGCTGTTCCTGACGCCAAAACGCTCTCCAGCTCGACCGTTTATGAATATGTTTCCGGCCGTTGCACCGTACGCTATAACATTGCCCGCAGCAGAATTCAGATAGCTCTTAAAGCCTGCGTTCTTCGGGGTCTTTATTATTATAGTACCGCCCGAAAGACCCTTGCCGACATAGTCGTTGGCATCTCCCTCAAGCGTGAAGGTAAGCCCCTTAGACAAGAACGCCCCGAAGCTCTGCCCCGCACAGCCGCTGAAGTTTACCTTTATTAGGTCTTCAGGCAGCCCCGCATGACCGTACTTCTTGGCAACAATACTGCTAAGCATGGCTCCTACGCTTCTGTCGCTATTGCGTATGGTCTCAGAAATTTCAGCAGGAGTTGTCTCCAGTATGTGCTTTTCAAGAGCTTTTACCAGGCGCTTGTCGTAAGAGTCCTTAAGCTCTCTTGGAGCAAGCGGTCCGGCATGGCGTGCCGCAGAGGAAGAAGCATCAAATGCAAATATCTTGGAGAAGTCCAAATTGCGAGCCTTCCAGAAATTTATGGCATGATCTACCTCGAGCAAATCCGAACGCCCTACAGCCTCGTCTATGCTCCTTAAGCCTAAAGAAGCAAGCAGACGGCGGGCCTCCTCCGCGACAAACGTAAGATAGTTTACAACATGTTCAGGCTTGCCCTTAAAACACTTCCTGAGCCTCTCATCCTGCGTGGCAACTCCCACCGGGCAGGAATTGTCGTGGCATTTGCGCATCATTACACAGCCTATGCTTACAAGTATGGCGGTTGCAAAACCGAACTCTTCCGCACCGAGAAGCGCAGCTATTACAACGTCGCGTCCCGTCTTGATCTGGCCGTCTACCTGAACTCTTATCTTGTCCCTCAAGCCATTCATGCGCAGCGTCTGCTGAGTCTCGGCAAGACCAAGTTCCCATGGCATTCCAGCGTACTTTATACTTGTAAGAGGAGATGCTCCCGTGCCGCCGTCATGGCCGCTTATAAGAACAACATCAGCCTTTGCCTTGGCAACTCCAGCCGCAACCGTGCCTACGCCAACCTCAGATACGAGCTTTACGGATACCCTTGCATTCTCGTTGGAATTGCGCAGATCGTAAATCAGCTGGGCAAGGTCTTCTATGGAGTAAATATCGTGGTGCGGAGGCGGAGATATAAGGGTTACTCCAGGCGTAGAATGACGTATACGCGCAATGAGGCCGTTTACCTTGTGCCCCGGAAGCTGACCTCCCTCGCCAGGCTTAGCGCCTTGGGCTATCTTTATCTGAAGCTCTCGGGCGTTTATAAGATACTCTGCAGTTACACCGAAACGTCCGGAGGCAATCTGCTTGATTGCGCTGCAAGTGTCGTGGTCGGTGCCGGCAGTCTTATAGCGCTCCGGATCCTCTCCGCCCTCTCCGGTATTGCTCATTCCGCCTATGCGGTTCATAGCAAGCGCTATTGTGGTGTGAGCCTCGGGACTGAGAGATCCAAAACTCATTGCACCGCTTACAAACCTCTTTAGTATGCTCTCCGTGCTTTCAACTTCAGATATGTCTATAGGCTGCGCCTTCTTGAATTTGAAAAGCCCGCGCAATGTGCAAAGATGCTCGGCCTGATTGTTGATGAAGTCGGCATACTGCTTGTACTTCTCCTCGTCGCCCTCCCTGACGGCGCGCTGAAGCAAAGTTATGGTCTGCGGAGTCCAGAGGTGGTGTTCGCCATCCTTCTTGTACTTGTACTTTCCGGAGTTCTCAAGGACATTTTCAAACTGATACTTCGGATAATGCGCATTGTGGTACCTCGCGAGAGCCTCGTCGGCAACCTCTCTTAGGCCTATGCCGCCAACACGGCTTGACGTACCCTTGAAATAATTTTCCACAAATTCCGAATTTAAACCTATCGCCTCGAAAACCTGCGCCTGCCTGTACGAACGCAAAGTTGATATGCCCATCTTAGACATTATCTTTAAAAGACCCTTGCATACGGCGGTCATGTAGTTTGCCACAGCACCGTCGGCATCGAGCGACGCAAACCTGCCCTCGGAAGCCATCTGCGCTATAGTCTCTATGGCAAGATACGGGTTTATTGCCGTTGCTCCATAGCCTAACAGAAGCGCAAAATGCATAATCTCCCTGGCCTCGCCCGTCTGGGCTATAATTCCGGCGCTCGTGCGCAGACCCTCGTCTATCAGCCTCCTGTTCACAGCGGCAACAGCGAGCAACATTGGTATGGGAGCGTATCCGTAAGACAAAGACTTGTCCGACAAAACTACCACACTCTTGCCTGCCCTTACAGCCTCGGCCGCCTCGGCACAGATTTTATCGAGAGCGCTCTTTAAGCCGTCCTCGCCGCTTGCGGCTGAAAATTCAGCGCTGATAGTCTGAGCCTGAAAACTCTCGTCCTTGGAATTTATTATGCAGCTTAAATCCTTGTTTGCCAATATGGGATTGGGCAACTTCAAAAGATGAGCGTGCGCGGGAAGCTCAAGAAGAGTGTTTCCGCTGTTACCTATATAGGTCATCAGACTCATCACGAGTTCCTCTCGGATTGGGTCTATTGGCGGATTTGTAACCTGCGCAAAAAGCTGCTTGAAGTAATCGTACAAAAGCTGGGGCTTGTCCGACAAAACCGCAAGGGCGGCGTCGTTGCCCATTGATCCAACAGGCTCCTTGGCGTTTTCGGCCATAGGCTTTAAGATCATGTCCAAGTCCTCGCGCGTATAACCAAAAAGCTTCTGACGCTCTATCAGATGTTCTCCAACATTCGTTGCCGATACACTCTCAAATATACCGTTTAAGGTTATACGGTTTTCCTCAACCCACCTGCGGTATGGCTTTGAGCGCGCAACTAAAGTCTTTATCTCATTGTTGAAAAGCACACGGTGCTTCTGGAGATCTATGTATATCATCTCACCGGCATGAAGGCGACCGCGGCGAATGATGCGCTCAACAGGAATATCCAATACACCAGTCTCAGATGCCAACACAAAAAGGCCGTCTTTTGTTATGGTGTAACGAGCCGGACGCAGACCGTTGCGGTCGAGCAAGGCGCCGGCGCAAAGGCCGTCGGTAAAGGCGAGAGCCGCAGGACCATCCCACGGTTCCGAAAGCCCCGAATGATACTCAAAAAAGCCCAATATATCCTTGCTTACATAGAAATTCTTACCCCAGGCTTGCGGAACAAGCATTAGCATTGTGTGGGCAAGACTTCTACCGGCAGAGGTGTAAATTTCCACCGCGTTGTCGAGACAGGCCGAATCGCTCTGCCCAGGCTGTATAACTGGAAGCAGCTTCTTGATGTCGTCGCCAAAAAGCGGAGACGCAAAATGGCTCTCGCGCGCCTGCATCTGGTTTATATTGCCGCGTATGGTGTTTATCTCGCCGTTATGGGCAAGGTAGCGGAAAGGCTGCGCCAGATTCCACGTGGGGAATGTGTTTGTACTGTACCTCTGGTGCACTATGGCAACAGCGCTCTTAAAGAGCGGATCGCTCAAATCCGGATAAAAAGCCTTAAGCTGCGGAGCATTCAAAAGCCCCTTGTAAACCATAGTGCGCGCCGAAAGCGAACATACATAAAAGGCATCTCCTGCCGAAGTCTCAGCGGATACCCTCTTTTCTATGACTCTGCGCAGCACATAAAGGGCGCGCTCCAAAGCGGCGCCGTCCGGAAGATCCTTCTTTACAAAAAACTGCTCTATGCGCGGGCACGAGCTCTTTGCTATGCCGCCTATGGCGTCCATATTTACGGGAACCTCGCGCCAGCAGATGAAGTCAAAACCTTCCGCCTGGGCAGCCAGACGACAAATCTGCCTGCATTTTTCGGCAGTATCAGAGTCGCGCGGGAGAAATACCATGGCGGCTCCGTATGAACCCTTTTGCGGGAGATTCTTTATTTTTTCACGAAGAAATTCGTCCGGGATTTGAACGAGTATGCCTGCGCCGTCGCCCGTTTGGGCATCGGCAGCAACAGCGCCTCTGTGCATTAGCCTCTTTAGAACTTCCATGCCGTCCTCTACGATTTCATGCTTGGAAACCGCATTTATATCGGCCACAAGGCCTACACCGCAGGCGTCGTGCTCGTTGGCCGAATCATACAGACCTCTCGAACGTGGATAGTACCTAAACTGGGAATCTTCTGTCTTTTGCATAATTGTATTTTTTCTTGCGTAAAAGTTAAAGCAATTATTGTGCCAATTTTGTAGTTTTAGCATTTGTACATTATTATCATATAGTTAAATTTTAATATTCATTTTTGAAGAAATTTCAAGCATGCGGCCGCAAGCATTTTGCTACAATTTTGTACAAAACCACCTAACAAAAATGACATTTTTGTAGTGCCGTGAAAATTTTAGACAAAAGACCTTGCCTAAAAAGAACTATTGTACAAAATTTTTTTCATAATATATATATAATATGTTTGGAATATAGACTTTATTTTATGCAAAAAAGCGTGAGCTAAATTTTCTGGCACGCCAATTGCTAACAAGGCATATAGCAATAAGTCATATCACCAAACAATCGAAAAGGAAATTATGAACGCAAGGAAGTCAGCATTGGCAAAAATAGCCGCAAGAACGGATTCTTACGCGGATAGCTACAAGCCCTACGACGTCGAGAAGGAATACGGAGCCGACGTATTTGGGTTAAAGAACATGGAGCATTATCTGGCGAAGCCCGTTTACAAGAAACTGCTTGAGACAATCCACAAGGGTTCGCAGTTGGACGAGAGCATAGCCGACGACATAGCCCACGCCATGAAGACCTGGGCGATGGAGAGAGGCGCCACGCACTACACCCACTGGTTTCTTCCGCTCACAAGCGCGAGTGCCGAAAAGCACGATTCTTTTCTGGAGCCAGCCGGAGACGGCATAGCCATAACGCGTTTTTCCGGAAAGAATCTTATAATAGGAGAGCCCGATGCGTCGAGTTTTCCATCAGGAGGGTTGCGTTCAACCTTTGAGGCGCGCGGATACACCGCATGGGACCCAACCAGCCCTGCATTTATCAAGCGCTATGGCGGCGTAGCCACACTTTGCATACCAACCGTATTCTGCTCTTACACGGGCGTAGTGCTCGACAAGAAAACACCTATACTGCGCTCCATACAGATACTTGGCGCGCAGGCTAAGAGGTTGCTTAGATGCTTTGGGGAGAATGCCGATGCCCGTCCGTCGGTAACGCTTGGCGCGGAGCAGGAATATTTTCTTATAGACAAGAATCTTTACATGCTGCGTCCAGACATAATGCAGACTGGCAGAACGCTTTTTGGCGCTCCGCCCGCAAAGCATCAGCAGCTTGAGGACCATTATTTTGGTGCGATAAACCCAAGGATACTGGCGTTTATGTCGGATGTTGACAAGGAGCTGTGGCGCATGGGCATACCGGCAAAGACGCGCCATAACGAGGTTGCTCCTGCGCAGTTTGAGATAGCGCCTGTATTTGAGGAGTTGAACTTGGCCATAGACCACAACATGCTCATAATGGAGACGCTAAGAATAGTGGCCAACAGACACGGTCTTGTATGTTTGCTGCACGAGAAGCCCTTTGCTGGAATAAACGGAAGCGGCAAACACAATAACTGGTCTATTTCTGTAGGCGAGAGAAACTTGCTCAATCCTGGAACTAATCCGCACGAAAACGCAATATTCCTCACAACTCTTTGCGCGATAATCAAGGCAGTTGATACGCATAGCGACTTGCTCAGAGTGGGTACTGCATGCGCGGGTAACGACCACAGGCTGGGAGCGAACGAAGCTCCGCCGGCCATAATATCCATGTTCTTGGGCGACCAACTCACGGAAATTATAGACCAGATTGAAAAAGGTCAGACGAAGGCTTCCAAGACCGACAAGAAGGTTCTGAAGATAGGCATAGATGCCCTGCCGCCGTTGCCTTGCGACGTAACTGACAGAAACCGTACGAGTCCGTTTGCATTTACCGGGAACAAATTTGAGTTCCGTGCGCCGGGTTCATCGCAGTCTTGCGCGAATGTGAATATTGTGCTCAACACCATAGTTGCGGAGGCTTTCGACGAGATAGCAACAAAGCTTGAGAATACTCCAAAGGATAAGTTCCAAAGCGAGTTGCAATCAATTCTGCAAGACATAGTCCGCAAGCACAAGAGGATAATCTTCAACGGAGACGGCTACGACAATTCCTGGAAGGAAGAGGCCAAGAGGCGCGGTCTGCCGAACTTCCCGACCACACCCGAGGCTCTAAAGCCACTTCTTAAGAAGGAAAACATAGAGCTCTTTGAGAAATATGGTGTATTCAAGAAGGAAGAGCTCAAGAGCCGTTATGAGGTATTCACCGAGGAATACCAGAAGAAGATAAAGATAGAGGCATGCATAGCCTTGGATATGGCAAAAACTATGATAATTCCGGCTGTGAACAGGCAGCTTGGCTATCTGGCCGACGACATAGCAAAAGCAAAGGCAGCCGGCTTAGATGCATCTTCTACTGTATCCCAAGGCAAAAAGGTTGCGGAGCTTGCCAGCAGTTTGTCTGCGGCTGTAGACAAGTTGGAAGCTTCAATAGCTGCGGCTAAGAAGGAGCCTGAACTTATCTCCGATATGGCGGAAGTCCGCAAGTATGCGGATCTTCTCGAGAGGGAAGTTTCAGACGATATCTGGCCCTTGCCGAAGTATTCCGAGCTATTGTTCGTGTACTAAGAAGTCTTTAAATGAATTCAAGCTCGCCCAAACAGGGCGGGCTTTTTTTATGCCCGCAATCAGCCCTCTACGCGGAAATTTTTTAAGGCTATGAGTACAATGGTAGGAGAAAGGGAAAGTAAAGATATTGTAAGAAGGTAAAGTAGAAGATGAATTCTTTACGCAAGATATAAAGATGTGCAAGAATCAGGAAGATGTATTTTGCTTTACTTAAGGGGCAAAGCGTCTAAAAAATATATTTTATAAGATTTATAAAAGAAATGAAAACCGCACTCATCACCGGAATTACCGGACAAGACGGCTCTTATCTTGCCGAACTGCTTTTGTCCAAGGGCTACACCGTACACGGAATAATAAGGCGCTCGAGCTCCTTCAATACCGCAAGAATAGACCATATATACAACGACAAATCTGTAAGCGGGTCGAGATTCTTTCTTCATTATGGAGACTTGACAGACTCCAGCAATCTAAACCGCATACTAGAGCATACCGCGCCCGACGAGATATACAATCTTGGCGCACAGAGCCATGTAAAGGTAAGCTTTGAAGTTCCTGAGTACACGGCTGATGTAGATGCTCTGGGCACTCTGCGTTTTTTGGACTCCATAAAGGAAGTTGGCTTGCAGGAAAAGACGCGCTTTTATCAGGCGTCGACGTCGGAGCTGTTCGGGTTGGTGCAGGAGGTTCCACAGACAGAGAAGACTCCGTTTTATCCGCGCAGCCCTTATGCGGTTGCCAAGCAGTACGCATATTGGATAGTTATAAACTACCGAGAGGCGTACAATATATTTGCCAGCAACGGAATACTTTTCAATCACGAGTCTGAACGTAGGGGAGAGACTTTTGTAACCCGCAAAATAACGCGCGCTGCCGGAAGGATAAAGTGCGGCCTGCAGGAGAAGCTTGTTGTTGGCAATATGGACGCCAAGCGCGACTGGGGCTATGCTCCGGAATATGTAGAGGGAATGTGGCGTATACTTCAAGCTAAGAAGGCCGACGACTTTGTCCTTGCAACAAACGAGACCCACACCGTAAGGGAGTTTATAGAGTTGGCGTTTGGGCATCTTGGAATGGACATAGTCTGGAAGGGAAAAGGCGCCAAGGAAAAGGGCGTGTGCAAGCAGACAGGCAAGACTGTTGTGGAGGTTTCACCGGACTATTACCGTCCGACAGAGGTTGAGCTGCTGATAGGCAATCCGGCAAAGGCGAAGAAAGTTTTGGGCTGGAAGCCAAAGACGACATTCAAGAAGCTTGTTGAGATAATGGTTAAGTCGGACTACGATCTGGCCATGTCCGAGAAGAGATGATAATATGCATAATACCGACAAGATATTTGTCGCCGGCGGGCGCGGCATGGTTGGCGGAGCGATAATCCGCGCATTGAAGGCTAACGGCTATTGCAATATACTTTCTCCGTCGCATGCAGAGTTGGATCTTACAAACCAGGCGCAGACTCTGGACTTTTTCAAGGAAAATAAGCCAGATGTTGTGGTTATGGCTGCTGCAAAAGTTGGCGGGATATATGCAAACAACACATATCCGGCAGATTTCATCTCAATAAATTTGCAGCTTGCTGTAAATACCGTATGTGCCGCGCACGAAACTGGGGTTGGAAGGCTGCTGTATTTGGGCAGTACATGTATATATCCGAAGTTTGCACCCCAGCCCATACCTGAATCTGCGCTGTTAACTGGGGCGCTGGAGCCAACAAACGAGGGCTACGCCGTGGCGAAGATAGCCGGATTAAAACTCTGCGAATTTTACAGAAAGCAGTACGGAGATTTATTCCACAGCGCAATGCCCACAAATCTGTATGGGCCTGGAGACAATTACCACGAGAAGAACTCTCATGTTTTGCCTGCGCTGCTGAGGCGTTTTCACGAGGCGAAAGTCCGCGGGGATAAGTCGGTTGAGATGTGGGGAACTGGAAATATTCTCAGGGAATTTTTACATGTCGACGATCTGGCCGATGCATGTGTTTTTCTGCTTGGGTTGGACAATCCGCCAGACCTTGTAAATTTGGGCAGCGGGGAGGAGATATCCATAGGCAAGCTGGCAGAGCTTGTTGCGGAGACAGTTGGTTTTAAAGGAGAGATAACCCACGATCTTTCAAAGCCCGACGGAACTCCACGCAAACTTTCCGACACAACGCTTCTGCGTTCCCTTGGCTGGAAGCCAAAGATATCTATACGCGACGGCTTAAAGCTTGCCTATACGGATTTCCTAAGGGAGCTCGACAGCGGAAAAATCAGGATGTGATGGAAAAAGATCTTCTGATAGTAAACATACAGGGAGGTCTGGGCAACCAGATGTTTCAGTATGCGTTTGGCAAGGCTTTGGCTAAGAGGCATGGAGTGCCGCTGTTGCTCAATCCGGTAAATTTTGGGCTAAAGAATTCAAAGAGGCTATTTGGGCTTGGAGAGTTTAATATAGACGCAAAGGTTGCCAGCCAAGAGCAGATAAAAAGCCTTATGACACCCCACCTTGAGCTTAGAAAGAAGCTTAAGAAGGTGTTTGGCATACCATACAAACTGGCCGCCACCCATATAATGCAAAAAAAGTTTTCGTTCGACAAAAATTTGTTCGACATTCCCCTTCCGGCACTTTTCGACGGATTCTGGCAATCGGAGAAGTTCTTTGCCGACGCCAAGGACGAAGTCCGCAAAGATTTTACTTTTGCAAGAGAGAAAGAATTTTCAAGGAATCCGCTGTTTGGGCAGATAGAAGGTACTGAGTCTGTCTCGCTGCATTTCAGGCGCGGAGACTATGTGAGAAACCGCAAGCTGAAAAAGCGTTTCAGCGTATGCAGGCGCGGATATTTCTTGAGGGCGGCAGAATACATTGCAGCACGTACGAATAATCCAAAATTTTTCATATTCTCCGACGAGCCAGAATGGGTAAAGGAAAATTTCCAGCTCAAGGCAAACTGCGTATCTGTAAAGACGTCCGGCCAATATGAAGACCTATTCCTGATGAGCAGATGCAAGCACAATATAATCTCGAACAGTTCTTTTAGCTGGTGGGGGGCATGGCTCAATCCGAATAAGCAAAAGACCGTAATTGCGCCCGATATCTGGTTTACGCCAAAGATGAAAGCTGATTTTTCAGATGTGGTGCCAAGTTCCTGGGTAAAGATAGACAGCGGATTTTTTACGGAAGAAGATTTCTGACGGGGCAAATTGATTTTCCTGCGGATTATAAGGCACAACAGAAGTTGCGCCAAATAAACAATAATATTAGGGGATAAAAAGTTTTTTAACTTTCAAAGGCTAAGATGCTGCGTTAATATTATTCGAAATAAGTCTAAGATGAACAGCGCCGTATTCGTAATAAATCTCGACCCGAACTCGGAGCGGATGAGCAGCATGAAAAAGCAGCTCGACGCACTGGGGGTTCCTTACAGCAGATTTGAAGGAACGATAGGTTCTGCTCTGGACGAAAACGCGCTTCTTGAACATTACAGCCCAAAGATAAATTATAAATGCTATTACCGGCCTCTTACGCGCGGCGAGATAGGAATATACTTCAGCAACCTGCGCTTATGGCAGAGAATAGTTGACGATGACTTGGATTACGCAATATCGCTTGAAGACGATATCTTGCTTGGTAAAAATTTTCCGGATGCAATAAAGGCCATAGAAAAAATAAATATTCCGTGGGATTGTATCAAGCTTGGCAACCCAGGAAAAAAGAAACGCGTACTGAGAAGTATTGATATTAAGGGAACAAGCTTTAGGCTTGCAAGAACAAGCAAGCCGCCGACATTCTGCGTGGGCCAGGCAATTTCAAAAAGCGGCGCAAGAAAACTTCTAAAGACGCGCGCACATTTTGGAAGGCCTGTCGATGTTGATTTGCAGTGGTTTTGGGAGAACGGCCTAAAGATATATTCGCTTTTACCGGAATGCGTATCGCTTGGGGAGGAATCTTTTCAGAGCACAAAAGATGCCCTACCCGATCCGCCTGAGCACCATATCTTTGCAAAGCCGGCATATAAGATGCGTTATATGCTTGGCTGCGTTAAAAGCAACATTGAGGACTTGCTATGAATATAAATATAGCACTTGCTCCAGACGACAACTACGCAAGGCATTGCGCAGCTGTGATGGCATCTGCCATATCGAGCGCGCAGGATGAAGATTTTCTGAATTTCTACATACTCTCGGGAAATCTATCCGATGCAAACGAACAAAAATTAAAGGAGCTATGCGCCGGCAAGAACGCAAATGTGCATATATTAAAGATAGACGAGACCCAATTTAAAGGTTTTCCATCGTCGGCATATATAACGGTAAATACATGGTATAGGTTTAAGATATCGTCCCTGTTGCCAAAGGAGACAAGCAGAGTTTTGTATCTTGATTGCGACACCATAGTCAGGGAGTCTTTGCGTCCGCTTTTCGAGCTGGACTTTGGCGGGGCATACGCCGCCGCTGTAATAGACAGCTGGTGCTCAAAATTTGTGGAAAGGCATGGTTTGGGAGAAGGCTTTAATTATTTTAACGCAGGAGTAATGCTCATAAATCTCGACCGATGGCGCGCGGACAATATAGAGGAAAAGCTTTTCAACTTCTTATCAGCCGACAAGAGCAGGCTCAAGCTGCTGGACCAAACAGTCTTAAATATAGTTCTAAAAGACAGAGTAAAAATCTTGCCCATGTCTTGGAATTGGCAATTCATACCGCCCATACTTGAGGACGGCTGCATGCTTGCGTTTAAGGACGAGTATCTATCTGCATACAAAAACCCCAAGATAATCCATTTTGTGAACGACTACAAGCCGTGGAAAGCAGGTTTGGGAGCATTAAATCCGCATTGGAAGAGCTACTTTGACGCTCTACGCCAAACCCCATGGAAATTTGAATCCGAAACCGAGGAATATGCGTTTATAGCTTTCAGTTCAGCAACCGCCTCAAAGGCATGGCGCAAAAGGCTACTGAGAAAATTCCGCCGGCAACCGTGGTTTGTTTTCAAGAAATACTGGAGGGAAAATATAATTCTGTGGAATAAAATGAAGGACGGAAAGAACGCATGAAAGCCGACATAGCCCTTTGCTTCGACGAAAATTACGCGCGGCACGCCGCCGCTACAATGGCGTCTATTTTGCACAACGCTTCAGACCGAGACGGGATATTTTTCCACATAATAACTGAAGGTCTATCGGAGGAGACAAAAAGAAAACTATTAGATACCTGTTTTAAGTTCGGTTCTCCGCAAGTGGAATTTGTCGTGCCGAGCAAGGATCTTCTGAGAATCTTTGAAGATATAAAGACGCATTCATATCTCAGCCGGGCAACATTTTTCAGACTGAATCTTGCGTCTTTTCTCCCCGATACAGAGAAGCTTGTATATCTTGATTGCGACACCATAGTTTTGGGCGACATATCCGAACTTATCTCGACTCAAATGCACGGGCTACCTCTTGCCGGAGTTGAAGACATCGCCGCAAAGCGTATGAAGAAAAGAGACGGCCTAGATCCAAAAACAACCTATATAAACGCAGGAATGTTTGTTATGGACTGCGTGTTGGTAAGACAGCAGGGAATAGAGAGAGCGTTTGCCCAATACGCAGCTGAAAACGCAGCCAAGATAAGGCTGGGAGACCAGCAGATAATAAATGCTGTGTTGCAAAATAATATATTAGCGCTTCCGCCAGAATGGAATGTTCAGGTAAGCAGCTTTGTGGGCAGATCAGACTTTACCGCTAATCCCAAGCTTATACATTACATTGCGCGCAGCAAACCGTGGATTTTTGGTTCGTGGACACACTTTAGGGAGGAATATTTCAAATACGCGCAGATGACATCATGGAAGGAACCTCAAGAAGAATTTAACAGACGGAGAAAAGCTTCCGACCGCGCCGCCATATGGGGCTACATCAAATACCGCCCGTTCACATTTCTAAGGCCTAAATTCTACATGGCATTATACAAGACATTTATTGCCCGCAAAAAGGCTGATCATTAATGCCCTACAATTCATGGGCAATATACATATTCTTAATTTTGGCAAAGAATTCCGTAAGGCTATTTAGCATTTTTGCTGCTGCGCGGATATATTTTGCGCAATATCCAATGTTCAATGGCTATTACAATAATAAGAGCGGCAATAATTGCCCCTCTTTTTAAATCTATGCTGCCCTGCGCAAATATCGCTCCAGAGAGCAATAGCATAACTACCGATATTGCCGCCTGCACAAGCATATTTACAAGCATGTAAACCCCGTATCCAGAACCTGCCGCTCCCAGTAATATATTTTGCGCCGAATACGGCATTACAGGAGCAACCCTTACTATAAAATTTAAATTCATCATTCCTCTTTCGCGCAAGGAGAATCCAAATTTTGAGAACATGCGCTCTGCAAGGTTTTTAGGGGCAAGAAACACGCCGGCAAGATAACCTAAAGAGGCGCTTGTGAAAAGTCCGCATAGGCAAAGAGGCCAGGCAGTCCAAAATGGATATGCCGCTCCGGCAAATAAATAGCAGAAAGAAAGCGGCAGACCGGCAGCACACCCTATGCCCATTACAAGAACAAATACTTCCGGAGATGAATTGCTCCGCACAAGATTTTTAAGATACTCAAAGAGTGCGCCAAATCCTACAAAATACTGCACTGCCGCAATAACTGCGGATAGGAGCAACAATTTTACAAGGAAGGCTTTCATGAACAAAATTTTTTGCGCGTCGCACCATATTATGTTTTATGGAGCAGATAAATTTATAATATCTTAATGTAGGCAATCTCAAATCAAATCCGCTACTCCGGCAAGAAAATTTGCCGAAGCCAACGCAGGTTATAACGAGCCTTAAAACTGAGACGTATGTGAAAATAAATTTGCGTTTGGTAATATAATTTTAAATTTTTATGGTTTTATGAATTTGATATCGCTCAGTTCTGTTTCGCTAAAATTTGGAGCGCGCACGCTGCTAAAAGACGCCTCTTTGAGCGTGCTTGAGGGCGACAGGCTTGCCCTTGTGGGGCCAAACGGCTGCGGGAAAACAACCCTTATGAAGCTGATGACAGGCGCAATAGAGGCCGACAGCGGTCTTGTAGAGAGGAAGGTTGGATTAAAGAGCGCATATCTGCCCCAAGAAGTGCCTCAAGGATTGAGCGGAAACATATATTCATTTGTGGCCCGCGGGCTTGGTCCCGAAGGGGAGATTCTCGCAAGGTGCGCCGAGATAGACGCCGCCCATAAGCATGGCGAGAAGACCGATGAGCATGAGCACGATACCCTTCTGCATGAGATGGAAAGCCGCTCCTTGTGGCCGCTTGACATAAAGGTAAAAGAGACGCTTGAAAAGCTTGAGTTAAACGCCTCACTCGACGCATCCGGACTGTCTGCCGGGTTGAAGAGAAGAGTTCTGCTATGCCGGGAGCTTGTATCAGACCCCGACGTTCTGCTTTTGGACGAGCCCACCAATCATCTTGACATACCATCTGTAATTTGGCTTGAGAATTTTCTTAAATCCTGCGGGAAGACTTGCGTCTTTGTATCTCACGACAGATCTTTTTTAAATGCGCTTGCCACACGTGTTGTTGAAGTAGACGGCGGCTCTCTGATAGCTTTCGACTGCGGATTTGATAAATTCACCGAGCGCAGAGATGCCCTTGCGGAGGCTAGGGAACGCAACGAGCGCGCGTTCGACAAAAAACTCGCCAAGGAGGAGGCATGGCTAAGGCGCGGAGTTAAAGCCAGGCGCACGAGAAACGAAGGGCGTGTCCGCGAGCTAATGAAGCTGCGTAAATTGCGCGCCGAACGCGTTCAAAAGCGAGGAACTTTATCTTTGGAGTTTCGCGATGTTCAAGCCGGAGGGCAAAAGGTTTTTGAGATAGAAAATCTTGGATTTGCCTACGGGGGCAACAAGCTTATAGACGGTTTTTCCGCAACAGTCTACAACGGAGACAAGATAGGTATAATAGGTCCAAATGGCTGCGGCAAGACAACGCTTATAAAGCTGATGATAGGTTCCCTCAAGCCGCTTGAGGGAGAAGTAAGACGCGGCACGCGCCTTAGTATTGCGTATTTCGACCAGACGAGAAATTCCCTTAAGCCAGAACAGAGCCCGTTCGATTTTATCGGGGAAGAGTCGGACTATGTCTTTGTGGGTGGAGCAAAGAAGAGCGTAGTTGGCTATTTGCAGGAATTTCTTTTTAGACCAGAACAGATACTTGGGCGAATATCTTCACTTTCTGGCGGAGAGAAGAACAGGCTGATGCTCGCAAAGCTTTTTACATCCGACGCCAACACTCTAATTCTCGACGAGCCCACAAACGATTTGGACATGGAGACTATGGAGGTTCTTGAAAGCGCTCTGATAAACTTTAAGGGAACAGTTCTATTGGTCTCGCACGACAGGACATTTTTAAACAATGTATGCACATGCGTTTTCGGATTTGAGGGAAACGGCAAGATACGCGAATTAGTGGGCGGATATGACGAATGGGAAAAGCTCATGGAGCAGAAGGCTCAAGATATCCAAACTGCCAAGCGCAAAGCGCAGGCCCCAAAGCCGGATAGGATAAAGAGAGAGAAGTTTACAAATAAGGAGCGCATGGAGTTGGAGTCGCTACCAGAAAAGATGGAGAATATAGAGCGCGAACAAAAGGAAATATCTGCAAAGATGCAAGATACATCTTTTATACGCGAGCACTCAGATTCTCTCCAAGAGCTAAACCTGCGCTATGAACAGCTGCAAAAGCAGTACGATGAACTTTTCGACCGCTGGGCATACCTTGAAGACCGCAAGGCAACCCTTGAAAAAAAGTCTTAAATACTGCTTAAGACATTGAGATTTTCTTTTATATTCTTTGCTGATTGCAATCTTCCCAACAAAGTCTTTTAAGTTTCTTGAAATATGCATAAGAACACCTATTTGTCATATATATGAACGCATCTTTGGAAAAACTGCTGATAAACCTAATTCCCATAAAGGAGTGGAGGCGGATAATAAGAGACAGATTATCTGAAAAAACAAATCCTTTAAATAGGGCGGCCAAACAATATTTCAGCTCAAATTTCTTCCTGGTAAAAACGCTTGAGCCAATAGAGAAAAACTGTTCGTTCGGTGAAGATACATGCAATTTCTACGGAGTAAAGTTCTCCAAGATGAAAAACTTATACGGAATCTTGGAATGTTTTGGGCGCAGAGACTACGAGTTTGGCGGAATGAGAAATTGCGTATTCATAGATGTTGGCGCAAATATAGGAGACTCTGCCCTATATGCAGCAACTCTCGATTGCGTCGATAAAATTTACGCTTACGAGCCCTTTAAAATTACGTATGATGCGGCGCAGAAAAATATATCCTTAAATCCAGATTTGGGAAAAAAGATAAATCTGTATAATTTCGGCTGGGGAGAGGAAAATGAAACATTTAAGGTTAGCAGTGTAGACGATATAAACCTATCGGCTATCAATACAGTAGAAGAGTTTTTTAGGGACAGTTGCAATTATAAGAGAAATAATTCCGAGAATATAGAAATTAAAAAGGCGTCGGAAGTTTTAGGAGAGATATTAAGCGAGAATCCAAGCTCTGAAATAGTCTTAAAGATTGATATAGAAGGAGCTGAATATGGCGTTATAAAAGAGCTGCACAAATCCGGCATATTGGGCAAAGTCAGGTTTATTATTATGGAGTGGCATTACAAAGGATATGACAGCCTTGTAAAACTGCTGGAAGACTTCGGATTTGTATGGTTCAACGAAAGGTTCGACAGCAACACGGGCCTTATCCGCGCAGTAAGAATAAAATAAATGCGCGTAGCATATATAAGGTCATTGCCTAAGTACAATAGTTTCATACTTGCTCTTGAGCAAATGCTACCATGTCTCTCAGAGTCTCGTTTAAAGAGTAGGAACGCTTCCAGCCAAGTGTGGATACAAGTTTTGAATTGTCCCCTATTATCACTGCGTTATCTGCCGGACGTACCCTAGACGGATCCAATTCAACGCGGGGTTTTACTTCCAAGATGGAGGAAATCTCACATATTACAGATTCCAAACTAACACCCTCGCCAGAACAGACATTGTAAACTTCGCCCTTTGCGCCGCTCAACAGAATCTTGTGGTAAGCCTTTACAACATCCCTCACGTCGAGAAAGTCTCTAACTATAGAAATATCTCCTGTCTTCATCACCCCGCCGCCGCAGCGCTTTATTTCAACAAGCTGCTTTACAAACGAAGGCACCACAAACACGTCCCTCTGGGACGGCCCTATGTGGTTGAAAGAACGCGTCATTACAATATCTACCCCGAAACTATCGGCATAAAGCTTTGATATAAGCTCTTGGCTTACCCGTGCTACGGAATACGGATTATTCGGCCTCAACTGATAATCTTCCCTAAGCGGCATATCAGATACTGGTCTATTGCCGTATTCCTCAGATGAGCCAACCGACAATATCCTTGAATTAAGCTTCAGCTCGCGAACGCCATCTGCTATGTTCAGGAATATGTTCGTATTATTTACAAAACTCTCAACGGGTGCCTTCCAGCTGTCGGCAACAGAACTTACGCTGGCAAGATGCACTATGTAGTCGGGCCTAAAAGACTCTAGCAGCCGGTAAATGTCGTGCCGTTCAGTAAGATTCATTCTCTCATACCTAAAATCTTCCGCCTCAAGCACGCACCTCTGGGGTATGTCAACCCCCACAATCTCCGCGCCGCCCTCAGAACGCAAAAGCTCTACAAAATATTTTGCAACAAAGCCGCAGCAGCCGGTTATAAGATACTTTTTCATCTTACCCGCTATTTTATGCGCGACATCTGGCGCGTGTAAAGATGATTGTAATGCGCGCAGCGCTCCATCAACTGCTCGTGCGTGCCGTAATCTATAATGCGCCCTTCCTTAAAGACTATTATCATGCCAACATTCTTTATGGTGCTGAAACGGTGCGCTATGACAAGCATTGTGCGGTCTTTCATAAGATTGTCCACCGCGCGTTGTATGGCAGACTCACTATTGGCATCGAGAGCGCTGGTTGCCTCGTCCAAAACTATGAAAGGCGGATTCTTCAAAAATACCCTGGCTATTGCTATGCGCTGTTTCTGACCGCCTGAAAGCCTGTCTCCACGCTCCCCGACCGAAGTATCATAGCCGTTTTCAAGATCCAAGATAAAATCATGCGCACATGCGTTCTTTGCGGCAAGCTCAACCTCTTCTCTCGTAGCGTCAGGGCGGGCAATCAGTATATTGTTGTAAACGGTATCGTTGAAGAGAACTGGATATTGCGGCACGCTGCCTAAAAATGATGCGTATGTTTTTTTGTCGAAATCCTTAAGTGAAATTCCGTCCATCTTCACAACCCCTGATATTGGATCGTAAAGGCGCATTGCAAGTTTTGCAAAGGTACTCTTTCCCGCGCCGCTTTCCCCCACAAGCGCGCAGCTTGTTCCGGCAGGGATGGAAACGCTTGCGTCTATTAAAACTGGCTTTTCGTTGTAGGAAAAACTGACATTTTCAAAAGACAAATTACCTTTTATATTATCCACCTTAACTGGATTGGCCGCATCTGGAACAGGAGATTCGTAATCGAGAATCTCATTTATGCGGTCTATCAGCGGAGCCGTCTTAACAAGATCTGAGAACATTCTTATTATGCGCTTTGCCGGATCTATAGTCATATATAGGGCAACCCCTACAGCGGCAAATGTGGAAAAATCTATCTTTCCATAATAGGCATACACAAAAGTTGCAGAAACGAGCGTTGCCGATAACACCTCCATAAAGGGCTGCTGAAGAAGTTCGTATTTGCTTATTTTTAGACAGAGCCGCTTGAAGTTCTGATTGGAGATGTCGAACTTGCAAGTTTGGGAATCTTGAAGGTTGAAGACCCTAACTTCGTGGGCGGCATCGAGATTCTCGCTCATGATCTGAGTCATTACGCCTGCTTCCACCTGCGACTTCCCCGCATAGCGGCGCAGATTCTTGCGTATGGACTGAACCGGTAGTATGCAAAAAGGAACCGCCGCTATAAAGAAGAACAAAAACGCAACCTCTCCCTTCGTAAAGCATATATAAAATAAAAACACCACAGCACCAAGCGCCTGCAAGGGCTGGCGAAACATCTCAGACGAGAAATTCAGCAATATATTCTGAACTACCGCAGTATCGCTCGAAAGCCTCGTCATTAAGTCGCCAGTTGTGAAATTATCAAAAAAAGCAATCGGATAGCTTTGGATTTTCGAGAATATATCTGCCTTCATCTTGCGCAGTACCTCCAAAGATACGTACGTCATAAGATAGCCGCTCAAATAGCCAAATATTGCCCTGAGGGAAAATACTATCGGCAAAAGCAGGGCTATACCTATTATATACCACACGCTCTGTTCAGCATTTCCTTGCTCCTCAAAAATCTTCCTTAGCACTTTATCGAACACAACCGGCATTCCAAAACCGCTGGTTGCTCCAAATAGAGCTCCGCAAATCAAGCCGCCTATAAGATACCACATCGTCGGCTTGACATATACATAGAACTTTAAAAGCTTCTTCATTTTTATACGGGCAAAAAAGCATGCAAAAAACCCGAGAATTGGCAACAACTTACTGCTTTGCTCTAAAAACTCCAATGGGTATTATTCCAAAAAGTCTATAACTCTTGGCACCATCTCTACGAAGCTTTACATGCATTATTTTAATGTCTAAGACATAATATCTTATATCGTCCAAAGAGGCGGACATTTTCCGCTTAAACAATCTGAATATTCCAAATAATCTGTATTCCGAGCCGCCTTCTATATTGCGCCTTTCAAGCATGGGCAAATATTTACATTCTCCAGGGAAATCTTCAGATCTTTGCGGAAGAGCTATTTTTAAAAGCCCAAGGCTTATAGCATCAGAACATTTTTCCCATGAGAACTGCGCAGACTTTAGCAAACATGCGCTTCTAAGTTCAGCTAACTTTGCTGGAGAACTATAAAGTTTTTTCAGCTCCTCAGCAACCGCATAAGGCTCTGTTATATCAACCATAATGCCGCCTCCACCGACAACCTCCGGCAAGGAGGAGTTGTCTGAAGTAATCACAGCACACCCGCATCTCATGGCCTCAAGCGGAGGCAGCCCGAAACCCTCGTATAAAGACGGATATATAAAGCAAAACGCACCGGAATACAGAGCAGGCAGATCTTCGTCGGCAACATATCCTATTTTGAGAATTCTGTCGGAATATTCGGGCATATTTTTTATCTCGGAATCTAAAATCTTTGCAAAAGCGTCCCATTGAGAACCACCCAAAACAAAGAACATGTCTTTAGCTCCAGTGTCCGACAAAAACTTTACAAAATTCTTAACCGCATATACGAGATTCTTTCTCGGCTCTATGGAACATAAGCTAAATATGTATTTTGCACCGTTTGGGATTCCGTATTTTGCCCTTACGGCCAATATTGAAGAGGAATCCTCAACCCTTGAAAACTCTTCCGAGGCTGCCAGCGGACAGACATATATACTCTTAGGATCCACATTTCTTACAAGCCTGGAAAAATCTTTCTTGGTATGCTCAGATATGGCAAAGAAATGATCCTTGCGGGAATATGAACGGATCATATCAGAGTAAAAATGTCTGCCAGTTTCTATACCCGGATAGAACTGCGGAAATATTAAAGGTATAGTATCGTAGAGAATAGACACGCAAGGCAGCCCGGCCTCGCGCACAGAACGCGGAATCTCCCCCCAAGGGGAAAAGAACATATCTGCTATTGCTAAATTTTTTTTATCGAGAAAACGCGCATTGAAACATTCTCCGCAAAAAATACACTCCTTTAAGACCTTAAGAACCTTTGTTTTTGACACCGACTCCCCAACATAAAAATACGGCTCAAAAATTTCCGACTTCAATATTCTCTTATATATATTAAACGCCGCAAAGAACACACCCGAGCGCATGCTGTTCATCTTAAACGCATTTACTAACAGAGATACATCGAACAAAATACGCCTCTTTCTGCTCGGCAAAAAACCTCTGTGACGAAGCAGAAAATTAAAATTTGAAAAGTAATCTGCATATATGAAACCTGAAAGAAACCTTGCATGCTCCATTGAAGAAGAAAAACTCTTGGCGTATGCCTCAGCTTGAGATTCCTTCAGGCGCATATCTGCAAGAAGATGAATTTTTTTTGACACGCACTGTCTTGCAATGCCATATTCCGCAGACTCATCAATATCAAGAATAGCCACCCCCACTCTTCCAGAATCTACCGCGCAAAAACCTTTAGCCAGGAGAGCCGCCTCCAAAGCATATCCGTGCGCCGGAAACATGTCTGTTTCAAACTTGCCTGCGCAAATAAAACTTTCACGCCTAATAAACATTCCCGAAACGGCAAAAGATTCCCTGTATGGAAAGGCTCCTATATGTGCGTCGTAAGAGCCGCAGACATTAAAATTTCTATCTACAAGCAAAGCGCCCGAATAAGAGAAGTCTGCGTCTGACTCCTCAAGCCTTGATATAGACGCCAACGCAAAATCTTCGTCTATCCAATATGCAGCCCCGTCAATAAAGGCAAACACATCCGCCTTTGAATTCGCCACTGCACCGTTAAAAGCATCGGCTTGAGATTTGCAGCTGGCAATAAGCCTCACTTCATACACAGGCAGGTCTGAAAGCCCGCGTGCAATATCAAACGTGCACCTATCCGGACATAGAACCGTTATCTTCTTATTCCCGTAATTCTGCCCCAACGCAGAGTCAACCGCGCGCCTAAGAAATTCCTCCGAAAACTTGCCATTCGGAGGATTGCCCGCCCATATGAATACCTCAAGACTCAGTTCCATAGATTATCAAAATTTTACTCTTCGCGTTTCTTTATAATGGCAACTCCAAAAATATAAAGATATCTGCGCCTGCCCAATTTCATGCGCAGAGGCTTGTTCAAGAAAAGAGCCCTGCGCACGCGCTCAAGAAGTGGCGGATCTTTCATGGGCTTGGAATCTGCATTTATGAAATCCACTATCTTCTTTCTATCCTTAAGCCACCTTTCATATCCTTCTTTGGCAAAGGCAATCACGCGGCGGCGCATGGCGGCAATGTCGAAGTCTGAAGGAATAGGCTTTGGGTTGGAGAAATCGCGAAGAAACCCGTTTTGGGAGTCCACTATATACTCGTTCATGGTGGGAGCATTGTTTGCAACAACGATTTTCCCCATAGCCATTGCTCCAAGGAATCCCATTCCAATGCCCTCGTACATACGAGGAGAAATATAAAACGCTTTCGATTCAGCCACTTTGCGCATATCTTCCGGATCATCGAACCACTCGGAGAATGTCATTGAATATTTTTTCTTTTCATCATCTGTTGGCTCGTATGGAGAAGACCCCGGATCAGGGCTGCGGTGCACATGGATATTGGCGCGGCGCCCTTCAAAAAGCGTCATGACAGTTTTTAAATCTATATTGTCTGCCCTTTGCCAGAAAAACACTCCGTTTTCATCGCCAGGTTCGGATACGCGCGGCTCAATGAAATAACGCGCGTATTCGCAGTTGAATCCAAGCGAGGTGAGTTTGTCGAAAAGAGTCTTGGAAAAAGAAAATATCTTTACATCGCGGTATTCCAGCCACTTGGAGTAGTCCCACTTAAAGGAGAAATCGTACATGGGAAAGAATATGTGGTTGCGGCATTTCAGAGAGTTTAGAACCTCCCTTGACGGAATCATCTGAAAGAATACACACGCAAAATAAGATTCGGAAACCTTTGAGGCGTAATCGAAAGCTTTGCCCGTGGTCCAAGAGTCGTCAAAAAACACGTCGACATCGAAAAACTCCTCCAGATAGCTGGACAAGAACAAATAAGATTTTGTCTTTCTATGGTAGGAATGCGCTACAAAAAATATCTTTTTCTTCATATCTGCGGCGGATTTGATTTTACCAGATTCACACCCAAAATTCTCAGCGTACGCCTGCGTGGGCGCGTTCTTGAAATGAATAATTCCCTCACAAGCTGCCTAAATAGAAAGCGCCAAAAACCTCCCCTAACAGACGGATGCAAGCGGCGGAATACCGGCGCATAAAGCCTTGCCGGAAAAGAATAGTTCCAGAAATCAGAAGCATAGCGCCCGGGATTGTCCCCGAGCATTGGAGCATAATTTTTCAGCATTATAGATAGGGTGTCGCGCTCTATGGTAGAAGTTGTACGCTCGTCTCCCCCCCCGCGAAATGTGGCGTAGACAAGCGGACAATACACCCCTGCGCATCCAGCAAGCACAATGCGCAGCATGAAGTCGTAATCGGCCGACATCTTTAAAGACTCGTCAAAAAAGCCATATTTTATAAATACGTCTTTTCTTACCGCCATTGCCTGATGGCAGAATGGCACGCTCGTAAAAATATTATAGATTTTTGCGGGGTGTATCTCATAGCGGGTTTCGTCGTCATAAGATACCCTTATCCCGGAATAGGAGAAATCTGCGCGGCTGTCCTCTAGCAATTTTACTGCATTTTCAATACCGTTTTTCTCATGGAAAAAGTCGTCCGAATTTAGGAATATTATATATTTTCCTTCCGACAGTCTTATTCCCTTATTCATGGCGTCATATATGCCTTTATCGGGTTCGGACAATACCTTTATGTTAAAGCGGCTTGAACATTCACCGAGCAATTCGGAGGTTGAATCTGTAGAAGCTCCATCTATTATTATATGCTCTATATTTTCATATGACTGCTCCGCAACCGATTCCAGCGCCCTGACAAAAGTTTTGCCTCTGCCATTTTTAATCAGGTTAAAGCAAACTGTAATTACGCTAACCTTTGGTTTTTCTGAATTTTTCTTATGCATACTTATGCGTTCATACCGCTTTGCGAAACAGCGCTCCTACAAGGGGCAAATGATCTTTATATACCTGCTTTGAAGTAAGCAAAACACGCTGTTTAAAGTCAAGGAATTTAAGGCATTATAACAAAACTATGGTCTATAATAATTCAACATGCCCCGGCTTTTATTAAATTAAAAATTCCCATCTAAGAGCGGATAAAATCCTATGATTATTATAGGGCATGCAACAGTTGAAAATAAAAACATGCCTAGAGACTTTAAGATCTTAAGCCTATTATTCTCCTGCATATTAAGTTAATTGCAGACAGTCCCTCCCCAAAAAAGTTTTCTTACAAAACCTCTTTAAGTTTTATTGTGAAACAAATTTTACAGATAAATTCTGGGAACAAAAATCTACGCACTTTACGAGCAATACGTTGGTGTAAATAAAAAACCGCAAGGCAGCTATGCTGCAAACTTGCGGTTTTAAATTGGTGGGCCCGGAGGGACTTGAACCCCCGACCAAGCGATTATGAGTCGCCTGCTCTAACCACTGAGCTACAGGCCCGATTTGAAAGACTGCATATATTGGGAACTCTCAGATAATATGCAAGCTATTTTTTCATTTTTTTATTCAATCTGTTGTACGCGCACACAAGAGCCTTAAGACCAGAGCTTTCTATATTAGAATCAACCCCTACTCCCCACGCTTCAACACTGCCGTCGAAAGTTTTTAGGCAAATATAGCTTGCGGAATCTGTCGCAGAGCCGCTTCCTATTGCATGAGAGCAATAGTCGCGCAGGCGACAATTCTTTATGCCGGCCTTCTCAAGAGCGTTTACAAACGCATTTATAGGCCCATTGCCCGACGCCTCTATAGTCTGGGGCTTCCCGTCAAAGACAACCGACGCGCAAATATCAACAGTCTTTACTCCGCCTTCTTCGCCCGTATCCTTTACCTTGTAGGAAACGAGTTTTAAAGGTTCGTCTATATCGAGGAACTCCTCCTTGAAATATCCAAATATCTCCTGCGCGGAAAGTTCTTTGCCGAGCTTGTCTGCTATTGAGTTTATGTAGTCGCCAACTTCCGGATGCATAGCCTTTGGCAGCTCGTAGCCGAAGTCGGAACTTAATATATACGCAACTCCGCCCTTTCCGCTCTGCGAGTTTATTCTGATTATAGCCTCGTAATTGCGGCCTATATCGCGCGGGTCTATGAGCAGATATGGAACCTCCCACAAATCCGACGCACCACCTGCGCGCATATCCATTCCCTTCTTTATGGCGTCTTGATGACTGCCCGAAAACGCCGTAAAGACAAGATCTCCAGCATAGGGATGGCGCGGTTCAACCTTCATGCGCGTACAGCGCTCGTAAACTTCTCTCAGTCGCGGCAAATCGGAAAAATCAAGCTTTGGGTCTATACCCTCAGAATACATATTCAGAGCAACTGTAACTATATCCAGATTGCCCGTTCGCTCTCCGTTTCCAAATAAAGTGCCCTCAACCCTATCGGCACCAGCCAGCAATCCGAGTTCCGTAGCGGCTATGCCCGTGCCCCTGTCGTTATGGGTATGCAAGCTTATCAAAACCTTGTCGCGCTCAGATATGTTGCGGCTCATCCACTCTATCTGGTCGGCATGGACATTGGGCATGGAATACTGGACAGTCTCCGGCAGATTTAATATTATCTTATTATCCACCGTAGGCTTCCATACCTCCTTTACGGCCTCGCAAACTTCAAGAGCAAAATCTAGCTCGGTATCGCTGAAACTCTCAGGAGAATACTCCATTCTTATATGCGTTCCCTGCTCTTCAAATTCGTCCGCCAAAGAACGCACAAGCTTTGCTCCGCGCACGGCTATCTGCTTTATCTCCTCGCGCGACATCTTAAAGGTTACCTTTCTTTGCAGGGCGCTCGTGCTATTGTACAAATGCACTATGGCCTCTTTTGCGCCCCTCAGCGCCTCGAAAGACTTCCTTATCAGAGCTTCTCTACTCTGCGTTAAAATCTGCAGGGCAACTCCGTCTGGCACTAAATTGGAATCTATCAGCGTTCTTAAGAATCTGTATTCCGTATCGCTCGCCGCAGGAAACCCAACCTCTATCTCCTTAAAGCCTGTCTTAAGAAGCGCCTTGTACAGCTCGAGCTTCTCCTCGACATTCATCGGCACGGCTAAAGCCTGATTGCCGTCGCGCAAGTCAACACTGCACCAAATCGGCGGTTTTTCTATGCGCTTTCCCGGCCATGTGCGGTCGTCCAGACGAACCTCTCCATGGCTGATCCTGTACTTCTTGGCTTTGTTTATATCCATTGCTTTGTTCCCTTTAAAAAACGACGCGGCCGACATTCCGTCGAGCCGCGCACCGTTGAAAAATTCTCATTCAAGACTACTCGAAACTCTTGCCAACGGCGCGCACGCGATACCCCAACCTTCTAAGAAGGTCTCCGTCAAGGCAGTTTCTGCCGTCGAATATCCATGCGGGTTTCTTCATTGTCTTGTAAATTTTTACGTAATCGAGGCAAGCAAATTCTCCCCACGCTGTCAACACCGTAATAGCGTAGGAGTCTTTTGAAGCCTCATACGGGCTTGAGCATATCTCGACGCCTCCGTCTCCGGGAATCTTTTCTTCCCCAATATTCAAGTCTGAATATATCTGCTCCTGCGAAACTTTCGGGTCGTAAATAGCCAATTTGGCTCCCTCGGAAAGAAGATTCCTGCATACGTCTATAGCCGGGCTTTCCCGCGTGTCGTTGGTGTTCTCCTTGAAGGAAAATCCAAATACCGCAATCTTCTTGCCCGACAGCGACCCAAACAAATCCTTCACCACCCATGCCGCAAACCTGCGCTTCTGATAGGCGTTCATATCAAGCACATTCTGCCAATATCTTGCCGCCTCGGGCAGATTGAAATGCTCGCACAAATACACCAAATTTAACAAGTCCTTCTGGAAACAAGACCCGCCAAACCCTACGGAACTCTTCAAAAACTTTGGTCCTATTCTCGAATCTGCACCCACTGCCGCAGCAACCTCGTCAACGTCTGCCCCGGTTGCCTCGCAAAGCGCACTTATGGCGTTTATCGAACTTATGCGCTGCGCCAAAAAAGCATTTGCCGTTAGCTTGCTAAGCTCGCTAGACCACAAGTTCGTCTCTATAATTCTCTTCGGGTCAACCCAGCGGGCATACAATCCCGCCAAAGTCTTTATTGCCGCCCTTCCCTCTGCGGTTTTATCGTCTCCGCCTATAAGAACCCTGTCCGGATTTTCAAGGTCTTTTACCGCCGTTCCCTCTGCGAGAAATTCCGGATTCGACAACACCTGAAACTTCACACCGCTGTCGCACGACGATAATATCTGCCTTATGACGTCGGCAGTTCTTACCGGCATTGTTGACTTCTCCACAACAATTTTGTCTGTCGTAGAGACATCGGCAATCTGGCGGGCGCAAGCCTCTACATACTTCAGCTCCGACGCCCTTCCAGCTCCAACTCCGTAAGTTTTAGTTGGAGTATTCACCGATATAAAAACTATGTCCGCCGCGGAAACCGCTCCCGCAACGTCCGTAGAAAAAAACAGATTCTTGCCGCGCACCGCGCGCACAACCGCGTCCAATCCCGGCTCAAATACAGGCAGGGAATCTGAATTCCACGCGTCTATGCGCTTCTTGTTTATATCCACAACATCAACGCGCACATCGGGGCACTTCATTGCTATAACCGCCATGGTTGGCCCCCCGACGTATCCCGCGCCTATGCAGCAAATCTTCATGCGCCTGCAATATTCTCAATACGGATATTACTCGCGTACAAGCTTGCTCTTGCACTTGAGAGTCTCTTTTGAAACTCCCTGCTTTCTTGCGCGCTGGCGCAAACGCAGAGCCTGCAGCTTAATAAATCCGGTAGCGTCGTTCTGGTTGTACTCGCTCTTTACACCCTCCATGCTTGCGATGTTCTCATCGTACAAGCTAAGCGGGCTCTTGCGGCCGACACAAATTATGTTGCCCTTGTAGAGCTTAAGGCGAACAACTCCAGATACAGTCTCCTGAGACTTGTCTATAAACGCCTGCAAAGCCTCGCGCTCCGGAGCAAACCAGAATCCGTAATAGACAAGCTCCGCATATTTTGGAATGAGGCTGTCGCGCAGGTGCATCAAGTCTCTATCCATCGTAAGAGTCTCCATCTGCCTGTGGGCATTCATGAGAATAGTTCCGCCCGGAGTCTCGTACACGCCGCGGCTCTTCATGCCTACAAAGCGATTCTCAACCAAGTCAACCCTGCCTATGCCGTGCTTTCCGCCAAGCTCGTTGAGCTTCTTAAGCACCGCGGAAGGCTTCATCTTCTTGCCGTTGATTGCAACGCAATCGCCCTTCTTAAATTCAAGCTCTATGTACTCCGGCTCGTCGGGAGCGTCCTGCGGATCCTTCGTAAGCTTGAACATATCCTTGTTCGACTCAACCGTAGGATCAAACCACGGATCCTCCAATATGCCCGCCTCATAAGATATGTGCAAAATGTTCCTATCCATCGAATAGGGCTTCTTTGCCGAGGCCTCCACATTTATATTGTGCTTTTTGCAGTAGGCTATCATCTCCTTGCGGCCTGGGAATTCCTTACGGAAGTCGTCCATTCTCCACGGAGATATTATCTCCAAATCCGGAGCCAGTGCGGCGTAGGAAATCTCAAAGCGGCACTGGTCATTGCCCTTGCCGGTTGCCCCGTGTGCGACTGCATTTGCATTTTCCTTCTGGGCTATCTGCACCTGCGCCTTAGCTATCAAAGGACGCGCTATTGATGTTCCAAGATAGTACTGCCCTTCATATATGGCATTTGCGCGTATCATCGGGTAGATGTAGTCCGACACATACTCGTCGACAAGATTTACCGTATAGTGAGCAACCGCCCCCGTGGCCTTGGCCTTTTCCGCCAATCCGGAGAGTTCCTCTCCCTGACCGACATCCGCCGAGAACGTCACTATATCCGCATTAAAGCGGTTCTTCAGCCAGTTTACTATTACGGACGTATCCAGACCGCCCGAATATGCCAATACTATCTTCTTTTTTTTCATAGCGTTTAAAAAAATATGACGGTTTTATATAAAATCGATTGCCGATTTTACTCCCTGTAAAAAATTAAGAAAGAAAAAAATTGCGCATTATTGCCCATATTATCCTTTTTAATTCAGCTGTAAAAATGCGCTTCTTTTGAACTCTCCTCAAAACAAAGGCGGAAGAAATAAACTTCCCCCGCCAGAATAAAAAAATAAAAATTCTTTGCCTATTCGGCAGAGCGCACCAGAGTGCTTATTATGGCCTTTTGCACATGCAGGCGATTCTCCGCCTCGTCAAAGACTATGCTGCGCGGGCTTCTGAGCACTCCCTCGGAAACTTCCTCACCAGCATGCGCAGGCAAGCAGTGCATGAATATGGCATCGCTCTTTGCCACAGAGAAGAGCTTTTCGTTTACCTGGTAAGGGCTCATAAGCTTTATTCTCTCAGCCTTTTCGTCCTCCTTGCCCATGCTCACCCATACGTCCGTATACAATACATCAGCATCTTTGGCCGCTGCCATAGGATCAGATGTAAATTTGTAAGTCTTCTCTATTCCCGCCTCTTCAAAGAGCGCATCCAAATCAGACTTAGGCTCAAACCCCTCCGGCCCGCACAAGGTTACGTCCAAACCAAACATGCAACCCGCGAGCGCGAGAGAATACCCCATATTGCAGGCCGTATCCCCAAAGAATACAAACTTTCTTCCCTTGATAGCCTCAAGCGTTGGCACTCCCTTGCCGAAATGCTCCATCATTGTAAATATGTCTGTATAGCTCTGGCACGGATGTAGAAAATCTGTCAGGGCATTTATAACCGTACGTCCAGAGTACTTTGCAAAATCCTCCACAACAGAATGCTCGTACGCCCTGATAACTATACCCTTTAAAAACCTTCCCATTATCTTTGCCGTATCCTCAACGGTCTCCCCGCGGGAAAGCTGCAAATCAGAAGCGTTGAGTATCAACGGGTGCCCGCCAAGCTCGTACACACCTGCCTCAAAAGACAGCCTCGTACGGGTGCTCTTCTTGAAGAACAAAAGCCCCCAAGGATCGCCGCATATAACGTCCAAAGGACCTGCCTGGCGTATGCTCTTGTAGCGTCTTGCCAATTCAAAAACCCCGGCAGCTTCGTCGCGGGTAAAGTCGGTTTCCTTCAAAAAAGATCTCGCCATGATTACAATTCCTTTACGGTTTTTTCAAAAAGTTTAAGCGCGCGTTTTACGTCGTCGGCCTTGACGTTTAAGGCCGGCAGAAAGCGCAGCGCATTCGCGCCTGCCGGAATTAATAAAAGACCGTTTTCAGCCGCCTTCTTTGCGGCATCGGTATTCTTGTAGGAATCCTGAAAGAGCACTGCAAGCATGAGCCCCAAGCCACGAACCAGCTTTAGTTTTTGCGGATAAGCCTTCACTATCTTCTCAAGCCCGCTGCGCAAAAGATCTCCCATCTTTCCGGCATTTGCCGCAAGATTTTTCGACTTAATCTCCTTTAGGACCGCAAGTGCAACCGCGCACGCAAGCGGATTCCCACCAAACGTTGTCCCGTGAGAACCAGGCCAGAAAAGGTCTGCATATTTTTTAGACACCCACATTGCCCCTATCGGGAATCCGCCGCCAAGCCCTTTTGCCATAGACAAAGCATCTGGCATAACGCCGTATTTCTGGCATGCCAAGAAGGCGCCGCTGCGACCTATTCCGCACTGGACCTCGTCGAACATAAGAAGGGCGTTGTGCTTTTTGCAAAGAGCCTTTATGCCCTTCAAGAATTTTGCTTCAGCCGGAGTCACACCGCTCTCTCCCTGGACTGGCTCTAGTATAACCGCCGCGACTGAATCGTCGAACAGCTTCTCGAAAGAGCTTACATCGTTGTATTCGCCAAACTCAAACCCCTCCAACAGCGGAGAGAATCCCTTTTGTATTTTCTCCTGCGGAGTGGCCGCAAGCGCTCCGAGCGTCCTACCGTGGAATGCGTTCTTTGCCCCAAGTATCCTGTATTTCTTGTTAGGCTCTCCAGCAACCTTGAGCCCGTGCAAGCGCGAAAGCTTTATGAGAGCCTCATTCGCCTCTGTACCGCTGTTGCAGAAAAACATCTTGCCCTGGCCAATCAGGTCTACAAGCTCTTCGGCCAAATCCGCCTGCGGAGAGTGCATGTAAAGATTGCTGCAATGCGCAAGTTTTGCCGCCTGACGCTCCAGCGCCTTAAGCCATGCGCCATTTGCATGCCCGAGGCTGAGCACGGCTATTCCGCCACCAAAGTCGAGGTACTTCTTGCCATTATCGTCTATTACCTCGCAGCCCTTGCCCTTGGAAAGCGTTATGGAACGCTCACCGTAGTTGCCAAGTATGTATTTTTTGTATTTTTCGGCAGTTGTCATTTTATGGTAAATTTTATCGGTTTTAAGCATTATTAGATGATGCATCCGGATTGACTATCTCCGTGCCTATGCCGCTGTCTGTAAATATCTCAAGAAGTATGCTGTGCGGCATGTAGCCGTCTACAAAGTGAACGCGCCTTACGCCGCTTTTAAGAGCCTTTACACCGCTGTCGACCTTTGGGGTCATACCCCCGCCTATAACGCCGGCATGCTTTAGCGGCTCAACATCGGCAAGCTTTAAGTGGGATATTAATGTCGACGGATCTTTCGGATCTTTCATAAGCCCAGGCACATCGCACAAGAATACAAGCCTGCGCGCCTTTAGGGCAGACGCAACCGCGCTTGCGGCAACATCGGCATTGGTGTTGTAGGGGTGGGAGTCGTCCTCTCCAAGCGCTATTGGCGATATCACCGGAGTGAAACCTTCAGCTATAAGCGCGTCTATCTTTGCTGCGTCAACCTGCGTAGTCTGCCCCACATACCCTAAATCTATAGGGTTCCCGTCGGCATCTTTCGAAAGAAGCTTCTTACATTTGAGAACTTCAGATCCCCTGACCTTGCGCGGAGAGCAACCCGAAGTTTTTAGCATCTGGCAGATTTCGTCGTTTACATCGTTGTCGAGAACGTCCTGCACTATGCTTACGGTGGCCTCGTCTGTAACGCGCATTCCGTTCTTGAATTCCGGCGTAAGCCCGGCTTTGGCCATTGCCCTGCTTATGGCCTTTCCGCCGCCGTGCACGAGCACAACATTTATGCCAACAGCCGCCAAAAACGATATGTCAAGAGCCACGCTCGCTCGCACTTGCGGGTTTGGGTCGTCCATAAATGCACCCCCGTATTTTATTACGAAGGTCGACCCTCTGAATCTTCTTATGTACGGCAGAGCCTCTATTAGTATGCCCGCCTTCTTTGTAATTTCGGAAATTTCCATCTCATTGTCCTCCGCATGCGCCAGCCCTCGCCAACACCGCAGATCTTGAAGTTTTCTACATGCAAATTTTAAACCGAATACACCGCCGGATTACTCTCCTTTATTGAACTCCACATACCCCGTTGTAAGGTCTGTTGTAAGAATGCTCTCGGAGCACTTTCCCATGTTCAAAGACAAAGTTATCTCGAACTCCTTTGCCGAAACAACCTTCTTCCAGAGCTCTTTGTTTGAATGCTGCGGCTCGCCCTTTATTATTGCCGGAACATCTCCGTAATAGAGATCTACTTTTCCAAAGTCTATGCCTGTTCTCGCATAGCCCGCCGCATCTATGATTCTTCCCCAATTTGGATCCGCACCAAACCACGCGCTCTTAACTAGCAGAGAATTCGCCACACTGCGGCAGATCTTCTCCGCCTGCTCAGGCGTGGCAGCTGAACATACCTTGAAGTTTATCACCTTTGTAATCTTCTCGCCGTCGCCAACTATCTTTCTTGCGAGAACCTGGCAAGCCTGCTTTAAGCCCTCGGCAAAGGCCTCAATAAGCTCAGCGCTTTTTATCTCAACGCCCGACGCCCCTCCAGCTAGACAAATTACAGTATCGTTCGTGCTCATGTCGCCGTCTATCGTTATGCGGTTAAAGCTTCTATTTACGGCCTTAAGCAGGCATTCTTTCAGAATGTCCCTATCGGCAAGAGCGTCGGTAGCTATGTAGCAGAGCATGGTTGCCATGTTTGGCTCTATCATGCCCGCTCCCTTTGCCATGCCTCCAAATGAAAAGCTCTTGTCGCCAACAGAAACTCTAACCGTCACAGTCTTCGGACGCGTGTCGGAAGTCATTATAGCGTGAGCTGCAGCCATAGACGCCTCCGGCGTTTTTGACAGCCCCTCAACTGCCTTTGCAATGCCCTTTCTTACCTTCTCCATGGGCAGAAGCTCCCCTATCCTTCCAGTGGAAGAAACAAGAACCTCGCACGGCTCCACACCCAACATCTGAGCAACAAGCGCGCACTCTTCATTTGCGTCCCTCATTCCCTCAGCTCCGGTGCAGGCATTTGCATTGCCGCTGTTTGCAACTATCGCTTTTATCTTGGCGGACGATTTCAAATGAGCGCAGTCTACATAAACCGGCGCTGCTTTGACGTCGTTAGAGGTGAACACGCCTGCTGCCGCAGCGGGCGTATCGGCGCATACCAGAGCAAGATCGAGCCTTTCGTAGTCGTTCTTATTCCTTATATCGCAGGCAACACCTGCAACGGAGAAGCCCTTTACATCTGCTATTCCGCAGGAGTCTGGTATTACTTCTATCTTGAAATTTTTATCCATGAAACTTCCGTTCCTTTCTCTTTGCTAAAAAATTTTTACAACAGCCCGCAGGCCTCATCGAACCCGAGCAGAATATTCATAATCTGAACCGCCTGCCCGCTCGCCCCTTTGACGAGATTGTCTATTGCGCTTGTTATTACAAAATTCCCCGTGCGGGAATCGTAAACGGCAGATATGTCGCAACGGTTAGTGCCGCTTACAAGCAAGGTATCAGCAAACACGCCAGATGGCAGTATCCTTACAAAACGCCTACCCGCATATGTCTTATTCCAAACATCGTAGAGCTTTTCTATCGACGCTCCCTCCGCTGCCGGAACCGTAATTGTGGTTGATATGCCCCTTGTCATAGGAGCAAGATGCGGATTAAACTGCACAAAGAACTCCTTGCCCGCCGCTATGCCAAGCTGCTCTTCTATCTCAGAAAGATGCCTGTGCTTGGGCATTCCGTAGCCTCTGGCGCTCTCGTTGCGCTCGCAATAGGCATAGAACAAATCTGCCTTCTTGCCGCCGCCGCTTACGCCGCTGTAAGAGTCTATCACAACATGCTCGGTTGAAAGCAATCCTGCGCGGTAGAGCGGAGTTAGTGGAATTTGTATGCTTGTAGGATAGCAGCCCGCGCAGGCTATAAGTTTGTCTCCCTTCTGGGGAGGAAGTATCTCCGGGATAACGTATCTGCCCATCCGCAAAAGTTCTGGAGCGGGATGGTCTGCCTTGTAAAATTCTTTGTAGCGCTCAAGAGAACCCAAGCGAAAATCCGCTGAAAGGTCTATCACTGTCTTGCCGGCTGCGATAAGCTCCTTTGCGTACTCCGCAGCAACTCCGTGCGGAAGCGCAAGAAACCACACATCTATATTTGCATCTTCCGCTTGCTCTTTAGGATCAGACGCTGAAAATTTAAAATCTGCCCCGAGCAGATGCGCAAGCCCCGGCATTGAATCAACAACTGCCTGCCCAGCCAACGAACGCGATGTAACCTTCGCCAATTCCACCTTTGGATGGGCGCTTAAAATTTTGACAAGTTCCACACCCGAGTGCCCTGAAGCACCCGTTATGCCTACTCTTATTTTCTTTTCGCTACTTTCCATTTTGCCAATGAGAAACGTTTTATAATGTCATAGTGCAAAAAAAATGCAACACAAAGAAAAACCTTTTTTAGACCTCTGCTTTGAAGTCATAGTCTCGCAAAAAAACGCAGTAGGAGAATTTTCCTACTGCGTTTTTTTGGCTTTAAAATTTTCGGAATATCCGCCCGATAAAATTTAATGCTCCCGCTGCCATGTAGCGGAAAACTGCGCCACTACTTCTCGTCGAAAGCAGCAATTTTCACAGAGCCTTCAATGCCCGACATAAACAGCGCTCTGCCCTTCTTATAAGGCGGATACGTTATGTATGTAAGCCTTCCATCAGGTCGCTTTGCGCCCTCCTGATAGAGGCTATCCGGCACTGTTGTATAACGCTCCGCATAGTATTTTTCATACTGAGGAGGTATTCCGCCAGAGTTCGGCTTGCGGCCAAGTTTATCGTTTACGGTATCCTTGCTAAGATAACCGTTTTCGAGAAGCTCGTCTCCTATCAGCCTGTTCGCCCAGGCATTTGCCACGTTTATCTTCAGCTCGTTTTCCCCCGCCTTTAGGAATTTTGAGATATCCAAAGAGTAAGGAGCGCGCCATATTGTGCCGGCAAATTGTCCATTTACCCACACTTTGGCAGCAACACCCAATTTCTCTATTTCGAGCTCAAAACGCTTTGCTCCGCCAGTCAAGAAGTTCTCAGGCAAAACAAATTTCTTCTCGTATACGGCGGTGCCGGAGAAGTATTTCTCAAGGGGTTCGTCAAACTTGGTCCAAGATACTAGATTCTCCAACTTGTGCGTCTTGCCGGAACCCATGAATTTGGGGAAGGACAAATTCCAATCTTTAGATATGTCGAAGTCGGCCTTGCGGACATAGTTTTTCTTTGCACCGGCAGCCGATTTAGCTCCAAACACGACAAAGCAGGAACCTCCAGCGTCCATATTCATAACAATCTCCGTACGCCCAGATTTTACCGAGACATTCTCGGGGGAATAAATCTCTCCGCTCAGATTGTCCCAAATCTGCGGATTGCCCCCGTCTGTTCTAAACGACAAGCGCATCTTTGAGGGTTTGTCGCTCTGGTTTGTTACAAAATAAAATTCGGATCCGTCTGGAAGAGTTCTGTGCATATGCATCACCAAAGCTTCCTTCTCCGGAATATCGAGAGCCTCGTACGAGAAATCTTTTGCAATACCAAGAGTTTCCATCTGCTCAGCAACAGTGGCCTTTGGCTCTATTATAAATCCTTCGCCATATTTGCGAGCCCCGCGCGAATCGGCCTTCTCAGACCAGATCTCGTCAACTTTTGAGAGCATCTGCCTTTCAGGAGTTCCCATGCTCGATGCATCTGGAACACCCTTTGGCTTTGACATAACAATCTTTCCTCCAGCCTTTGCAAGACGCAAGACTTCGTCCAGAACAGAAGGCCTGATAAAATCTGCCTTTGGCATAATAAGAATCTCGTAAGACATTCCAGACGCCGGATGAACTATCTTTCCGTTTTCAACCTGCATCTCGCGCAGGAAAGATGTTGATATTGCGTGCCAATCATACCCAAGCGACGGCTGAACGGCCATCTGCAATATAGTCGGATTCTTCAGATAGAATTTCTGCCCGCTTCTCCGCACCTCCGGTGGCAAAGGCGCGTAATCGAGACTTACCGGAACGTCTTCTCCCATATAGTAGCACACATCTGCTTTCAGACGGCCGTTCTGCAACACGGCCTGCGTGCGCGCGGCGTATTTGCAAAACTCTCCCATTGAGTAATCCCACCAAGTATTGTTGCGGTTGAAGTGGCTGCCCCACATGTAGAGCGTCATTCCCGGAAGCACGTCCGATGCAAAAGGCTGATGAGTGTATGTATGGAATATGAAACGGTTTACGCCTATGGCGTAATAGAAGTCTCCCTGGCTCTTGAAAAGCCCCGGATGAGTGTGGAAATCTTCCCCAGAAGTGAAAGACTCAGCCCCTACATGAGGAATTTTCCTCAAATCCGCCGCTGTTGCGGCTGTTTTCGGGGTAATGGTTGTGAAGCTGCCGGAATACTGATTTACCCAGAATTCGGCCATGGGGTAATCGCTCGTGCGGGCAACCTCAACATCGTCGAGATGCGACGGGCGTCCATAACCCTCAGTGGCAAAACCTATGCCGTTTTCGTGACAGAGCGCGGCTATAACTTTATAGCAATTCTCCGTTATAAGGTCGGCGGCAACCCTGCGGAAATCCCATGCAAGAGCCTCGGTAAACTCGGTCGAATCAACCACGCGGCCGGTAAAAATAGGCATGTACTTTACTATGTCTATGCCGGTACGCTTTTTGAACTCGTCGCGGAAATTGAAAGACCAGTTCTGGGTTTTCGCCTCGTAGCTGTCTGTTAGAACAGCGTCGAGAAGTTTCTCGCCGCCGCTGTTTAACATCTTTATAAGAGGAAGTATTCCCTTTTCGAAATGGTACTTGGCTGCCTCGGCGGAGAACTTGTCAACTTCCAAGCCCCTGCCGTCGACAGGAGACGGATGATTGGGCTTACCGGTTATAATATGGCCAAACCTCACCACTGTCCAAGAGCCCGACCCCGCCGGCGGAGCCCACATTATGCTGCCGTCCTCGGCAATCTTATCAGACAAATCAACTATGTCGGCAGATTTTATCGGGTTTGGGCATTTTCTCGTGTCGCGCACAACCACCGCCTTGGGTTTATTACCAACTTTAGCCTCCCAATCGGAGAGCCTCCAGCCGTCTTTTGGAGACTTTGCTTCAAGCTCGTCGGCCGGAGTTGGAAAAGCAACGCATACTATGTCTTTGTACGACGTCTTAAGCCAGGTCTTAGTCTGGGGCAGATCAACGCCCTGAGACATCGTTACACTCGGAACAAGATCAACCGTATCATTATTTTCAAAATCGAACTTGCCTATTTTAGCCTCGCCAGGCTTTGTCGACGAATCTATACGCGTCTGTGTCCAAACAATCTGCCTCATGGCGTAGTCCGGAGTGATGTGTGGCCCACCCATAGTAGCCCAGCCTCCGCAGTTTGCCATGGTAAAATGCATATTCTTGCTCTTTGCGAGTTTCGCAGCCTTTACCACAAGTTCCTTCCATTCGTCTGAGCCGTACTTTATGCGGCCGTCAACGAGCGCCGTGGGAGTTACATTGAAAAGCTGAACTCCGCCCAGCCCTACATTTGCCATGGCCTCTATATCTTTTTCTATGCCGCTTTCAGATATATTTCCCCCAACCCAATGCCACCATGTAAACGGCTTTGCCGTTTGGGGAGGTGCTTGAAACTCCTTTAAAAGCTCCTCCGAATTTGAGGCGGCAAATACACAAGATGTTATCCCCGCGCAAAGTAAAAGTCCCATCAGTGCGTTTCTTTTCATGGGAAATATTTTTCAACACATATAAAGACTCGTCAACAATAAACCAAAAAAATACTCATATTCTATATATTTTTTGCTCTCTGGATTAACTATCAAATTAGATATCTACATTTAAAAAACGAGAAGTATTCTTGATTTTTTAGGAAAATATATTCTAATTTAGATCATATGAAAAAGAGACTGATATCGGTAGTGGCGATAATAATAGCCGTAGTACTCATTGCGGTATTTTCGGCAAACTCCACTAATCTGCCTGAAAACGGCACGCCCGACGAACTCATGCAGGCGGTAATACTGGAAAATCAGTGTTTATCGTGCCACAATCCGCAAGCTCCGGTACCTTTCTACGCAAAGATTCCGTTTGTTGGAAAGTTGATAGCTTACGATATGTTTGCCGGATTGCGCTCAATAGATCTCAATGCCCCCTTAGTAAATCTGCAACAGGGCAAACCCGTTGCAGATTCTGTCAGGGAAAAACTTTTGAGGGTTGCCCAGAAGAATACAATGCCTCCGTTGCAATATGTAGTTGTGCACTGGAACTCCTGGCTTACAAAGGCCGAGCGCCAGGTTATAATAGACTGGGCAATGTATGCGCGCCGGAAGGCGTCAAAAGGCATGCCGAGCGCAGAAGAGTTTAAAGCGGAGCCTGTTCAGCCGCTGCCTGAGAAGGTTGAGATAAACTCTGCAAAGGCTGCCTTGGGAAAGATTCTTTATTTTGACACTCGCCTTTCGGGAGACAACACCATTTCATGCGCCTCCTGCCACGGTCTCAACACGGGTGGAGTTGACAGAAGCAAATACTCAAAAGGAATAAAGGGACAGTTTGGCGACATCAATGCCCCCACAGTATTTAACGCCGCTTTAAATTTCTGCCAATTCTGGGATGGCAGAGCAAAGAATCTGGAGGAGCAAGCCGGCGGGCCGCCGCTTAATCCTGTTGAGATGGGCTCAAAAGATTGGGATGAGATTATCTCAAAGCTCAACAAAGACGCCGCTTTGAAGGCCGAGTTTGCAAAAGTTTATCCAGACGGCATAACCGCCAAGAACATAACTAACGCCATAGCCGAGTTTGAGCTTACGCTTCTTACGCCCGACTCGAAATTTGACCGCTATCTCAAGGGCGATAAGACCGCCATGACAAAGGATGAGATAGAAGGCTATGAGCTGTTCAAGGAACACGGTTGCGCCACCTGCCATGCTGGAGTAAATCTGGGAGGAAGTTCCTTTGAATATATGAATGGAGATTATTTTGCCCACAGAGGCAACATAGCCAAGCCCGACTTGGGACGTCTTAATCAGACGAAGTCTCCCGTAGACGAGCACAAGTTCAAGACGCCTACCCTGCGCAATGTTGCAGTTACTGCGCCCTACTATCACGATGGCTCCGTAGCAACATTAAAGCAGGCAACGGAACTAATGTTAAAGCATCAGTGCCGCACAACCCTGCCTGACTCCGACGTAGACAAGATAGTAAAATTCCTCGAGGCTCTCACGGGCAAATACGAGGGAAAACTTCTAAAGTAAAGAAGCTTGAAACATCTGCGTTTACCTTTAAAAGCTATTGTGCTTTAAAGAGCACTGCGCGTAAGAAAAAAGTTTCCTAAATTGCAAATAAAAAGCGTCCGTTTTTCTATCGGACGCTTTTTTTATCTAAATATTTTTGCCATTGAGAAAAATCAATAAGAGATTGAAAAAAGATGTATGAGAAAACTTGCTCTTACTATATAAGAACCGAAAACAAGCTTTATTTTCTTCGCGAATATTTTATAGCAAGACTTAAGAACCAAAATGATAGTCTATTTGCCTTTCTTTTTCTTCAAGATATCGGAGAAAGTTTCCTTATCCAAGATTCCGTCTAATATAATAAATTCTCCGTTTCTGATTTTCATACAAGAATAGGAATCCAATCTTTTCTTTTTTTCAGATTCGAGCTTTCTATTTTGCTTGTTAAACTTGTCTATAACTTTGCAGAGAGTTTTAGATTCATCTTCAGAGAACGGCATTCTTGCGCGCGGAATAGACCCGCTTATTTTTATTTTGCCGTCTTTAAATAGGAGCCGTGAGTTATTGCAACACAGATATAATTCTTCTTGAGGTCTATAGAATGAATATCCTACAGCACGTAGAATATTATCTTTGTCTGGCTTCAATAAGATATAAGTTCTAACATGTTTTAGATAAAAACTGTAAGAGCCTATACCCTTCTTTTTATTGAGGAAATCCGCCTTGTACTTATTGAATTTCTCCCCGATGAAATCTCTATAATTCCCGTATGAAAATGAACCGAACGAATATCTTCTAAAGTATTCCTGTGGAATATCCCCTACATAATTAAAAATAAAATTCTTGCTGGCAAATATGTCGCGGCCTCTCCATGAATCATAAAAATCCATGCGAAGTTTCCATACAGAATCTTCAGATTTTATCTTATCCCATTTAAAGATTACACTCATCCCCACAGTGGCAAAGCACAGCAGAGATATTACAAAAAAAATACTTCTAGATAATATCCCCTTCATTTTAAGAGCGCATCGCCTTTCTATGATATACAAGATTTACAATCAGAGCAAAAAGTCCTATACCGCCAAGCCATAATGCCCTTACAAACACCGAAACATCTGTATTGAAATTGCGGAATATGGCATAGACGACAAGCATGATAAGCCCCATATTCAACATGCCTGGACGTCTTTTTAAAAAACCCTTAAAGAGCACGAACAGACCGAAGAACACTACGGAAAAATTTGCAACATACATGCCCATATTTCCGCAGGCATCGCCCCAGAATCCCCATATCAGAAATGCTACAAGCATAGGCAGGGGAGAAATCAATACAAGATCCCTGCTGCGCCAGAAATAATAGGCATAATACACGGCATTAAATATTATAAAAATAACTATGTACGGAAATACAAAATACGTATAAACACATCCTAAATCCTTATCAAAAAATCCAGGATGAAATCTATTATAACCAAATGTATATAATAGCATGGTTATAAATATAACAACCATTCCACCCAAGAAATATCCGTTTTCCAAAAATGTATTTTGCCTCTTAAGTAAAAACGTACCATAGGAAAAAGCTGCCAAAATCGATACAAGCACCATAATTCCTTCAAAAGGATCCTCCGCAGTTTCACAGCAAAGCCCCGTAGAAAGAAACGGAAGAAAGATTATTACAATATATCTTGCCAACACAGAGAAAAAAGATTCCCCGCTGCTATTCAAAAAACCAAAATAAAAAATTCCGGCAAAGACTATAGGCACAAAAAGCATGTAACAGAATTGCTGAAATCCAATACATATATTAAAATCTTCTATAAAAAAAATAAAGGCTAATGCGGACAATAGAGAACTTATTAGCGATCTAAAAACAAACATTAGCGGTAAGGTCATCAAGACATAATACGCTAAGAAATTTTCCGCATTTGGCTGAAATGTTGCGTTAAAGCCTACAAGAAGTGCGGCAGCCGCGCCGAATCCCAGTATTACAGAGATATCGCAAAACAATCTTGAATCAGCCTTACGGGCAAGAGTATATGCTCCAAATATTGCAAATATTCCAGACGGCAGAAGAGATAGCAACGCACGCCAGAATGTATCAAGATAATACCAGTTGTACCTTGCAAGAAGCACCGCCGCTAAAGCGAGAAAAAACACCGCCAACAAATTTAGAGAAATAAAGAATCTTGCCGGTTTTGCTCTCTTTGAGTTTTCCTCTATGGCTTTGTTTATATTTGCAAGGCTTTGCTCATCTAAAAGGCCTTCCTTATGGAGGAATTCCAATTCTGAAATAATTATTTTATTCTTAAAATTCACACATTTATTTTAAATTCTATCATACATATAGTCAACAAGTTTACCTATAGTTATGCAAATACCAAGATGTTAAACATGGATATCTATGATTTTTATTGCTTTACAAATAAAAAAACAACTCTTATACTTATCTTATTATGAATAGATTATTTGCATTTTTATTCGTATTTTTATGCGGTTTTTCGTTGAATGCCGAAACTATCACTAAGGATTTTTCCACGGAATTTAACTACTTGAACAACGGCATGCCTTCCGCATTTGAAATAGGCCAGAAGGTAGATATATCTCTCGGCATAGAGGACTCTTACGAAGGTGCTAATATTCCTGTATCGGCCTTTAACCTCACTGTTGAAGATGCGGGGTTTGACTTTTTCTCCACGGAACCAGCAACCCTAAATTACAATTCCGCCTCAGACACATATTCTCTATATATGGACGGCAACGGTTTCAACTTTCAAGGCATGGAGCTTCTCAATATAAACATTGAATTTGCGAACTTGAACAAGTCGGAAAACATTGGCCAGCAATCTTTAGACAATTATTCAGTAGAATCATTTTCTTTATATTTTTACGATGAAACCACAAATACCGCATCAAGCGGCTGTACGCTAATAAACGGATGGTCCGGAGAAACATCGGAACCTTCTTATCTGCAGATAGATTCCTCTTCTGTAGCGGGATTAGAAATTTCTTTTTGGCCATCTAACTCTTATGTTTCAGATATTATACAAATTATTAAGTTGCCGGAAAACCTTATCGGTCAGGATTTAAATATAACTACAGATGGATCGGTAGACTTTATATTAGACGGGGATAAAATTGTTATATTTAATACAACAAGCGTTCCTGAGCCATCCACATACGCTGCAATATTTGGCCTTTGCGCTCTGGCCTTTGCGGTATACCGCAAGAGAGGCTAATTGCATCGGCAGGATTTTCCCCTAAGAATATTTTACCGAAGAAATAAAATTTCTTTTTTGGGGAAGCAGATTTTTCCGACTGCTGAAGAGCCATTAAATACACAGTTTGCCGGCTAGTAAGCCGCATGCGGTGTCTAGCCTAGAAGTATAGTTCTAAGTTAAGGCAAATTAAACTCCTTCACAAGTATAACTTATACAAAAAAAAGCCGTATCCGCCTTTCGGCAGATACGGCTTAAATTTTAGACGTTTTTCCCTTGTCAGAATAATTTTTGCAGCCAAAAACAGGCCGCCCAGCGAATTGTAAGACGCGGTAATGGCGGTTCAAAGCTCATTTTTCTTCAGTGGCATCATCCCGACAGCTTGCGTGCGCTGCAAGGAAAGTTGTCTTTCCAAACAATGCAAAGCACCCCGTCGATGAACAGGCGGATTTTCATCTCTCGCCTATTGCCATCGGGCAAAACTTTCAAAGAACTTTTTCTCTTAGAGGAAATCTAAACTATCCCCTCTAAGATGAAGCTTAAACTATATCGTGATGGTGATATCCACACCCGCAGGAAGATTGAGCTTCTTAAGCTCGTCGACCGTGCTGGCCGTGGGTCCTACAATATCGATAAGGCGCTTATGGGTGCGCAGCTC
>CALXQW010000030.1 GCA_944390805.1 uncultured Opitutales bacterium | reverse complement strand
CTCGAACACGCTCGTTAAGCTCTCAGCCGCCGATGGTAGTGCGCCCCCGCTGGTGCGCGAGAGTAGGTCGTTGCCAGTACTATGAGGCGCAAGTTCCTTCCAGGAACTTGCGCCTCTCTTTTTGTATATTTACCCACACGCATCTGATAACCCAGTCTTGCCCCCTTCGCCGAGAAATAGATAAGCCCACGCCTACTCGCTTGCTATCCTACCACCCCACCAACCCTTATTACTCAACGCTCCATGCTCTTTGCGGGAAAAACCTACCTCGACTACTAGCTCCAATCATAATATCCTCTTACACCATATCTTCCCAAATCACTCTTATAATCCACTCTCTTAGGCTGTTGGTATAAAAATCTTCTCCTGTAAGTCTTTGTTTTTGCATTGGTTATGAGGAATATCTCTTTGTATAAAAATTTTCTCTAAATTTCCTTTACAAGAACTTTTTCTTATCTAAAAGAAAAATCTCCATTTTTATTTAGCTCTCATAAATTATAAAAAACAGCCAGTTATTATGAAAAAAACCGTATTTCTCTCAGTCATTCTTATCTGCCTGAGTACTATCGTTTGTGCACTTATTTTAGTAAAACCTTCTATATTGTTTAGAAATGAAGGTAGTATAAGGGTTAAAGGAAGTGTTTCTAAAATTGTTCAATCGGATAGGGCATCCTGGCGTGCAGATGTTCAAGCGGCAGATCCTATTGCGTCTAAGGCATACGATAAAATTCAAGAATCGAAAAAAGTTCTATTTGATTTTCTTAAAGAGCAGGGGCTTTCTGTAAAAGATTTATCTCCTACAATTACTCTTTCGCAAATCTATAAGAGAAACGATAAGGGATATACTACAGATGAGATATCCTCATATGTATACACTCTTTCTATATCTTATAGATCTGATGATATTGTCTTAATTGAAAAATTGTCAAATGACGTAGCATCTCTTGTTCAGAAAGGCATTTCTGTAAATTCTTATCCTCCGCAATATTTTTATTCTAAACTTGAGGAATTAAAACTTGAACTTATGGCGAAAGCTTCAGAAAACGCAAAAGAACGCGCAAAACTGCTAGTTCTGGGAAGTGGCGCAAAGCTGGGTAAAGTTGTTTCGGCGTCTCAGGGCGTGTTTCAGATAACAAAGCCTCTATCAAATGAAATAAGCGACTATGGCGTATACGATACTTCCTCTGTTGAGAAACAAATAACCTGTGTTGTCACTATACAATTTGCTGTAGAATAGCCTATTTTATCCTATATAAGAATTGCTCTATACTTTTATAAATAAAAAACCGCCATGTATAGGCGGCTTTTTTATTTCCTATTTTAAATTTATATGCGGCTTATCCTTAGCTTGATGTGAATATTTTATATGAACGTTTATACTATTAGAATTTAGATAAAATATTTCTTAGATAGTTTCTTATCTTTAGTTTGTTAATTTTCAAATTTTGCTTTTTTCTTTAGTATATTAATGTCTATCCATGCTTTTACCCACGCAAGAATCTCTCTAGTGTTGTTACGCAGTTTGTAGAAAAAAGGAACATCTGCAACGGCTTCAAATGCTATTGCATTAGTTATTCCGCTTTTATCACATAAGTATAGAGCTCTTTTGGCATGGTAGTATTGCGTTACTATAATTGGAGAATTTACTCCAAATACGTTTTTGGCACGTCTTATGGAGTCGAGAGTTCTAAGTCCGGCATAGTCTAATATTATGTCTTCAGCAGGAATCCCTTTGGATATTAAATCTCTCTTCATCTGTTCAGGTTCGTTATAGTCAACAGATGAGTTGTCTCCTGAAACTAAGATCTTTTTTACTTTCCCTTCTTTATATAAGTTTGTGGCAGCATCTATACGTCCCCAATAGTATTTATTGGGTTTGTTGTTCCTTAAAAATTTTCCTGTTCCCAATAGTAGAGCTGTTTCTCTTGGAGAAATCAATGAGATATCTTTATAAACACCGTATGATGAAATTATATAAATAACATACAGTATAAAAAATATTATGAACAGTGTGCATATTTTTATAATTTTCATTTTTTACCTTACTATGTCTTTCTTTTGTTTACATATTAGACCATCTTGAAAGACCCCCATACTAACTAGATTGCTCTCTCTTGATGTTTCAGCCTAATATTTTATAAAACGCATTAAAATTGTTTAAACGTGTAATTATTAATAAAATATAAGTAACTAGTGTTGTGCCTATTAGATGAAATAATCTTTTATGCGGAGTATTGGAATTATTCCGCATAAAAGATTTTGTTATTTATTAAATTATAGTTGTTATATCTTCTCTATATCTATCGATTTGTTTGCCTTTGCAGTCATAGCCATGAGTATGGCAAGTATTATAAACACAACTATGCTTCCAACCAAAAGCGATATATTCTCAAGATACAAAAGTATGAACATAACCGCATAGGCTATCATATTGAATGCAAATATTGTTATTCCTACTTTCAGCTTGCTTATGGCAACCCCTATATAACATGCAATAAGCACAGAACATAACAGGGCGCTGATGGAGAATCCGGCATTGAAACCTATATGTTCCGCGAATGATAATACCATTAAATAGAATACAACAGGCGTTACTGCTGCCAATATATATTGAATTATATCGAGCCTTTCTTTTGTAAAATATTCGGTTGCGATTATGGAGACTATGAATATGGTTATAAACAGAAATGAATATGATATGGCTCTATTCGTCTGCCTGTATATGTCTATTGGCATCAGCAAGTCAACGCCAACACCTCTTGTTGCATTTTCATAATATTTTATTGATGCGGAGGGGGTTGTGAATGAATTAATATTCCAAGTTCCTGAAAATTTGTCTTTTGATATCTCTCTTGATGTGGGCAGATAGTCTCCTGAAAAACTTGGAGTTCCCCAGTTTGAAGTGATATTTATTGTATTTGTCTTTGCGTACGGAGCTATATGCAGCCTTGTTGCTCCTCTAAGATTTAATGATATTTTTACCGTGCCGTATTTATCGAAATCTTTAGTGCTTACTTTCGACGTGAACATTTTTAAGTTTGAATCGTAAGAAAAGTTTATTGGAACTGAATCTATACTGGCTTTTATGTTATTTACGCTATTGCTGCATGTGAGTCTAAATCCAAGAAGTATATATTCATGAAGCTTTCCTTCTGCTATGTATTTTGATGATGGAAGAAACTTTGCGTTTATTTGAATATCTGCTGTATATATTACAAACTCGTGTATGCCTCTATATCTTATTTCTGGCGTTATTATTGTGCTCGCATCGAGAGTCTCTGGCATGTAGATTTGTTTTTTGTCTGATGATATTATGAATGGAGCTTCGAGCAATTGTTTATCTCCCCATTTTGATGCTATGTCTATAAAAGCTTCCTGATTTAATGTGTTTCTCTCGTAACACAGTAATGCTATCATCATAATTAAAACCATTGATATTGGAAGGCATATTATAAGCGGATATAATATTTTAAATCTTTTCATGTTTTTTTATTCTCTCCCTTTTTATATTTATTTGTTATTTTGATCTAGGTATTTTATTTCCCCCGTAGCCTAAGACGAAGTTTATTTATTTTTGTTCATTGGAAATTTCATCTATTTTGAAATTTTTATTCTCGCTATACACTCATTGTAATGCTGAAGGAATTTTTGCTTAAAATATGCTTATTTGAACGGTAGTTAAAAGTGCTAATCAAATTCTTCTTTGTAGATTAAGATGTTCTAATTGCTATATATAAGCTAAATATGTGGTGCGAGCTATGTCGGTAGCTTATGGTTTTCAGGGGAGAATATTAACCCTTATATATTTATTCTCTGTTATTGTAGTTCTTACAATAGAAGAATTTAACCTTTAATTCTTTGAACGAAAATTAATATTTTTTATTTTGAACGTCAGTTCCATATCTGGATATTGGTGCGTGCTTTGAGATCAGTTTCAAACTTATAGGAATTTTAATATCTTAACCCTGACACTAATGGGGCTATGCTAGGAATCTTTAAAACAATAAATATATTGAAAATGACAATAGGGCTTTTAAGATAAAAAATATAAATTTGTTATTATATGGATAGAAAATCATTCTTTAAGCTGCTCGCTGGCGGAGTAATATCTGGAACTGCCGTTCTCGATGTCCTTGCAGACACATCTTCCTATTTAAAATGGAAACGGATAAATCTGAAAATAGGTCTTCCCAAACCTATAAGTGTTGTTCATGTATCAGATTCCCACTTGTGTTTCTGCGATAGCCGCGACAATTCTAAAAAGCAGGAAGTGGCTAAGAAAAGGCATCTGGCTTACTCTGGAGTTCCTCAGACTACTCTTGAAAATGATAGAATGTTAGGGTTTCTCGCTGCCTCTGTGGCCTATGCAAAAAAGAATAGAGCATTTTATTTTCACACCGGCGATCTTATAGATTTCGGCTCTCAGATGAATTTTGAAGTTTCCAAAAAATATTTGCCTTCTAAAAATAGGCTTTTGGCAATGGGAAACCACGAATATAGCGAATATGTCTGGGACAAACGCACCGGACTTTATCCGGACAAGAAGAATATAAAAGAGCTAGAAGAGCTTGCTCGGCATGATATAGTATTTGCCTCCATGATATATGGGGGCGTGAATTTTATATCTATAGACAACAATTATTATAATTTTCCAAAGATTGCTCTGGAAAGAATTAAGCAGGAAGAGAAAAAGGGGTATCCTATCATATTAGGATTTCATATCCCCATATATACACAGAAGATATTTAATGCGGTCATGAAGAAAAATAACAATGTCCGCGCGGCTCTTGTTGCCGTTCCAGACGACAAGCTTGCTCTCTTCCCCCAGGAGGGCGCAAGGCTAATTCAAAAACCTACGGCGGATACACTTGAATTTATGGATTATCTTGCAGGTAAAAATTCTGTAAGGGCAATTTTGTGTGGCCATCTCCATCTTGAAATAGATGATCTGTTATTTGGAAAAATTCCTCAATATTGTTCCGGTCTCGGCGCAATTGGATACGCAACAGAATTGACTATATCATAGCTTTCTTTCTCAAATCTTCTGGGAGCTCTCATATATGTGCTTTTCTAATGGCGCTTTTAGCATACATGTTCATTGCTGCATGCTATATTATTGAGCTCTTATATAAAAGAAAACGGCCTTCGTTTGAAAGGCCGTTGCTTTTTATGACTATGAGAACTTTTTCAATAACAAATTTATGTTCTAATAATAAGTAAAGTTTTAACTCAAAGTCAAACATTTATTTTTTTTCATTAATAAAAAATATATCAATTATAGTTGTATTTGCGTTAATTTAATTTTTTATGGATATATTTTGGTTTTATTTTGATGTAGGCAGGCTATATCTAAATACAGTCATTATGTCGCCTATGCCGTATGCCGGTCTTATATGGAATATATCTCTTCGGTACATACAATAGGGGGCATGCGTAATATATGAATGATTATTTCTTTACCTATCTTAACTGCAATTGCGTTAAAATAAAATATATCGTTGTCGGGAAAATCACATATTTTTGTGCTTGCTTATTCCTTGCAAGTATTAGGGTAGGGCGCACATTCGGAATCGAGGTTTAGACATACGTATGCTCTAAGAGCGGCAAGAATTGGATATGCCAGTGCACATGTGGCGGCAAAGCCGATAAGATAATATATACATGGCGCTCCATATAAGTCTATGCTTACCTGTCTTCCTCCTATAGGAGTATTCGCCGCCGCGACAGAGACTATTATACCTGTGAAATATATGATGTTTGCGCTTGCGCATAGGCAGAATGAAAATAATCCAATCACGATTTTTGAGCAAATATTTTGCCTCTTTTCAAACACTCCCTTAGTGAAAAATATTGCGATAAATGCAACTGTGGCGCAGAGAAAGACGGAACCGGCTTGCATGTTTCGCATGTCTTTAAGGAAGTCGGCTGTATTCATCCAGCCGTCGGGCTTGTTGGCGGCATTGAAGTGCGTGGCGATTTTCGCCCCGTCAAAAGGCTTTAAAACATCCGCTTGTTCCTTTAGACAGATGAAAGCCACTGCCGAAAATATAAGCGCAAACACCGTGAAGGCGCCGTCGGAGACTATAAATTCAAGCGCCTTGTTTTGCTTGTAAATGCCAAGCTTTGCCTTGTAAACTGCGTAGGAGTATGGCAGAGTCAATAATAGCGGAATTACAAGCGCCACGAGCATGGCATCTATGCCTATATCTCCAGTAAATAATGCCGTGCTTGCCGCGCACAAGGGCAATGCTTCAGCATATCCCCATGTCCTGTGTATGTTTACCCATACATCCTTTGAATACATGCTCCATGGGCACCTTATTCCGTAAAAGTCGTTTTTGGGAACCCATATCATTCCAAGTATAAGAGCTATAACTATAAGATATATTGAGAATATTACAGTCATTTCCTTATCTTATCTAACATATGTTCAAATATCTTTGCGGCTATGATGACGTTATGAGTCTGTCTATTCAAGATTTTTATATAAAAAAAGACCCGCACAAAAAAGTACGGGCCTTCATACTTATATAGGAAATATCTTTTATTTCCTCAAATTACATTTTTCCCCACTTCTTAAGCAGAGTCTCTCCTATGGAAGAGGGTGTTGGCGCAACAGCAACTCCAGCAGCCTCAAGCGCGGCTATCTTATCAGCAGCCGATCCTTGATTGCCACTTACTATGGCGCCTGCATGTCCCATTCTTCTGCCCTTAGGCGCGGTTGTTCCGGCTATGAATGCAGCAACAGGCTTCTTGCAGTTTTCCTTAAGCCATGCAGCAGCCTTCTGTTCTCCGTCTCCGCCAATCTCACCTATCATAACGATAGCTTCCGTGGCCGGATCTTCCGTGAACATCTTTACCGCGTCAAGATGGCTTGTACCGTTAATTGGGTCTCCGCCTATGCCTATGCAGGTGCTCTGTCCATAACCCAAGCATGTAAGCTGCCAGACGGCCTCATACGTCAGAGTTCCAGAACGGCTTACAACTCCAACTGTTCCGGGCTTGTGAATGTATCCGGGCAGTATTCCAACCTTGCACTCTCCAGGAGTTATGATTCCTGGGCAGTTTGGCCCAATCAGCCTTGATACACAGTCTTTGTGCTCCAGACGCGACTTTACCAATGCCATGTCTTTTACCGGTATGCCCTCAGTTATGCAAACTATAAGCTTAACCTTTGCATCTATCGCTTCCAATATTGCGTCTGCCGCAAATGCCGGAGGAACAAATATCATGCAGGTATCCGCACCTTCCTTCTCGACGGATTCCGCTATCGTGTTAAATACCGGAACCTTGTCGTCAAAAAGCATTCCGCCTTTACCGGGAGTCACTCCGCCAACGACTTTCGTGCCGTAGGCCATGCACTGGCGCGCGTGGAAAGAACCCGCTCCGCCTGTTATACCGCTTATTACAACTCTTGTGTCTTTATTTACAAGTATACTCATGATGGATTAGCCCTGTACAATTTTAACGATTTTCTCCGCCGCTTCGGCAAGAGACGCCGCAGTTTCAAGCTTTATGCCGCTATCCGCCAAAAGCTTTCTGCCTATCTCGTAATTTGTGCCCTCAAGACGCACAACCAACGGAATCGAAAGACCCACATTCTTTACGGCATTCAATATGCCCTGCGCGATAATGTCGCACTTGGCTATGCCGCCAAATATGTTGACCAAAATTCCCTTCGTGTGCGGATCCTGTGTGATAATCTTAAACGCCTCTGTAATTGCCTCCTCGTTGGCACTGCCGCCTACATCGAGGAAGTTCGCCGGATTGCCACCGTAGTATTTTATTATATCCATTGTGGCCATCGCCAGACCTGCTCCATTTACCATGCAGGCTATATTGCCGTCGAGCGCAATGTAGTTTAATCCAAACTTGGAGGCCTGTATCTCCTTTGGATCCTCCTCTGTAAGATCGCGCAGTATCTGAATGTCCGGATGGCGATAAATTGCGTTGTCGTCAAAATTTACCTTGGCATCGAGCGCAAGTATCTTGTTGTCGGTTGTAAGTATCAGCGGATTTACCTCAACCAAAGAGCAGTCTTTCTCCCAGAATAGACGGTACAAACCGTTTATCACCTTAGACCACTGCTTCATCAGCTCCTTCTCTCCAAAACCAAAGAAAAACGCCAGCTGCCTCATCTGGAAGGGCTGCAATCCAAGCTCTGGATGAACATACACCTTGTATATCTTCTCAGGCGTCTCTGCGGCAACTTTCTCTATGTCCATGCCGCCAGCTGTTGACGCTATAATCACTGCTCCTCCTGAGGCCCTGTCCATCAGAATTGAAAGGTAATACTCTTTGCTGATATCGGAACATTCGGTAAAATAAATGGTATTTACCTTCTTGCCTGCCGGCCCAGTCTGCTTGGTCACCAGAATGTTTCCAAGCATCTTTGCGGCAGTTGCAGCTGCCTCAGCTCTTGGACGAAGCTTCACTCCGCCCTCAAAACCGTCGACAAACTTTCCTTTGCCTCTGCCGCCAGCGTGAATCTGGGCCTTTACCACTATCTGGTCTCCCTCAAGCTTGGCTATGGCCTGTTCAAATTCCTCCGGCTTCTGGGCTATAGCTCCCTTTGAAACCGGCACTCCATAGTTGTTGAATAACTCTTTTGCCTGATATTCGTGAATGTTCATTGTAATATAAGTCGGTTAATTGAATATAATTAAGGCGCTATGTGCGGTGTATGCCCACGGCATCTTAACACTGCGCGGCGTAATAATTATCTTAATGCATTATATTTTCTTGCACTTTAACCCGACAAACTCAAGAAAATTTTTGTTTTTTCTTTCATGCTCAAACGTTTGAGCCACAGGGCGGTTTTATATCTTATTCCGTGTTTGTTATAATAAAATTTGAAAGGACGTTTTCATTGTAAAAAAAGAGGCCGTAAATTCGGCCTCCCTCCAAAAAAATATATCTTTGCGCCTATATTTTCAATTTCAGTTCTAATTTAACTCCGAATTGAAATTGGGAATTGGCTTTCCATTTGAAAATAGGCAAATATCTGGCATGCACCATGCCCTCCAAAGATAACGTACTGCCTGGATATTTTGCCCATCAGGCGAAGAAAGCAGAATTTTGCCGTCTTTAAACTCAGCCTTTGGCTGTATCCACTGCCCAAAGCATTTTATCTCGAATCCGCGCGGCTGTCCTTTGCAGACAACTTCCGCCCCATACGACTCAAAACTTATCTCAGCCTTATTCCCGCAAATTTTTGCACATTTGATATACGGAATCTCCGCGCACGCAATATCCTTTTTATAGATGTCTTTAAGTGCCATCTTCGCAAGTCTCTTTGCCGGAATTGATTTTTCCTTTGGATGAATGTCTTTTTCCTCGCCGCAGTCTATGCTTGGAGCCGTCTTTACATTCTTCATCTTTCTGCTCATGGCAAACTGCGCATTTTGAACTCCGCACCAGCCGTTGTTATTGCCGCCTGCAGTGAACGACGCCAACTGAACCATGTAAAATGCCAGATTCTTGTCGTTCCATATCCTGCGCCAGTTCTTTATGAAATACTCCAAATTCTCAGCATAGAATTTTGCCCTGTCGCCACCGGTATCGCTTTCTCCCTGATACCATAGAACTCCCTGTGCTGTGTAGCCCCTTATTGGATGCAGCATCTTGTTGTAATGCCCGTAGGGATAATTTGTTGGATTAGTTCCCATCTCTGTGGGCTTTGTCATCTGGTTCCATGGAAGGGTGGGAATGGGCTTACCCTCAGCCTTTGCCTTGGCCTGCCTGGCCTTCAAATCTGCCATGCGCTTTTCCCATTCGATGGTTGCCTTCTGCATGTCGTAATCTTGCGCCCCTATGTTGTAGCGCGCCAGCTCCCTCCTGAAGCCTTCAGTTCCTGCATGATCCTCTTTGGGCAGCCAGCAGCACATGGCCGTAGCTCCGCGCGC
>CALXQW010000029.1 GCA_944390805.1 uncultured Opitutales bacterium | reverse complement strand
ACATAGAAGCCGCCCTTAAAGCCGGCAAACACATATTTGCCGAAAAGCCCGTTGCAATAGACGCAGTTGGCGCAAGAAAGGTAAGGGAGGAACTTATACCTCTTGCAAATGAGAAGAAGCTGTGCGTAGTTTGCGGAACGCAGACAAGATACTTTGAGGCGTATCAGGATATAATAAACAGAATACGCGACGGGCAGATAGGAGATATTACCGCCGCCCATGTGATGAGGTACAGCGGAAAATATCTTGACGGCTGGATGCAGAAGGAATGCGCCGATATGGATCCAAACTTGGTGGATTTCCAGATGCGCAACTGGCTGGCATTCCGCTGGACAAGCGGAGACCAGCATGTTGAGCAGCACATACACAATTTGGATATAATTCTTTGGGGGTTAGGAGACATAGAACCGCTCGATGTTGTAGGACGCGGAGGCAGAGCTTTGAATTTGAACAATCCCAGGCAGGGCGACCGTTTCAGCAATATGGCGGTAACCTACACATTCCCCGGCGACGTCACAGTAACAAGCATGTGCTGCCAAGAGAACAATACATCCGGCATGAGGTATGAAAAGTTTGTTGGAACAAAGGGAACGGCAACTTTGTCTTTCAGCGGGCCATATAGAATTACCGGAGAAAAACCCTACGAATATACAAAAGGAAAGGGTTTTGGACAGTCTCTTGTAAACGAGCACAAATTCCTGCTGGACCATATCCGCAATGGAGAGCACACAAACAGGATGCCAGAACAAGTAAATTCATGCCTGATTGCCATAGCAGGAAGAGAGGCTGCATATTCCGGCAAGAGATTCAAATATGCATGGATAAAAGAGAAGTCGCAGCAGTGCTATCTTGACAACCACAAGTCTCTTGCTCTCGGGCAGATCCGCAAAATCGAGCCAGTTCCCGTGCAGGGTGAATACAAACTCGTATAAGGACTATTATAAAAGTTTTAAGCGCGCTTTGGAAATTTTCCGGCGCGCTTTTTTATTATTCGGCAAAGATGTAAATTATAAAAAAGCCATAAAGAATATTTATATTAAAAACTTTAACGAATTAAATTTCTTTGGAAAAGTTTTGTACATAGAACTCAAAACACAGGCAAAACAGATTTCCCATAGATGAAAAAAGCTTGATTACGAACCGATTATTTTTAAATATTCACGTTTTAATCTGAGAAAATTTTATGAGCGAAAACAGAAATAGAAGGCCGCACCAGGCTCGGAATAAACCTTTTCCAAAAGCGGGAGATTTGTCTTCAGGAGATCCCAAAGTAGTGTCTGATCCTATAATGGGAGAATCCATATCGGTATCTGACGAACGCAAGACGGTGATACTTGATGAAGATCTTGAAGGCCTTGAATTTGAAGACAAGGCTTGGCTCTATTGGAAGAGGAACAAGACTTTTATCATCACGATGATAGTTCTGGTCTTTGCCATAATAGTAGGCGTTAAGGGCTGGAAGATATATAAGAGCGACTCTTTCAATTCACTTGCGTCTGCATATGAGAAGGCGTCAACTTCAGAACAGCTTGAAGCATTTGCAAAGGCAAATTCGGGTACAGCGCTTGCGGGTGTTGCGCTGCTGCAAAATGCTGATGCTCTATATGAGGCAAAAGACTATGCAAAAGCGGCTGAAACATATAAAGCTGCCTGTGCTGATCTCGATGGACAGGTACTTTTAGGAAGGGCGCTTTTGGGCCAAGCTATGAGTGTTGCGCAATCTGGAAAATCTGCCGACGGCAAGAAGCTTCTTGATGATATTGCCGCGAACAAGGATTTATCTGGAGCATACAGGGCGGAGGCGGCGTTTAACTCGGCAATGATTTCTCTGTCCGGCGGAGACGCAAAAACCGCAAAGGAAATGCTTGAGAAGATAATTGCAAACCCGCAGAGCGCATACTGGGCACAGGCCGCTCAAAATGCACTGGATACAATAGATTAACTCTTTTATAAATAAATCTCTTACATGGCGCAGCCTTCAACAGGTTGCGTCTTTTTTATTCTATGCGCTCTTGCAAGGTAGACTTTGCAATATTACAAAACACATTCATCCTTGTAGCCATGACGTTTTTTCTTGATAGCAAGCAGCAAACAGAAATAAAATTTCTATAAGAAATATATAGTTTACGTAAGAGATAGTTTAAAAGGAAAATAGAATATGGGTAGGAGTTCAGGAATTGTTATTGGAATATTGTTTGCGTTTATTTTTAGCTGCATGACGGCATCCGCAAACACAACTGAGCATTTAAAAGATATGCTGGACGCCGCTGCAAAGCGCGGAGAAAAGACCGTAGAGATTTCCGGAGAAACATTCATAAATTCCGACCTAATAATAACAGCGGAACATTCGGGAATAACTCTGCGCGGGAAAGATGGAGCAAAGCTTGTTTTTGCGAAGAAGATAAAATCTTGGACTCGCGATGGGGATCTTCTCAAAGCGAGCCTTCCCGACGCTGAAGGAGGCGTACTTAGTCTATTTGTAAACAATAGGCGCGCCGAGAATGCATATCTACCTAAAAACGGATTCTTCTGGAGCGCCGGCAAGTGTTCAATAGACAGTTCTTTTAAACCAAAGAAGGGTTTTTGTGCCCTTCCCTTGCTTGTGCGCCCAGATGCCGGAGAGATTCTCAGAGGCTTGTCGAAGGACGAATTAAAGAACACCTACTTGCAGATGTTCTGCGTATGGAACGAGTTTAAATTTGCCATAGCCTCATTGAGGGATAGAGAAGACGGCTTCAGCGCGCTGACACTTCACTCAGATCAGAGGTACAACACTTTCAGATGGGATAACGCGCCACGCTTCAGGCTTGTTAATATCAAAAGCGCCCTAACAGAGGAGGGAGAGTTTTATTTCGATTCTACAAAGAGGGAAATCTTCTATCTTCCAAGAAAGGGTGAGAATGAAAATAACATACAGGCATATTACAGTCCTAAGGCCTCGCACATCATCATTGAGGGCAAAGAGGAAAGCCCTGTAGAAAACTTTACTATTGAGAACTTGCATTTTGAATACGCAGGACAGCAAAGAAAACCCAACGGAGTGATAACCCTCATGGGGCAGGCTGCAAACGAGGCGGATTCTTTGGTAAAGATAAGAAACGCAAGAAACATATCTATACTCTCGTGCGATTTTAAAAACATAGATCCATACGCTGTAAATTTTGGAGTGGGCAGCAAAGACTCCAAGATAGAGAACTGCGCATTCTCATCTATGGGTACAGGTGCAATACGTATTGGAGAGAGCAAGAAGAGGCATTCTGCTGAGGGGATATTGGTAAGAAACAATGCTATAGCAGGATACGGAGAATTTAACTTGGCTGCGGTTGCGATATTCGCGCAGGATGCCCCTAAGGTTGCTATTATAAATAACAGCATATCCGAAGGTTTCTACACGGGAATAAGCGTTGGCTGGACATGGGGATTCGGGAAGACCTCAACGCGGGACATGTCCGTATGCAACAACAAGATTTCCAATATAGGCAAGGGGTGGATAGACGACATGGGCGGCATATACACACTTGGAGCCTGCCCTAATTCCAAAATTTCCGGCAACGACATTTCTAATATAAGCAGGCACCGCTATGGTGCATGGGGGATATATAACGACGAGGGCAGCTCTGGTTGGATAATAGAGAACAACCATGTGAAGAATTGCCAGGACGATTCCTATTTTATGCATTACGGCAAGAATGTTGTTGTAAGGAACAATATATTTGAAGACTCAGAAGTCTCGCAAGTTGGGCTTGGAAGGACTGCCGACAATTCTTTTGTATATACTAAAAACATATTAGTTTTTTCCGATGGGAGGCTTCTGAGGAACGATTATCCTCTTCCGCCAAAAGCTGTGAAATTCTCCAAGAATATCTATTGGAACAGGAACAATAAACCCATAAATTTTGCGGGATACAGTTTCGATAAATGGAAAAGTTTTGATGGTAGAGACGAGGGTTCATTCATAGAGAATCCGCATCTTGAGAACTATTCCGACAACAACCCATCGTTTAAGAAGATTGGTTTTAAGACATTCAAACTTGGGGAAGCTGGAGCCTCAAAAGATGTTTTATCAAGATTAAAAGGGCTCTCATGCGGAGTTGAGCTTACGGGAAGAGCACCGCATGCTCCTGATTATTCCCCTTACGGAGCGGAAAATTCAACGAATTATCCGTCGGAGTTTGCCGGCGGCCTACCATCTAATGTGGAACTTCCATCTGATTTTGACAAAACTGCCGTTGCGGTAAAGACGGACGGAGAGAAGAAATACATACGGTTAGAATCAAATTCAGACAAGACTAAGCGCTCTAAGCTAATATTCAAATTTAGAGCTCCAAAAGGTGAGGTATTCTCCAAGATTGAGCTACGCCTTTATCCCGATTCAGAACTGCTCATAAGATTTAACAAAAATAACAAGGGCAACGAACTTTCCATATCAAAAGGTTCATTAAAGTTTGAAGGTGCCAGCGAGAACATAGACATATTCTCAGAATGGCTGGAGTTCAGCATAGCCATAACAAAGGACAACCGCGCCGTATGCAACATATCGAACGAAGGTGAAATCATAAAGAGTTTTGAAACCCAGTTTACAGGCAAGGGAGATTTTTCCTCTCTTACAATATCAGCCCCAAAAGGAGGAAACTCTCATACGGATATAGGAGAAGTTCGAGTTGGGCCTAATTCGCTTAAAGATTAAAATATAATACAAATAGGGCTTTTAATATGGCCTAAAAAGCACGCAAGGCACAAAACAAAAATGCGCCGCGTAAAAAAATGCTTGACGAAAATCAAAAAAGATAGAGCATACACTGCTTTCAAAAATTGGCCGATGGTGTAATGGTAGCACAAAGGTTTCTGGCACCTTTTGTTGGGGTTCGAGTCCCTATCGGCCAACCATTTTGTCCGACCCTTTTTAGGTCGGACATTTTTTTTGGGGAAACTTTTCTATTATTTATATAAACTTCAATTGCCCTGTATTTCAAAATAACAAAGTAAAGATGTTTTCGGGAAGCTAATCTAAAGCACAAATAAAAGTCCTATATCTTATCGCGTTGTAATACATTGCATAATGCAAATATAAATTAACGCTTACAGCACCGTTAAAGGCCATACTGGAGAAATGACAAAACCAAAAGATATAATTTCTACAGAACTTGCAGGTTTTAAACCTGCAAAAATCTATAAAGAAATTTAAGAGGCAAATTTATCCTCTGCAGACATTGGACAATTTTGCGATCTCCTCCGCAGCGGTATGCAAATTGTATCTGGGCACAAAACCAACCTCATTTACAAGGCGGGTATTGTCGCCAACTATATATTCGGGCTGATTGCCGGCTATATCGGCAAACTCCAAAAGATCCTCAGCCCCAAATGCGCCCGCCAACGCTCTGGCGTATTCCTCTATGGAAACGCCCCTGCCCGTGCATACGTTTACTGCGCCGGAAACCTCAGAGTCTAAAATGGCGGCAAAAGCCGCGGCGACATCTTTTGAATATATGTAATCCCTAATTATAGAGCGGCTCTTTATAAGCGTCTTTCTGCCTTCCGAAATATTCTTTATTATGGACCCCGTAAGCCTTGTAGGAGCCTCTCCGCTGCCGAACAAATTGAATATGCGTCCCCATGCAAAGCTTATGCCGTTGTTTGCGCAGAACAGCTCGGCCGCCTCGCGAGTCCAATTTTTGCACTTGCCGTATACACTCAGCGGACGAACCTCGTCAGACTCCTTAAGCCTTTCTTGCTTAAATCCATACTCAAAACACGTACCGGAAAACACCGCGCGCACACCTCCGCACGCCGCAAAATTCTCCAGCAAACAAAGGCTTGCGCGGAGAAAATCAAAGTTGAGATTGTTTGTAAGATAGTCTCCGGTTGTAATCCATGCAAAATGCATAAGATGGCTGGGCCTGAGCTCTTTAAAGGCGCGCGATACCCCGTCGGAATCGAATATATTGCAGTTTATCCACGTAAATCCGTTGTCTGGGTTTACCTTGTCTATGGTAAGAGCGTAGACTTCGTAGCCGGAATTTAACAGAGGCTCCGCTGCAACCCTGCCCAAAAGCCCCGTAGCGCCAGTCAGAAGCAGACGTTTATTGCAAGTACAGCTCATATTCGGAATCCCTCTTATTTAAAATTCTGTTTTCGCATTCCGGCCATACTATGCCAAAGGCAGGATCATTCCAGCGCACGCCGGAGTAATATTCGGGCATGAAAAATTCGCCAAGCTGGTAAAACACGGCAGAGTTATCCTCAAGAGTCTGAAAACCATGCGCCACGCCCGAAGGTATATATACGCTCTTTCCATTGTCTTCTGAAAGCTCCACGGCCTCCCATTTCAAGTACGACGGCGAATCTTTGCGCAAATCCAATATTACGTCGTACACCCTGCCCTCCGGACATGATACCAATTTCACCTCCGGATACGGCTCCTTCTGATAGTGCATTCCTCTGAGCACGCCCTTGCGGGTATTTCTTGAAATATTGCACTGCTTTATCTGAAAATCTATCCCGACAGATGCAAATTCCCTCTTGCAAAACTGCCTTGCAAACGACCCGCGCTCATCGCAAAACGGCTCGGACTTCACCACATACGCCCCGCAAACTGTAAGAGGAATAAATTTCATTTCGTCCTCTCGCGCACAAACCCGTGCAAAACTTCCGACGTCCTATCCATATCCGACTCCGAAACATTCTGAGCCACTCCCACCCAAAATGTTGAATTCATTATAAATTCGCTGTTAGGCAACATGGCGTAATCGGCCTCGGTCAGACTTGAGGAATCTTTCAAGGGCCCGCCCTCTATACGCAGCTTTATATCAGCCTGGGTTATCATTGGCTGGCGCAAAATATTGCCCGCAAACAGCTGGCGCGTGGCTATGCCGTGATTTTCAAGATACTCAACAAGCTCCTGCTTGGAAAACGGCGCACCTTCCCTTACGGAAATCAAAAAACCAAACCAAGACGGCTCGCACTTTTCAGATATCTTAGGCAATATGAAGAACTCCTCCAAGTCGGAAAGAAGCCCCAGCAATTTTGTGGCGTTTCTGCGGCGCCGCGATAGGAAGTCGTCCAAGCGCCCAAGCTGAGCAAGGCCTATTGACGCCTGCCAATCGGTTATCTTCAAATTGTAGCCTATGTGAGAGTACGTGTATTTATGGTCGTACCCCGCAGGAAGATTCCCCAGCGAGAATGAGAAACGCTTCTTGCATGTATTGTCTTTGCCAGGCTTACACCAACAGTCGCGCCCCCAATCCCTGAAAGACAAAAGTATGCGGTACAAGAGAGGGTCGTTCGTTGCAACTGCTCCGCCCTCGCCCATGGTTATGTGGTGAGCCGGATAAAAACTGTATGTGCCTATGTGCCCTATCGTGCCGGCAAGCCTGCCGCCATACTTTGCACCAAGTGCGTCGCAACTGTCTTCTATAAGCCACAAGTTGTTGCGCTGGCAGAAATCCAATACGCAGTCCATATCGAACATGTTTCCGAGCGTATGGGCTATGAATACAGCCTTAGTCTTAGGAGACAGCGCCCTGTCGAGATGCGATACATCTATATTGTATGTGCCAACCTCGCAATCTACAAATACCGGAACCAGACCATTTTGGATTATGGGGTTTACCGTAGTTGGAAAACCCGTCGCCACAGTAATGACTTCGTCCCCCTTCTTTAAAGCCTTACTACCGAGCTTTGCCGATGTCAGCGCCGAAAGAGCAAGAAGATTAGCCGACGAGCCCGAATTTGCCGTAAGCGCAAACTTCACACCCAACCTGCGAGCAAACTCCTTTTCAAACTCATCGTTGAAACGCCCCGCAGTAAGCCACATATCCAAAGAAGCGTCTATCATGTTTAGTAGCTCCGCCTCTCCTACATCTTTGCCAGAGACCCTCACATAAGAGTCTTTGCCGCGCGCAGCCTTCTCCTCTTCAAGGCAGCGCGCATACTGTTTTGCCAAAGCCCTAATCTGTTCCCTAATTTCTTCCTTATTCATCTTGCGCTCCAACAGACGCCTTCCGCTCTTGCCGCGGAAACAAAATCTTCTATCTGCGATATGGAAAAATCTGACATATCAATTTTCCCATCGTAAAAGTTTCTGTACCACTCAACCGATTTTGACACAGCCTCGTCAACACCCCATACAGGTTTAAATCCAAGCCTGCTCTTGGCCTTGTCTATATTCAGGCTCAATTTTGCCGCCTCGTGCGGATTCCCCTTGCTCTTTACAACCACATGTCCGCGGCCCCATATCTTTATGACCTTTTCAACCACGTCTATAACGCGGACCTCCTCAGATTCCTCCGGGCCGAAATTGAAACCCTCCGCAAATTTCTCTCCCTCTTCCATAAGGTGCTGAGCCAACAGCATGTATCCAGCCAGAGGTTCAAGCACATGCTGCCACGGACGAGTTGAATCTGGAGAACGTATGACTATATCCTCTCCGCGTTGGAGAGTTCTTACGCAATCGGGCAGAAGCCTGTCCGCCGACCAGTCTCCCCCGCCTATGACATTTCCCGCGCGAGCGCTCGCCAATGCAAAAGGTCTTCCTCCCTGAAGAAAAGACCTCCTGTAAGACGACGTCAAAATCTCCGAACACCCCTTCGACGACGAATACATATCATATCCACCCATTGGTTCGTCTTCCTTGTACCCTTGGCTCTTCTCTACATTCTCGTAGCACTTGTCTGTTGTTACATTCACAAAGGCCCTTACAGATCCACCCTTGCGCGACGCCTCAAGTACATTTAAAGTTCCCATGACATTTGTTGCGTACGTCAAAACAGGCTGCTCATAGCTAAGCCTTACAAGCGGCTGGGCCGCCAAGTGAAAAACAATCTCCGGCTTGCAGAAGGCAACGTATCTGTCGAGAGTACCTGCGTCTAAAATGTCTCCTATAAAACTGTCCTCTATAACTTCTGGCAGCTTCAATACGTCGTATAGCTTGTAGTCTCCGTCGGGAATCTTGGAATACCCAAAAACTTTGGCTCCCAAGCTTTGCAACCATAAGGACAACCACGCCCCTTTGAATCCAGCATGGCCTGTTATCAGAACCCGCCTACCGCTAAATATGCCGCCAAACATTATATTAAATTCCAATTAGAAAAAAATGCCCGTCAATCCTTCCAAGTCTTCCAAGGGGCCTTGCCCTCGTTCCAAAGCCTGTTTAGCATCTCTTTGTCGCGCAGCATGTCCATAGGATGCCAAAAGCCCTTGTGCTTATAGACATTCATCTGTCCCGCAGAAAGCAGCGCACCAAGAGGCTCCTTCTCCCATACGACAGACTCCCCGTCGGGAATAAAATCGAACACCTCCGGCTGGCACACAAAAAAGCCCCCGTTTATCCATGAGTTGTCCCCAGTGGGCTTCTCCTGAAAAGAAACGATGTTCCCGTCTTTGTCGAATGCAAGATTTCCCCAGCGCGCGGAAGGCTGAACGGCTGTCATAGTTATAAACTTGCCGGCGCTTTTATGGCATTTGACAACCTCGCTAATATCCACGTCTGAGACGCCGTCGCCGTAGGTCAGCATGAAGGGATTATCGCCGACATATTTCCTGGCCTTCTTTATGCGCGAGCCTGTCATGGTATTAAGCCCGGTCTCAAGCAGGGTGACGGTCCACGGCTCGCAGATGTTGCGGTGTATCTTTAAGGAATTGTCCCGCATATCTACGGTTATGTCTGAATGCCTGGTGTAATAATTCAGGAAAAAGTCCTTTATAACACAGCTCTTATAGCCGCAAAGTATAACGAAATCGTCGAAACCAAAGTGGTGGTATATCTTCATGATATGCCAGAGAATCGGGTACGAGCCTATCTCCACCATGGGCTTGGGTTTGAGCATTGTCTCCTCGCCAAGCCTTGTTCCAAACCCTCCAGCTAAAATCAAAACCTTCATCTCAACAGCCCACTTATTTTAATATTTTTTTTAGATTTATTGCCATAAAAACCCTTGTCAAGAGCTAACTGTATACGCTAAGCGTGCGCAAAAGCCTCTCCAGAAAAATGTTTACAAGCGCGCTTGCCGGCCTTAGATGTTCCAAGCTTAAAAGCACAAATTATTCTGCCTAACATAATGACCAATATAGGACGCCTTATATTCAACTATTCCGTCATGAGCGGAGGAACAGCCGTCTCTATAATATTGGGCATTATTGTAATACCATTTCTGATATCCAAGCTTGGCGAGGACGCATTCGGGCTGACCGTTCTATTCTCAAGCATATTCATGGTTGCAAATATAGCAGAGGCGGGGCTTTCGGTATCGTCTCTTAGGTATTTTTCAATGTGTGCCGCAAAGAACGATGTTGCCTCGTTCAACAAGATGTTTTCAACGGGAATACTCATAGCATTGTTCTTCTCGCTGCTAAACTATCTTATAACGCTGGGGCTATCGGGAGAGATAATATCGCTGTTTAAGAAAATTCCGCCAGAACTTGAAAGAGTGGCGGAAGATACTTTGCCAATATTTGTGTTGGGGTCGTCTTTAAACGCGTTTGTATTCCCGATGATACTGTCGGTATTCAACAGCTTTCACAGGTTCGATATAAGCTCGCTGCTGCGCACCGGAACAAGAAGCGTGCAGGTGTTGGCGTGGTTTGCTGTTCTGTCTCTTACCCCGTGGGGCTTTGAAGGATGGATTTACTCCAACGTGGCGGTGATGCTATTGTCGGTAATAGTAGCGTATATTGCCGCAAAGTTCTATTACAAGCCGCTCAGGTTCAACCCCTTGAGCGCAAATATATCTACGGCGGGCAAGCTGTTTTCCATGAGTGTAAAGGTTGTTGTAACAAACCTTGCAATATTTGCCTCTAACGGAATAAATCCCTTTCTATTTTCGGCATTCGGAAGCATGGCTATGAATGCAATATACCAGGCAGCCACAAAACCGTCGTCAATAATGATGATGATAATAAACCAGGCATCGGGGCAGTTTTTGCCGCACCTTACAAAGAGCTACGCCTGTTCCGACACCGCCAGGCTAAAGCGCATATATTTAGATTCTTGTAGGGTGCTGTTTTCGTTCTCAGCACTTGTCTCTGTCATAGCAATAATCTATTCGGACTTATTCTTTGAAGTATGGCTTCAAAAGAGCATGCCCGAAAACTGGAGCGCCACCGCTGTGATGTTCTCATGGCTGATAGTATCGGCGCTAATATTGACAGTTCCAACAGTGCAGTATCCGCTTCTTATGGCGGTAAACAAACTCAATGCGCTGGCGGTTTTTTTCCTGTTTAGAACGGTTATTACGGCAAGCGCGTCGGTGTATTTGCTGACATGCACATCGTGGGGGGTTTACTCGGTGCTGTTTGTGATAATTCCAAGCGATTTCATCACCATGCTTGTGCAGTCTTATCTTGTCTGCCGCAATACGGGAATTTCTTTAAAAGAGCAATTTTGCACAATCTACCACAGAGGGCTTATATCGGCGGCGGCGCTCTTTATTGTTGCGGAGCTCATTAAAAATTTCCTAATCCCAAATGCCGATGCCCTGGCGAGACTCCTGACATATTCGTCAATATCGGCAGTGGTTGCGGCAATATTGTTTTTGTCGGCCGGATTGTCAAAATCTGACAGGGACAGGCTGCGCGCCATGCCCGCATGCGGCAAGGCAATAAATGTGTTGAGAAACTTGAAAAAACGCCTTTTAAAAATATAGCAAAACACCGCACATGGAACATAGAGCCATAGACATCTCAATATCGACCTCCGAAGAATACTCAAGGCACGCCATAGTTGTCATGGCGTCTCTTTTGGACAATGTGTCGGAATCTGCCTATGTTAGGTTTCATATTCTCGACAGCGAGATATCTGAACCCACAAAGAAGAAGTTTTTTGAGATAAAGACAAAAAAGAAATACTCCGTAGATTTTCTCAAGGTTGACAAAAATCTTTTCCGCGGCTGTCCAAACTCTAAGAATATCACGCTGCAGACCTACTACAAGGTGGCTCTTTCATCTCTTTTGCCCCAGGCCGACAAGGTTTTGTATCTCGACTGCGACATTATTGTCTCCGGCGATGTTTCACCGCTTTTTGAGATAGATTTGGACAACTACTACCTTGCGGCCGCCCCCGACTGTAACGAAGAGTTTTTCGTTCGGCGCGACAATATGCCAAAGAACTCGTTTGTATTCAATGGCGGAGTAATTCTGTTCAACCTCAAGAAATGGCGAGAAGACAACATAGAGGACTTAGTCTTCCGCATAATGCGGCTCAATCCAAAATTTGCCGGATTTCTTACCCATTTCGACCAATCCCTTCTCGGGAAACTTCTTGGCGACAAGACAAAGATTTTAGATTTAAGGTGGAACCTTCAATACCTCAAGCCGTTCTTTTTTGACTCATACTACTTTTCAAGAAGGCGCGAATTTAGGCGCGCTGCAAAGAATCCGGCAATAATACATTTTGTCAGCTGGGCAAAGCCGTGGCTTGCCGGCAAAAACATGTTCAACCCCTACTGGAAACTTTATGTAAAATACCTCCGCCTTACTCCCTTTGCCTTCAAGACAGCAGAAGAAGAGCAAAAGTGGATATCCAAATGCAAGATGGAATACCGCAAGATGCGCAACGCCCTGCTTCTTAAAATCATATTCAGGCGCCCGTATGTAATATTAAAACGCGGATTCTGGCAGAATATTCTAACGCGGATTATCCCCTGAAGGCTAAACGGCAAAGAACCTAAAAGCGCAGGTTTAAAACCGCGCTATTTTCTGCCGCAGCTATTTTTCTATATCTATCAAACTCCCCCAGACTTTGTCAAATTTGCGGGGCCTAAAGAACATGTCACCGGAAAAGAACGTCATTTCTCCAAATAAGATTTTTCCGTCAACATTGTACAAATCAACCCTGACAAGCTTTAAGCCCTGGCTCAACTTTGCGGCTATCTTGAGCATAAGATCGTAATTTTCTGGCTTTTTAACGTCGCCTTTGTAATCGGGAGTTGCAAGCGTCATATTTTGCCTGTTCCATTCGGCGTCGAATATGGCCCTTGACTTATCGGGTTTATAGCGATCTATGTCAACCCACACAAAACGTGGAACTCCGTTGAAACAAAAAAACTTATAGTCCCTAAGTTCCCCGTTTTTGTCGTTTACAAACTCCTCGCAAAGAATGCGGGGCTCTATCAGGCGATAGTGCCATTCCCCGGCCTTCCAACCAAAACTTCTGTCTTCAACCCATTTTTGGAGCTTTGCACGCGCGGCAGATATATCCAGTTTACTTTTGTCGCGGCATATTATGTTTGTGCCGCTGGCGTTGTTTGTCTTTAAGACAAATCTGTCTGGAAGCTTGTTAAAATCTATATCCTCAGCCGACTTATACACCCCCAAAGTCTTTATAAGATATTCTTCCCCCACAAGTTCTTTAACATATTCCTTTACTTTAACCTTGTCGGCAAGCTGCACATACATTGGGTTTCTATCGTACAGCTTTATCCATTCAACCTTCATGGCGTATGAATCAGGAACTTTCCAACCAAATTTGCGGCACATCACAACGCGCAAATATACATAAAGCCTTTTAGACATATTCAGGGGAAGCATAATCAGCCTTCTCGGAATTGTCTTGCGGAACTTATAAAACAAGCGCTGGGTATCCATAAAAACAAATCACCCAAAGGATATTACCTTTATCTAATTCCACACAACAAAAAACTACCTCTCTCACTTTATGAAAAAAATAATGAATGCAAAAATAGTTTAGCCGCAATACGCAAACCTCTTCCAGTCTCGCGCAGCCAATTTCTACGAATATAACAATAATTAAAAGCGTTTACTCGCTAAAAAAAATTGCATATGAAAAAAGAATGTACGATAAGAAAATTTCGCATATAGATATGCAAAATAAAAATCTTCCTCCAAACAAGGGACAGCATCATAATACTCTCCACGGCGCGCCAATGAAAAGAATAGCATTTTTTCTTTCGGATTTCTCCACAAAAGGGGGAGAGCAAAAAATCAACGCTAAGCTCGCAAATGGGCTGGCAAAAAACGAAGATTATAAAATTTCATTGGTGTCCCTTTTTTTGCGAAAAAAGGAGCTTTCTTTCAGCTTGGACAGCAGAATAGAATTTAAAACTGTCTTTGACGAAAAGCCCTTCGACATGCGCCTAAATTTCATAAAATCCATCTTAGGCCTAAGAAGTTTCTTTAAGAGGAATAAATTTGACCTGGTAATTTCCTCAGCGGCGCCGCTGTTTCTTACTTTTGCAATTCCTCAAGAAGTAAAAAAGATATACTGGACGCATCAATCGTTTTTCTTCGGCAGGAAGTTTGGGTTGGAATGGTTAGGCAGACGCATTGCCGCAAAGAGGTGGAATGTTATAGTAACGCTTCTTGAGAAGACAAAGAACGATTTCCTCCGTAACTTAAACTGCAAAGCAAAAATACAAACTGTATCAAACTCCATAAGCGCCCTTGAGAAAAGTGTAGCATACAACTCTGAATCAAAGAGTATTGTAAGCGTGGGCAGATGTTCCCTTCAGAAAGGTTTCGACATTCTAATAGACGTGGCAAAGATTGTCTTAAACAAGCATAAAGACTGGGAATGGCATGTTGGAGGAGACGGCAGCCAGATGCCCAACCTGATAAAAAAGCGCGACATGTGCGGTCTGAAAGGCCGGTTGTTCTTCGACGGGATTCCCGCCGACATAAACTCATACTACAACAACAGAGCCATATACGTTATGACTTCGCGCCACGAGGGCTTTCCCATTGTTCTGCTTGAGGCTCAGCGGGCAAAATTACCGTGCGTTGCATTCGACTGTCTTACCGGGCCTTCCGAAATAATAACCGACGGTGAGAACGGATACATAGTAAAGCCCTTCGACATAGAACTCATGGCTAGCCGCATCTGCGCGCTGATAGAAGATCCAAAGCTTAGGATAAAGTTTTCAGAAAACTCCCAAAAAGATTTTAAGAAATATTCCGACGATATCTTCTTTGAAAGATGGAATGATATAATCTCAGAGACCCTATCTGAAAGATAGCCCTATAAACTCCGCCTCCGCGTTTTAAAACGCTATGAGATACTTTTCAAAAGGCGCATTTGACCTCTCGTGAAGATAGAATTGAAATAGCCAAAGACAAAAATTTTGGCAGGCTGTAAAAAAACAAAGATGAAAGATATATTTCTTCTATCAGCCGCAAAAGTTAGCATACACCACTTTAGACTGCTATATAAGCTATTGTAACTTGCCGTATAAAAGAAATGTTATGATAGCATAAAATCTATCATTTTTGCATACTCGTTCTTTTCAAGAACATATTCGCTCCTGTCGAGTTTCTCTATATTTTTTACCCATTTTTTTATATCTGCGCGCGATACAGATTTGAGAATATCTGCCTCGGAGTCGGCATCGCCGCGCTTAATGGCAAGCCCAACGCCAAACTTTTCAACCAAATTTGCGTCTCCGTAAGAGTCGAATGTAAAGAAGGGCTTTTTAAAAAACATGGCCTCGTAAAATCTGTTGGATAAAGCCCAGGTGTAGTTTGATGGATAATCAGGCAGAGGGATATCCTCAAGCTTTAGGGAGATGTCGCACTTTGAAAACATTTGGCACAAATCGTCCGGGTTCTTATATTTTCCGCCGTACTCAACATGGGGATTTCTCGACAGGAAATCGTCCATAAAATCCTTATCCATATAGAGGGTTCCCCTGATGTAAAATCTCACTCCGCTGCCGCGCAGTTTTTCCATCATGCCAAATGGATGATATTTTGTAACCCTCCCGAATATACCGTACGTTATAGGCTCGCTTTCTCTGTCGGAATCTGCCGCAGAGGCGTCTATGTTCTCCCAGAGATATTCCGGAACTTTGTTTCCAAGAAAATACCATTTTTTTGGCGTTATCCCAACAACCTTTTGAAAATATTCTGATATGAAATAGGGGCTCGTAGTAAGTAGAAGATCTGACTTTCCAACAGCAAATCTATCGAGCAGCCTAAGCATTCTTGCAAATATGGAAGGCCCAAGCGCCATATTGTTTGCGTCTCTTAAGTTGTATATTATTTTAAGCCTCCAGTTTCCCGATAGAAACTTTGCAAGGATCAATATTAGAACGGAAAACAACCCCCACGAGTACGCAATATCCTTACCCTTAAGGAGCGGAGCCAGCCTGGCTATTCCATAGAGCATGGCACCTATGCGCCCAGCCTTGTTTGCATAGCCTATTTGGGAGACAACTTTATATTCTTTCGGAATATCAGACTCGTACCTGCGCTTAAATCCGGCAACTTCCACAGACTCAACATTGCCAGCTGCAAGAAAGCCAGTTTTTATCTTCTTGGTCTGGTGAGCTCCAAGATCGGGCGAGAACAAAAGTATCTTATATTTTTTCATCTGGCAAATTGATATATATTTTTACAACTATAAAAGGCCTATGCCCTTACCCTAAAGCCGAGGCGCTCTGAGATTATATCAGCTTTTGATTTCATATATGCGCCAAGACGCGGAAAGTCATTCTGCCTAATTCTACTTGCCGGACCTGTAATCCATATTGCAGCCACGGCGCAACCTCTTATGTCGAAAATGGGGGCGGCAACACAGTTTACACCATCTACAACCTCGGCGACATCTGCGGAATAGCCCTTTCGGCGTATAGAATCAAGCTCGGCAAGTAGAGATTTTTTGTCGGTCATGGTGGACTTTGTGAATTTTTGAAGGGGAAATTTCCCCATAGCACAGTCAAACTCATCCTTGGGAAGATGCGCCAATATTGCCTTGCCCGGAGCCGAAGCGTGCAGCGGCGCCCTCATTCCAAGCCTGCCGAGAAAATTGAACTGGTGTGCGCTTGCTTCCTGGGCAACAAGTAAGCACTCGCCGTCGGCAAGAGCTCCGAGCATGACAGTCTCGCCAAGTTCGTTCCTTATGGCGCGCATTATGTCTATGCTCTCTCCCGGAAGGTTCGCCTCGTCGAGGGCAAGATATGCCAAAGACAGAATATTTCTCGATATAAAATACAAGGTATTCTCCGGAGAAGAGCGCAAGTATCCGGACTTTAGAAGTGTCTGGAGTATGCGGAAAAGCGTAGTCTTATTTATTCCCATTGCCTGCACGAGCTCTGGGAACGACGCCCCATCAGGCTTTTTTGCCACATACTCGAGCACCTCGAAACTCTTCAGCACATTTGGAATTATATACGCCTCCGGCTTTACTGCACTTATTTTCTTCATCTCGATAAATTTTTTTAAGATAAACCAACCATCAAAGTCCGCTTCAACAACAAAATGCAACTCTCAGCGCCCACAATATATAGTTTAATAGCCTATTATCATTGTTTTTCAAAAAGAACAGCCGCATTTTCCTCAAATAACCGCTGGACACATTTGTTGTAAAAATGTTTGATAAAAATCTGGGAAGGCTTAATCTTGGATTATTGTTAAAATCTATTTGTATTTATGGAAAACAAAAAAGTATTTCTGGCCATAGACCTTGGAGCGGGCAGCGGCAGACTTATGGCGGCGCTGTATAACGGGAAAAATATAACTCTTGAGGAGGTCGACCGCTGGGCGTCGGAGCCTGTCGACGAGAACGGCTCGAAGCACTGGGACATTGCGGCAATATTCGGCCATATAAAGGCGGCTCTCGCAAAGGCCGCGGCAAAATACGCCGATAGCGCCGTATCTGTTGCGGTAGACACCTGGGGTGTAGACTACGGCCTTCTCGACGAAAACGACAACCTAATAAATAATCCTTTCATATACAGAGACTCGCGCACCGACGGCATGCAGGATAGGGTTTTTGCCAAGGTTTCCAAAGACGAGATTTACGCCGAGACCGGAATACAGTTCATGTTTTTCAACACTATATTCCAGCTTGAGAGCGAACTTGGTAAACCCGCAATATCCAAGGCAAAAACCTTCCTGATGATGCCCGATATAATAAACTGGCTGCTTACGGGAGTAAAGACGAACGAGCGCACAAACGCCTCCACCACGCAGCTGTACAATCCAAACAATAAGGCGTGGTCCGTAAAGCTTTTGGACAAGATAGGCATACCCCGCGGAATATTTTCCGCTCCATTTGCGGAGGCGGGTACTGTCATAGGAGAGCTAAAAGATTCGCTCAAGGCGGAACTTGGTTTTAAGAGTCTTAAGGTTGTATCCGCGCCCAGCCACGACACAGCCGCAGCGATAGCTGGCATACCCGCGCGCACCACACCATGCGCGTATTTAAACAGCGGAACATGGTCTTTGGCGGGCATGGAGCTTTCCGCTCCGCTTATAAATGCGCAAACGCTTAAGGAGAATTTCACGAATGAAGTGGGTGTGGAGAACACCATAAGGTTTTTAAAGAACATAACAGGAATGTGGCTTTTTCAGAAATCGCGCGAAAGCTGGGCAAAGGCAGGACAGAATCTAAGCTACGCCCAGACCGACGCTCTTGCAGCCGCGGCCAAGCCAATGTTCAGCCATTTCGATCCAGACCACAAAGATTTTGCCATGCCCGACGACATGGTAAAGGCCATAGAAAACCACTGCGCCGCCCGCGGCAGGAACATACCGCGCGACATAGGCCAGCTATGCCGCTGCATACAGGAAAGCATAGCGCTAAAATACGCGTATGTTTTCAGCGTGCTAGGCAGGCTGACAGGAGAGAGGCTCGAAGTCTTAAGCGTTGTGGGGGGTGGCTCAAAAGACAAGGCTCTAACCCAGATGACGGCGGACGCCACTGGCATGACTATATACGCAGGGCCGACAGAATCCACGTCTTTCGGCAACGTTCTAATGCAACTTAAGGCTGCAGGAGACATATCTAACTTAAAGGAGGGACGCGTCATAGTTGACGCCTCTGTAAAGCCGCAGATATACACTCCACAAAAGGAGAGCTCGCGCATGTGGCGCGACGCTTTGGAGAACTTCCAGCAAAATATTTTGGAAAAATAGAGTATGTTTAATCCCCCAGAAAACAGAGTAAAAGGAAAGCGGGTAAACTTCATGGCAACCTGTCTTTGCGACGCCATATTTGACGATGCCGCAAAGGCCGCAGTAGAAGTGCTCAGACATTTCGGGGCCGAAGTAGTTCTTCCGCAAGACCAGACCTGCTGCGGTCAGCCGGCCTTCAACAGCGGAGATTTTGCAAGCGCGCGCAAAGTTTTAAAGAGCGCGTTTAGGGCGTTTTCCGAAAACGATTGGCCAATAGTAGTACCGAGTGCATCGTGCGCGGCAATGCTGTTTCATTCGTCGAAGATAGCCTTTCGCAATGAGAGCGCTGATGAAAGAGCGGAAGTTGATGCGTTTGCCTCGCGCGTATGGGAATTTTGCGACTATCTGAAAAACTGCCTTGGAGTAGACAAGATAGGCGGCGCTTTCAGCGCGCGAATAGCTGTGCACAATTCCTGCCATTCAAGGGGCACCCCTACTCCGGAGGCGCTCAAGAGCTTGCTGCTTTCGATAGACGGAGTTGAGCTTGTAGATTTTGAAGGCTACGACGATTGCTGCGGATTTGGCGGCACATTTTCAGTTGTAATGCCGAACATCTCCTCGGAGCTTGGGCTTGCAAAAGTAAATGCAATATCCGCCGCCGCGCCCGACATCATAACTGCGCCCGATACGTCTTGCCTGCTGCACCAGAAGGGCATAGCCGATAAAAACGGCATAGACTATCCTGTAATGCATGCGGCCCAGATATTCCGCGACGCTCTTAAAAATGGAGGGCTCTTATAATGGCAACGCAACCCATAGACGATTTCTGCGCAAAGATAAAGCCGTCAACAAAAAGTGCGGTTGGCTCGGCAAGTAAGGAGACAACAGCAGCAAGAAAGAGAATATTTGAGGCGGCCTATCCTGAAGAAGGGAAGACAGACAGGCTAAGGGGAATAGCCAATGCCATAAAGGGGCAGGACCTTGCCGAAAATGTAAGACGAGCGGCTGAATCTCTCGAAAGGAACGGAGTAAAGGTTCTCTTTGCCGCCGACGCAAGAGAGGCTAAGGAACAGATAGCTGAGATATTCAGGGCCGAAGGCGTCAAAAACGCGGTCAAGGTAAAGAGCATGACTACGGAGGAGATAGGCCTAAACTCATTCTTGCAGAGCCTTGGCACAGACATAGTTGAGACAGACCTGGGCGAGCTGATAATACAGATAGAGGGAGAAGGGCCATCGCACATAGTAAAGCCCGCGATGCACAGAAAGAGGGACGATATTGCCGCATCTTTTGAGAAGCACCATGTTGCCGACTCATACGACGACAACCCCCAGCACATAACTCTCAACGCTCGAAAGTACCTGCGCAAGAAGTTTCTTGCCGCAGACGCCGTAATAACTGGCGCAAACTACGTTCTTGCCAAGGAAGGAGCAATAGCGCTTATAACAAACGAGGGCAACGCGCGCTTTTCAATGGCGGGGGCAAAGATACACGTAGCCATAGCGGGGTTCGAGAAGGTGATACCCTCCGCAAAGGAGCTTGCTGTATTTTTAAATCTGCTTGCGAGGAGCGCGACGGGGCAGCATAGCACGGTTTATACAGATTTTGTATCCGGGCCGGGAAGTGCAAAGAACAGCCCGGAGAAGATGTATCTTATATTTTTGGACAACGGCCGCAGCGATATACTCGGTAGCGAATTTGCCGAGATATTAAAGTGCATGCGCTGCGGGGCATGTATGAACAGGTGTCCGGTATTCAGGCTCATAAGCGGGCATGCATACAGGGCTACATATCCCGGGCCGCTTGGCATAGTGTTATCTCCGCTGCTTGCCGGGGAAAATTTCTGCGAATACGCAGATCTACCAAAGGCCTGCACACTGTGTGGAGCCTGCGCGGAAGTATGCCCCGCAAAGATCCCCTTGCCAGATCTCATTCTTAAGATGCGCGATTTGTCAAAGACAAAGCATTGCAAGGTTCCAAACGACATAAACTTTGCGCCTTTTACATTCCTGGCAACGCGCCCGAAACTTTGGAGGGCGCTTGTTCCGCTCAATAGGCTTGCAAATTTCCTGCCGCTTAGCGCGGTAAAATTCGGGCCTTTAGGCAGGTGGTTTAAGACCAGAACTCTCCCGTCATTCAGAGGGGGATTATTCAGAAAGTGGTTTAAAAATGGATAAGGAAAAATTTTTAAGCAGGATAAGCGCTGCCCAAAAGCGCGCGGGAGGAAAGATTCCTTCGGCGGAATTTTCAGAGGAAGACGTGGTATCGAAACCCGCAATAGTTGGAACTCCTCTCGAGGCGTTTAAGCGCAATTTCAAGGCCAACAGGGGAACTCTATTTGAGAGCATTGACGACCTTGTTAAATTTCTGCACGCGCAGGGCTACAAGAGGGGCGTTATGGACGCAAAAGCCGGAGCGGAACTACCCGAACTGGCTGAAGAGTTTGAGATGCTTAAGTCTTTCGATAGGGAGAATCCTGACGAGGCGCAATTTGGCGTAAGCAGGGCATCTATGGGCATAGCAGAAAGCGGAGCGCTGGTCTTGAAAGATTGCGACACGGCCGACAGGCTAACATCAATAGCTCCGTGGATGCACATAGCGCTTCTAGACAAGACGGATATAGTCCAGACCATACCTGAGGCTCTTTCCAAGACGCTAACCGATACCCCTTATGCTATATACGTATGCTCGCCCTCAAAGACGGCCGATGTTGAGGGAATACTCATAGAGGGAGTTCACGGACCTGGCATACAGGCATGCTTGCTCATTTAATCTTGCAAAAAAATATGGGATTTTCTTGCGCACAGGCAAAAGGCTTATTTTGCGGTGCGCGAAAATTCCCAATAAAAAACTGAAACATAGCGCACAAGATATGGCGGCATATATGTTGCGTTTTTTATTAGTTGTGCGGCAGCAGCGGAATTTTTTGAAAACGCTTGAAAACTTTTTAAGACAACTGCTATTGTGTTTCTTACGATGAAAAAGATTATCCCCATAGCGGCGGCCATTATTCTGGGGACATTTCTGTCGGCATGCAGCCACAGATACACGCCAGATAATATGGTTTCATCGCCCAGAACCATGACGGGCATTTTAAAGTACAACGGGGCGGTATTCTCTCCGATAAGGTTCCTTGCGCCTTACAATTATTCACTATACAGCATAAATGGAGATTTTGTAGGCTATGTTGACAATACTTCCATACCTGCAACAAACATAGACTCTCTGTTAAACAAGCTTGTTGTTGTGCGCGGAGTTGCCCGTTATGAAGACGGCGATGTTGTAATAAAAGCCCAAAACCTTGATATTTCACGATGAATAAAGACAATCTTATAGACGGCAACGCCGTGGCAAAATCCATACACGAAGAGCTAACCCGAGAGCTTGCGGGGCTTAATGCGCCGCGCAAACCTTGCGTGGCGTTCATCAGAGTTGGAGAGGATCCGGCGAGCATATCTTATGTAAAAAAAAAGCAGAGCGTATCTGAGGCAATAGGCATGGAGAGCAAACTCTTTGTGCTGCCGGAGAATACCGGCCAAGAAGAGTTGAACGCGCTGATAGACTCTCTTAATGCCGACGATTCCGTAGACGCCATGCTTATACAAGCTCCGCTGCCCAAGCAGCTTGACGAGCGCGCAACATTCAACAGAGTCAGAGCAGACAAAGATGTTGACGGTTTTAGCTCGGCAAATTTGGGATTGCTGTGCCAGGAAAACAAGAACGCCTTTGTGGCGTGCACTCCGGCAGGCATAGTTGAGCTTCTTAAGCGTTCGGGCGTGCAGACAGCAGGCAAGAGAGCAGTTGTGATAGGAAGAAGCCTAATAGTAGGCAAGCCCTTGGCGCTTTTGCTAATGCAAAAGGGGCTGGACGCAACGGTAACTGTGGCGCACTCGAAGAGTGAGAATCTTGCTGAGATATGTTCTCAGGCCGACATTTTGATAGCCGCCGTAGGTAGGCCAAAGACGGTTACGGCAGATATGGTAAAGGAGGGCGCCTGCGTGATAGACGTAGGCATAAACCGTATTCCATGCGCGGAAAAGAAGAGCGGGTACAGGCTGGTTGGAGATGTTGATTTCGATGCGGTCGCTCCAAAATGCTCAAAGATTACCCCCGTTCCGGGAGGTGTCGGCCCGATGACGGTTGCAATACTCATGAGAAACACCCTTGCCGCATTTAAGCGGCACATGGGCAAATAGAATATATAATGCCGTATATTTTTTAGGCGGGAAGAAATATTCTTTCCGCCTTTTTTTGCGGCTGCTGTAAGACGGGATCCAATCTAAATTGACAGCGCATAAAAAAAGCTTTTGATGTATGCGGACAATGCAGAACTTCATATACGACATGGGCTACGACGAGTTTGCAAAACTCGACGAACTTCGCTATACCCTGCCCTACGCAATAGCTTCAGGATTGGCTAAAGCTGGGGAGAATCCGCTTCTTTGCGATTTTAGCGATGCGGGCAAGACATATTCGGGCTACGATATGCTCTGCGCGGCGTTGGCGCTGTCAGAAGAGATGGCGGGGCTGTCCGAAAAGCCGAGAATAGGCGTGCTGATTCCGCCTTCTTTTGAGGCTGCCGCCGCAAATTACGCGCTGACATTCGCAGGAAAAATTCCTGTGAACTTAAATTTCACGATGGGCCCCGTTGCGGCAAAGAGTTGCGTGGAAACAGCTGATATAGATGTAATGCTAACATGCAGGAAGTTCCGCGAAAAGATAAGCGCGGCAAACCCTAAATATCCGTGGACAAGCAAAGTTGAATACCTCGAGGATATTCTTGAAAACATTCCGATCGAAAAGCTTACTATGCTCCGCAGCCGTGCCGAGAAAGATTTTGGCGGGCTTCTTGCAAGCTACAATATAGACAAGTACGCAGACAATTCAAAAGAGGCAACTTTGGTTTTTACCAGCGGAAGCGAAGGCGCACCAAAAGCCGCAATACTCACGCAAAAGAACATAATAGCAAATTGCCTGCAGGTCAAGGCAAGCAGGGTTTTCACAGATGACGATGTTCTACTTGCAAACCTTCCAGTGTTTCATTCATTTGGGCTGCTATTTGAAGTGTGGCTGATGGCAATAGAGCCTCGCTATACGGTAAGCTTGTTTAATCCGCTCGACATAAAGAGCAATATACGCGCCATAAAGGAAAAGCGTGCAACGGTGATGATAGGCAGTCCAACATTTTTCAGGGCCTACATAAAATACGCAAATCCGGAAGACTTAAAGACGCTAAAGAAGGCTATAGCAGGTGCCGAAAAGACCCCCGCCGGATTTGAGGATTTGTGGAATAGCACATTTTCTCCAAATTCCTACCGCGAGGGCTACGGGCTTACGGAAACTACACCCGTTGTTGGAGTAAACATGCAGGAGGCCGACTACGGATATTTTTCAACCGGATCGCGCAAGGGGTCAATAGGCAAGCTTTTCCCCGGAATGAAGGCACGCATTTTAGATGTTAGCACGCGCAAGGAACTGCCTTTTGGACAGAGGGGGCTTCTGAGCATGCTTGGCCCTAATGTTTTTGCAGGCTATCTTGGCCGACCTGAAGCAACCGCAGAAGTCTTCGACGGAGACTGGCTTGTAACGGGTGATCTGGCAAGGATAGACTCGGACGGATTCCTCTATATAGACGGAAGGTTGTCGCGCTTTTCAAAAATAGGCGGGGAGATGGTGCCGCACGCAACGGTTGAAGACGCCTTGAACAAGGCATTTGGGTTCGACTCTGCTCAGATACCAATGCTTGCGGTTTCGTCGAGGCTAGACGAGGGCAAGGGAGAAGCCCTTGTTGTTGTTACGGCCGATAAAAGCCTAACACTTCACAAGGTAAAAGATGCCCTGCGCGCAGCAGGTATAAGCAATCTTTGGCAGCCAAAATACATAGTTGCAACAGATAAAATTCCGCTTTTGGCAAGCGGCAAGTTGGATCTTTTCAAACTAGCAGAACTGGCTAAAGACGGTGTGTAGAAGGCGCATCTTTTACATTAAAGTAAGAGAATTTCTCACACAAAAAATGCCATATTGTATTTAAGCAATATGGCATTTTTAAGTACTATTCCAAAAAATAAGCGTGCGTAAAATAACCATTAGAAAAAAATCTTTTCCATAAGCTCTTATACATTTTTCATTATTAATATTTAAACTTATAAAATATAATAATATATTAATAAAATTCTGATTAAAAACGCGCCTTTGTTTTTTCACAGCAGATAAATTTTTACAATTAATGCTGTACTCAGAAATTTGCTTTCACGCAAAATACCCTGATGAAGAAACTCCAAATGTAAAAACATTTAAAATATTAGTCTTTTGAACCTATTGCGGGAAGAAGCAGAGTTGGGCGCTTGGGCGGAGTTTGGGAATCGTCTATGGAATTGAACTGTTCCTCAAGCAGAGGCTCTATACGCACGCCCTTTGTGCCGTTTACATAAACTATGCGCGGGCCCTCAGCACGGGTGTTATCTTCATTGTTTATCACCACTGGATTATCAGTCATAACAACTGTTCCCGCTTTGGGATATACATCTGCCCTGCCGCATGTGGCAACCTTAAGGCCCTGAGTCATCTTTACATTTCCAAAGAGAATTATCTTGTCTATGCCACGTTCCTGCCCCTGTGGAATGGCTGCACCTGCCTGGGGCTTAAGCATGACAACTTCTATTCTGTCGCAAGAACCGTCAACTCCGTCTCCGGTAATCTTCACATCGCCCTCAAAGAAATACCTGTCGGCCTTGACACCACCAACCAAACTCTGGCGGTTTGAAACTATGCGGGTTGGCTCCCCATTCTTCTTGGCTTCCCCATCTGATGAAGCAGTTTTCTCAAGACCTATTCCGTCCATGTGCGGCAAAATTATGGACGGGCGCTCATCGGGCTTGTCGGGAGAAATGAGCATTTCAACAAATCTGTGGGAAGTTTCGGTAGGCTTCTTTTCGCCTTTGGAGTCTGAGTCAACCTTGGGGAATATATATGCTATCTGAGACTTAGCAACGTAATCTTCATGTGTCATTACAACATCTTTTGCGGCAACTATCTGGCGTATGGAAGCACTGCTTCCCTCTGCGTCAACACTGTCAGCGTAAACGTCCATAACCGCGCAAACCGCATTCATACCTTCCGACGCCACGCTGACGTCGCCGCTAAATGAGAGTATGTTTGCCTCGCCCTTCTTTACACTCTTTAAATTTCTGCTCTTGATGACAGTTTTAGAATCTCCTTTAACCTTGTTGCGGGCTGCCGACGGCTCCAAATCTTCCATGCCCCCGGAAAGAGTGACCACTACAAAATCTGCCGGATTTTTCTTGTCGGATATGGCAAGAGCTGTCTGCGAATTCTGAAGAAGTATTATAAGCTTGCTTTCGAGAGTCATTCCCTTCTCGCGCTCCTCAAGCTTTGCCGAATCTGTCAGCCAAGTCTCACCCTTTGCAGGGAAGACCTCAAGCCGCTTGGCAGACGCCATACGCGAGTCTTTAAAAAGCCTAACATTACCCGAACCTTCTATCTTGGATATCTCAGAGCCTCCCGACTTTGCCGGAGACGCATACGCACGCAAGGAATCGGCCTCGGCCTTGAATTTTGACGACGTAACCTTAACGTCTTTATCAAATGAAAACTCGGAAAAGCCTTCGCGCGGCTGGCTTAAAACGGCATCGGAAGAACTTATGAAAATAGTATCCGGAGCAGACTCGTCGCTCTCGTCAACAATTATTGCCGTGGAACGCGTATTGGCATCGGAAAAACTCTTTATTGTATTTTTTGCCCTGCTTATTTCTATTCTGGCGCCGGAAAGAGACGCCTTTGAAGATTCGTCAAACAGGCTTGGCTTTTCCAACAGCACAACCAGATTTTCCGCAGGAAGTATCTTGGCATAGCCGCTACTGCTCTTTCTGCCGTCCGACTCAAATTTGACATTTCCCTTAGCTATTATATCTTTTATATGGTCTTTTGCATCTTCGCCCTCGGCATCTTTAGCAGCCCTAACCTCGAGAACATCGCAAAAGGTCTTTGCCTGGCTGTTTACAACGCTGACATTCTTTCTGAAATCGAATTTGTTGTCTTCAGAGCCAGACGCAAATGTGGCCTCTACGCTTTTTATCTGCGTTTTATCTTCTGGCTTTTTCCCGGAAATGTCCAAAACCACATCTGAATATATGTCTATTTTGTCCTGCTTTCCGCTCCAGAGCCAACGCTTGCCCGTAAGGATAAAACCGTCGCCGGAAATTTCAACCCGTTCATTACTGCCGCCTTCATTTATATCGGGATAAACGTCCGCAAGCGGACTTTTGAATGTTGCCCGCTTTATCTGCGTTTTCTTGCCGTCGTACAGATCCAGCTTAAGGTCTGTAATTACGAGCTTTTCCCCGACATACCTAGCTGTGGAACCAAAAACCTCCCAATCTTTAAACCCGCTATCCGGATCGAAATTAGGCAGCTCAAAGTTCTTCACCAGCCCCGGCATTATGACCGAATCCTGCGCACCAACTGCCGCACACGCAAACACCAACTGCGCGCAAACGAAAACCGCCAAAACCCTGTTTAAAACTTTACGCATTCTATCTTAGCGCCGCCGAAACCATCTTAAAAATTCCAGAGAACAGCTCCACCGTATTCTTTGCGAGCATATACGCCGGAGTGGAATATACTTTTAGTTCTTCGTCGAAACAATATTCGTCCACAGAACAATTTACATGCCTTGCCCCCATCTTCTCAACTGCGGCCGCCGTAGAAGTGTCGGAACCTATCGTAAGCTTAACTTTTCTGTTTCCTAAAACTCTCGCCGCTATTACTGGAGATATGCACACAAAACCCTGAGGCTTGCCGCTGGAAACCATAGAGCATACGGCCTTTTCAACATCTGGATTTACACTGCAATCAGCGCCGTCGAAAGCAAAAGAGCACAGATTCTTTGCCGCTCCAAAGCCGCCTGCAAAAAATAGCGCATCAAAGCGGGAAGAATCGAACTTTGAAAGCGGACTAATATCTCCCCTTGCTATTCTGGCGGATTCTTCAAGCACATTGCGCTTTGCCCCCTCCGATACGGAACCGTCAAGATGGTTTACCACGCCTGCCTGGTCTATATCCGGCGCAAAGAAAGAAACCTGAGCTCCCTCCTTTTGGCAGGCGTAAAGCAGCATTACGGCCTCGTGAATTTCGGCGCCGTCATAGACGCCGCACCCGGAAAGAACTATCGCAACTTTTTTCATGTTAATATTTTTTTCAGATTTCAAAGCGTCGGGCAATTTTATTTTTTGTCAAACTTCAAAGACGAGTCCGTCGTAGGCTATATGCATGCCTGCGGGAAGTTTATCTTCCCATACACAATAGTCTATATGGCAGGTTGTATGGGTAAAATATGTGGTCTTTGCGCCGATTTTTTCGGCGTATTCTATGGCCTCGTAAATAGTTAGATGCGACGGATGCTTCTTTAGCTTCAGGGCATCAAGCACAAGAACATCAGCCCCGTCGGCAAGTTCTAATGCCCTTTCGGGCAGAGATTTACAGTCTGTATAATACGCAATCTTCTTTCCGCCGCTTGTAAAGACAAACCCCAAGCTCTCAACCGGCCCATGCGGCAAAACAACAGAACTTATACTGCCGGCATCGCCTAAATCGAGAACCTCCGGCATGCTGTGAGTGTTGAAACACGGATATCCCCTTTCGGTAGGCTTGCCTTTCATGGCGTAGGGGAACATGGCAGCTATGCGTTCAAGGCCGTAAGCGTTGGAATATACGTCTATGACATTGTCGGCTGTTCTGTCGCAAAAACGGCGCAGATCGTCCATTCCGGCTATATGGTCGGCATGGCCGTGCGTCAGTAGAAATACGTCTATCCAGGTTATCCCGCAGTTTAGGCACTGCATTCTAAACTCGGGCCCGGCGTCTATCTGTATGTGTTTGCCGCCCATCTCAACATGCGCACTTGCCCTAGTACGCCAGTTCTTTGAACATGCCAAATTTAACCCGCCGCCCTCGTAGGCGATTGGCGGAACTCCCTGAGAGGTTCCAGTTCCCAAAAATGTAAATCGCATATATACTTTCTAATACTTCATAGCATAGTTATTGCACGGAAGAACTATTGCAAGGAGGAAGTCCCCAGTTTTGTTTGTATTATGCAAAAAATATGCAAGTTTTACCCTCAAGTGGCAAGAACTGCAACCAACTAAAAATCCGGACAAACCTAAAGCATCAAGATTTTCATCTCTGAAAAGTACAGTCATACAGGGCAAAGTTATTCGCGGAAATTTTCTATATTTATGGCGATTCCCTCAAAAAAATACTTGTCAATATGTCAACATATTCATAGGATAGTTCCAATTTATCGCAAATTGCGTTATTTAAACAATCATATTATACGGAGGAAATTCTAATGTCTGAAAAGATGGACAGGCGTTCTTTTGTCAAGGCCGGAGCCGCTCTGGGAGCTATGGCGGCATTTCCGGTAATAGGCTGCAACAGTTCAAAAGCCGGAGAGGGAGATTTACCAAAATATTCCGGCGCGGCAATTAAAGGGTCTGACAAGATCAAGATTGGTCTTATAGGCTGCGGCGGTAGAGGCACGGGAGCAGCCACAAACGCCATGAACGGCTGCAACAATGTTGAGCTTGTTGCTGTGGCAGACCTTTTCCAAGACAAGCTTGATTCTGTTGAGGACAGGCTCAAAAGCCAGCTTAAGGGCCAGGAGAGATTCGGGTTTGGCGGAAATAAAAACCAGATAAACATCAAGCACAAATTCTGCGGTTTTGACGCATACAAGAAACTTTGCGAAACAGACGTTGATGTTGTTATAGATGCATGCCCGCCTGCATTCCGCACTCCGCATGCAGAGGCCATAATAAACGCCGGCAAGCATGCTTTCCTTGAGAAGCCCGCATGCATAGACGTAACGCAGATGCGCAAAATGCGCGAGATTTCCGCTCTGGCAGACAAAAAGGGCCTTTCAATAATGGTTGGCACTCAGCGCCATTATAATAAGGGCTATCAGGAGGCCATAGAGCGCGTAAAGAATGGAGACATCGGAGAGATAGTAGCGGCGCAGTGCTATTGGAACAGTTCCGGATACGTCGGACACAGCCAGCACGACGCCATGGAAAAGCAAGGTCTCTTGAAGGGTCTTTCGCCCGACGATATGGAATATCAGATCCGCAACTGGTTCAGCTTTATCTGGGCGAGCGGAGACCATATTGTTGAGCAGCATGTACACAACATAGACGTTGTTCTCTGGGCAATGGGCTACAAGGTTCCCGTTGAGGTAAACGGAATGGGTGGCAGAAGCACAGACCTGCCCGTAATGACATACGGAGACCGTTTCAGTCATTTTGCTGTTGATTACGACATGGGAGATGGAGTCCACATAGCGAGTTATTGCCGCCAAGATCCCAACACATCCAGCCATGTAATGGAGCGTGTAATTGGCACAAAGGGCATCATGGAAACTCATGAATGGGGCAAGCAGAGAATCACAGGCGCAAAGGCTTGGGAATCTCCGTACAACAATACTCCTCCGAGCGTGATAATGGAGCACAAGGCTCTCTACGATGCTCTAAAGGAGGGCAAGCGCATAAATGCCCTGCCAGATCTTATAACCTCTACAGGAGTTGGCATAGCAGGCAGAATGAGTGCGTTCTCAGGCAAGCGTTTCAAGTACGGCTGGATGCTTGAAAGGTCCAAGGAAGATCTGATGCCAAAGCAGATGGCGTTTGTTAAGAATCCGCTGCCTGGAGTTCCAGTTCCTGGCAAATACCAGCTGGTATAAAAGAAACCCTGTCATATTGTAATTTCGGCCCGGAGAGAAAAGTTTTCTCCGGGCCGTTTTTTTTATCAGAGGCAAGGAACAGAAGAAAATCTAAGGGCCAAAGAATATTTTAGCATAAAAAATATAAAAGAAACGCGCTAAAAAATACTGCTTTTTTCAAAGAGAATTACTGAAAAAATAAGCTATCTTCTACAAATAAGCGCAATAACAGATCTTCAGATAGAACGTAAATTCTTCCAATACGCCCGCCAAAGATGTTCATTTTATCTTTGAGAACAATTAAAGACAATTTTCTCAAAAACAGAGCAATAGAAGATAATTTAAGAATTCTTCTTTTTTGATGCGCAAGAATACTTCTCCCTGACAGCAAGAACTACATATTCATCTATGCTTTTTATTCCGAGGGCGTCCATATGCGCCATGAGCTTTCTAAAATCTTGAAGAGACAGCCTAATCTCAACAATGTCCGACATAAGGCGCTCTATCGCCGCGCTGGCATATTTTGGCAGTTCACCGCGCGCACGCCAACCTTCAACGGTCTTTGGAGAAACGCCGCACTTTGCCGCAAGCTCCTTGCGGGTAAGGGCAGATTTCTTCATCCATTGTTCAAGTTCGGAATATTTCATCTTCAGTAAGGCAATATTTTTATCAAATCCTCTCCTATGCAAACGCAAACACATCTTTTCCTTAAATTAAGGCATTTTATTCTTAAAAATGCATATTTTTAAGGGTTTAACTTCAACATGAGGATGGTTAGCGTATTCATAGAAAAGAGCCCGTTCTTTGAATTCCTCAAAGAATTAAGCGGAGATAAAATCGTAAAGACCAAAACTAACGACGCACTGTTCCATTTAAAAAAAACAATGCTCAAGAAGGTAAAATCCGCAAAGGTAAATAGAAGCGGCAAAAGAAAACTAAAAAAGCCTGCCGCCTCAAAAATTTGTCGGAGAAAATATAATTATTCCTTTGAGAATACCCTATCTTCTGTATGGTAAAATATGCAAAATATCAAAACTCTACGGAAATACCCCTGAAGATCTTATTATCTACGCCGCAGAAGACCTTGCAGACGGCGGAAATTTAAAGCTATGCGGAGGAATAAAACGCAAGTTAAAATGATGCAAGCATCTGTGTAGGGTTTCTATCACATAATACTAAACTCAACCACCCTAAGATATTTTTAACCCCATTTTGCATTGGAAGAATATAAAAAAAAGCGCGGAAAGGAAAATCTTTCCGCGCAAAAAAAAACCAAGCGCTACCGAGAAAATATTTCCATTACCGGCAAGATGTTAAATTAGTATGACTTTGCAAATACAGCGCGGCGAGTTGCTTTGGCACCATCGAACGGACAGATACCCTCGGGTTCATCGCCTTCAAGAGGAATGCAACGCACGGTTACTTTCAGGTCTTTCTTAAGCTGTTCCTCAACCTCAGGATTTGAACTGAAGTAAGTCATGGCAAATCCGCCGTGTATCTCTGGGTTATCCTCGTTCTTCGGAGTGAAGAAAGAATAAAATTCCTCCTTGGAATCTATAATTTTTGTATTTTCCTGGCGGTACTTAAGCGCACGCTCAAACATTGCATCTTGTATGGAAGAAAGCATGCCTGGCAAGTTGCTTATAAATTCTCCGCGAGGAATAGACTTCTTTGAACCGTCAAAACGCGTAGAAACAAACAAGCTGTCTGAGGCAATATCCCTCGGGCCAACTTCAACCCTGAGCGGAACTCCCTTCTTTATCCAGCTCCAGACCTTCTCCCCTCCGCGTATATCGCGCGAATCTACCGCAACATTGACCTCGGCGCCGCAATATTTTACCTCGGAAATCTGCCTCTTGAGGGAATCGCAATATTCCATAATCTTCGAGCGCTCAGCCTCTGAATGGATAACAGGCAATATTACAACGTGCGTCGGCGCAAGACGGGGCGGAAGTATAAGACCGTCGTCGTCGGAATGCGTCATTATGAGCCCTCCTATAAGACGAGTTGAAACTCCCCATGAAGTTGTCCAGGCAAACTGCTGCTTGCCGTCCTCGGCAAGAAACTGTATGCCGCTGGCCTTGGCAAAATTCTGTCCCAAGAAATGCGATGTCCCTGCCTGAAGAGCCTTGCGGTCTTGCATCATGGCCTCTATGCAGTAGGTGTCCACCGCTCCCGGAAACTTCTCGCTCTCAGTCTTCTTGCCGCATATTACAGGCATTGCCATGCAGTTTTGAGCAAAGTCGGCATAAACGCCAAGCATCTTTGCAGTTTCCTCCTCGGCCTCAGCGCGGGTAGCATGGGCTGTGTGCCCCTCCTGCCATAGGAACTCAGCCGTACGCAGAAATAACCTGGTGCGCATCTCCCACCTGACAACATTTGCCCACTGGTTTACAAGTATTGGCAAATCCCTGTAAGACTGCACCCACTTTGCGTATGTTGCTCCAATTATTGTCTCCGAAGTTGGACGTACTATCAAAGGCTCCTCAAGCGGGCTCGCCGGAACAAGCTTGCCCTCCGCATTGAGTTCAAGCTTTGAGTGCGTTACAACCGCGCACTCTTTTGCAAAGCCCTCAACGTGCTCCGCCTCTTTCTGCAGATAGCTTACAGGTATAAATAGCGGAAAATATGCATTTGTATGCCCCGTATCCTTAAACATTTTGTCCAAGATGCGCTGCATATTTTCCCACAGGCTATAACCCCATGGCTTTATAACCATACAGCCGCGAACAGCACTGTTTTCAGCCAGCTGGGCAGCCTTGACAACCTGCTGGTACCATTCCGGATAATTCTCCGCCCTTGTGGGGGATATTGCGTTGCGTTTTTCTTTTGCCATATTTATATGCCTAAAATAAAAGGGCTCATCGGGTATTCTTTTACGATGAGCCTGAAGTGATTTTCTATCCTGATATTAAAAACTCTTAACGGCCTCGTCGCGGGTGGAAAATATGGGAAATATGCTTGTAAATCCCGATATTTCAAATACCTGCTTTACAGACGGAACCAAACTTGAAAGAACTATGCGCCCCGATACTTTCTTGAATTGTTTCGCGGCGGCAAGCAGAACCCTCAAACCAGCAGACGATATATACTCAAGCTGCCTGAAATCCAAAAGAACTTTTGTCTTATTTTCGGAAAGCAGGGTAGAAAAAGTCTTCTCAAGTTCGGCGGTTGTGGTGACGTTGAGCCTGCCTTTGAGAGTCACGACGCTAACTCCACCGACGTCGTCCAAAGAAATTTCCATATTTTCCATAAAATTATTTTGTTTGCATTTAATCGTGGCGCAAAAAAAAGCAAAATCAACAATAAATTAAATGTATAATCCATTGGCGCAACAATCCGTAAATCAATCCCTTACTCTTTTTTAGATGCTATGCCCCACCCTACGGAGTACGCATATTCCATACAATTTTTACAAAATATACCCTCAAATACGGCTCAAACCGCGGTGGTTTCCATCAAAATATGGAACATATATTCTCTTTTGCATCTGCGCGCAAAATATGCGTACGGGCCTAAATAATACAAAAGACCTTGCGATAATTTTAACTTTTACCTTTTTAGCCTGAATTCTATGCTCGCCCATTCTCCCATGAAATCGGTACGGGCACTCTCTATTCTACCCGACAGACTCTTTTCAAAAACAGCCTTAACCGAGTCTGCCTCCGTCTTCAAAATTCCGCTCAGCACAAGAACGCCACCGTCCCTAACAGCAGCCGACAATATCTCAGCGTTGTCAACAAGGACATTGGCAAGAATATTTGCAAGGAGAACGTCGCAACAGTTTGCCGGTAGAGATTCGGCCAAACCGCCTGTCCAAAAAGCCTCGTCCGGCAAGCCGGCATTGCTAAAACGAGAGTTCTCGCGGCTGACCAAAACGGCATCTGGGTCTATGTCAAAACCCTTGACGTGCCTAAATCCCAACAGCGCCGCACTCACAGCAAGTATGCCGGAACCGCAACCAGCGTCTATTAGCTCTTTATCGGCGTAGTCTGGGGTTTCAGAGATATACCTTTGCAAAGCCTGCGCGCAAAGACGCGTTGTGGGGTGGTCTCCGGTACCGAAAGCCATCTGGGCGTCAAAATAAAATACCTTATCTCCCTTTGGCAAAGAGTAAGAGTCTTTCATCCAGACGGGTACCCAATGCAAGTTGCCGCAACTCCACGGCTGAAGATATGCCTTGTAGGCGTTCTTCCAGTCGGTCTCAACCACGGGCTCAGCGGAAGCCTCGGGCAAAAATGGCAAGCGGGTACGCAAATTATCAAGGCTGGCAGCCGCATCTTCGGCAGAGTCAAAATAGCCGCATGCGCTCCAGCCGACGGGATCATTCCTGCGCTCTACCGTCCAGTTTGGATCCGATATCTCGTCTATAAGCTCCTCAAGCATGAGGGCGTTTTCCTCCGACAAATCAAAACCTATCTTCACCATAATAATAACCTTCTTTATCTATTAAAAATTATCTATTTTTTCTTTAAAATATTCCGTTCCACGTCAGATTCCAAAGAACTCTTCTGCATTTGCCGACGAAATTCTCGCAAGCTCCTCAAAAGGAATCTTAAAGACCTCGCGTGCGGCATACTCAACCGTAAGACGCAAATTTGCCGGCACATTTACGCTTCCGCGCAGCGGTTCCGGGCTAAGATAGGGACAGTCTGTCTCAAACATCACACGCTCAACCCCCTGGGCAAGCATACATTCCCGCATCTCGGAAGCGTTTTTATAGGTTATTATACCTGTAAAAGACGCCCTGCCGCCTTCGGAAACAAGTTCGTCTAACTCGCTTAGACTTCCGCTGAAGCAGTGAAAGACAACTTTTGAGAAATCCATTCCCACGCGACGCAATGTATCAAGGCACTCCCTGTTTGCACTGCGCGCATGGATTACCACCGGACAACCAAACTGCTTTGCAAAATACAGCTGCTTTTCAAATATTTCAGACTGGCGCATGACTACATCGTCTGGATTCTCCGTCCAAGAGTCTTTCCGGAAGAAATCAAGGCCTATCTCTCCTATGGCGACAGGCCTTGCAGGAGCATCTTCTGCGAAGAAAGAGCCAAGGGCATCAAGCTGCAAAGAGCTGTATTGGGTGATGTCCTCAGGATGAAGGCCAACTGTCCAATAGATATTCTCATGGGTGGAGGCCAAGTCTTTGTATTTTGTCCAGTCGTCGAAAGAGGCGCTTTGAGTTATGATTTTTTCCACGCCGGCGGCGCGTGCGTCGGAGAGCAACTTGGAAATCTCGCCGTTTGTTATAAAGCGGTCGAGGTGAGCATGGGTGTCTATAAGCCCTACATTCATTATTCGTATATACATATCTTATATTGCAAGCTTCGGGCAAACATAAAATATATTCTTACAACACATAAAATAAAACAAAGCAGAAAAAATAAAACGTAGCAAAATGGAAAATTTTCAGGCAGAGCAAAATACCGATATTTGTTTGACAACAGCGCCCTGCAAATAAAATCTTGATAAAAAGAGACCCTGATATGGAAGAGATAGTAATAATAGGAAGCGGCTGCGCTGGGCTTTCTGCTGCAATATACGCAGCAAGAGCCGGATTAAACCCGGTTGTTATAGAAGGCTCTCAACCCGGCGGACAGATCATAACAACAACGGAAGTTGAAAATTTTCCCTCTTGGGCCGACGGCATTGCCGGTTTCGACCTAACTTGGAACATGAGAAAACAGGCGGAGAAATTTGGGACAAAGCTTGTAGGGGCAAGTGTTGAGAAGGTTGATTTCTCCGGAGATATAAAAAAGATATTTTGCGACGGCGACATAGTTTTTGAGACTAAAAACGTAATTATAGCCACAGGCGCCGCTCCGAGAATGACAGGCGCAAAGAACGAGGAAAAAATGTACGGCGGCAAAGGGGTTTCCACCTGCGCAACGTGCGACGGCGCATTTTTCAGGAACATGCCCGTATGCGTGGTTGGCGGGGGAGATACCGCCTGCGAGGAAGCCATGTTTTTATCCCGCCTATGTTCCGAGGTATATTTGGTGCATCGGCGCAGAGAATTTAGGGCCTCGAAGATTATGGACGAGCGCGTACGTTCAAACCCCAAGATAAAGCTTCAGCTCGACAGCGTAATAGATGAGGTTCTTCCCGACGAGAACGGCAAGTGCCGCGGCGTAAAGATACGCGACGTAAAAACCGGCGAAGAAAAGACCATAGACTGCAAGGCTCTCTTCCTTGCCATAGGGCATATTCCGAATACCGGAGTATTCAAGGGACAAGTAGAGTTGGATTCCGAAGGCTTTGTAAAGACATTGGAAGGCTCTATGGTAAAGACCTCCGTAAAGAATGTTCTTGTTGCCGGAGACTGCGCCGACAGGCTGTACAGACAGGCAATAACGGCATCGGCAATGGGAGTTATGGCGGCGCTTACCATAATTAACGATCTGTAAAACGCTCGTTTATAAAAAAGAGGCTTTCTGCAACATAGCTAATTTTTAAGAATAGTGCTATTGCCATAACATAAAAAAAACGCGCGCGGAATTTCCCGCGCGCGTTTTTTTATGCGGCAAATAATTTAGTCCTTAGAATAACTCCAACAGCATTCAGGCAGCATTTTTTTGAACATACGCAAAGAAACACTCCAGCCTAAAAACGGAAAATATTCATGCGTGGTATAGGCCGAGAAACAACAGCATAACTGCCGCCAAAGCCCATGTTGAGGGTTTAATCTCGCGGCCTCTTCCCACTGCGGCGCGAATGATAACATAAGATATAATACCAAAGGCAAACCCCTCTGTTATGCGGCAAGATAGCATTATCATAACCATGCAAAGGCCTGCGGGGATAAGCTCGGCGTAATCGCGCGAGTTTATATCGGCAAGGCCGCTTAACATCATAAGCCCAACCATAATCAGAGCAGGAGAGACTGCCTCAGACGGTATTGCTCCTATCAGCGGGCTTAAGAATAGCGCAAGCAGGAAGAGTAATCCTACAACTATAGATGTAAGCCCGGTACGCCCGCCAGATTCTATTCCGGCACTGCTTTCAACAAAAGATGTAGCGGTTGACGTGCCCAAAAGAGAGCCTATGATTGTGGCTATGGCGTCGGCAGATAAGATAGAACCCATCTTTGGCATGCGGCCTTTGTCGTCCATAAATCCGGCCCTGCGCCCCAGGGCAACAACAGTTCCTATGGTGTCGAACATGTCGAGCAAAAGCAGGGTTAGAATTACAGGCAGCGCAGTGCGGAAATCCCTAAAAGGATAAGTCCAGTCTAGAGCAAGAAAGGTTTGGGATATTCCGTGCGGAACGGAGAAGAGTAAATCTGGCGGAGAGGCTATAAAATCTCCGTCGGATCCGCGCACAAAAAAACCCAAGATAGTCATCGCAAGAATGCTAAATATTATAGCCCCTTTAACCTTGCGGCACACCAAGCCAGCCATAAGGGCAAAACCAAGCAGGGCAAACAGACCATTGGGAGAAACTATATCGCCAACGGCGAGCATGTTTTTAGAGTCCTGCACAATTATGCCCGCTCCGCGCAATCCAAGAAACATTATAAAAAGACCTATTCCGCACTGAAGTCCTATGAGCAAAGGCTTAGGTATTGCATATATTATTTTTTCCCTGTACCCCGTAAGCGATATTATGAGAAAAAATATTCCGTTGTAGAATGTAACAGACAACGCCGACTGCCAACTTAAGCCCATCTGCGCGCATATTATAAAAGCAAAATATGTGTTTGTTCCCATGGCGGGAGCCACCGCTATTGGCATATTTGTAAGAAGAGCCATAACAAAGCAGGAAAGCGCCGACGTCAGCGCTGTGACAGTTACAAGGCCCGCTTTATCCATGCCCGTAGTCGATAAAATTGCAGGGTTTACAGCAATTATGTATGACATTGCCGCAAATGTTGTAAGGCCGGCAAGAAACTCCGTCTTTAAGTCTGTGTTGCGATCGGATAATTTAAACAATGAGGAAATATCAGCTTTCATCTTAGGCATATGCGGAGCTTTTTGTGCTTGAAAACAAGGCTCAAAGATAAAACATGGCGGGATTATGTTGTCGAGAGTTTATTCTGGAGTCCTGATAGGAATAGAGGCGCTGAGAGTCGATGTTGAAGTCGACACGGGCTCCATAGGAGAACCACGGGCCTTCATAGTTGGGCTTCCGGACGCCGCGGTAAAAGAGTCTTTGGATAGGGTCTCTTCAGCTCTTTCAAACAGCGGCTATGCAATGCCTCCCTCAAGGCTTACAATAAATCTCGCCCCCGGAAATGTAAGGAAAGAGGGTCCCATATTCGACCTTCCCATAGCTCTGGGAATAATATCCAATCTTGGAGCCATTCCGCAGGAGGCCTTTGAAGACACAGCCATAGCCGGAGAACTCGGGCTCTCTGGCAGTGTAAGAGCAATATGCGGAGCAGTCAGCCTTGCACTAATGGCGCGCAAATCGGGTTTAAAAAGGCTCATTTTGCCGCGCATCAGCGCACACGAGGCCGCCCTTGTAGACGGTATTGAAGTGTATGCGGCAGATACGCTGTCTCAGGCGGCAGACTTTCTCTCTGGAAAGGGCACTTTAGAGAGAATATACGCAAAAGACTCGCTTTTCAATTTCCGCCATTCAACTCGGAATCTGCCGGATTTCGCCGATGTCAAAGGACAAACCCGCGCCGTAAGAGCCGCCGAAATTGCCGTTGCCGGCGCGCACAATCTGCTTATGATAGGCTCTCCCGGAACTGGAAAAAGCATGATAGCAAAGAGAATTCCTTCCATAATGCCTGAGCCTTCCAGGGATGAGTTTCTGGAGATTCTTGGGGTATATTCCGCCTCCGGGCTTACGCAGAGACTCCAGGATGCCGTTATGGAACGCCCGTTCCGCTCGCCGCACCACACCATTAGCGACGTTGGCCTGATAGGCGGCGGCACATCTCCAAAGCCAGGAGAAATATCTCTCGCCCACGGAGGAGTTCTGTTTTTGGACGAACTTCCCGAGTTTGGCAGAAACGTGCTTGAGGTCTTGCGCCAGCCCCTTGAAGACGGCGTTGTGGTGATATCTCGCGCGGCGGCAAAAATAACGTTGCCATGCCGCTTTATGCTTGTTGCCGCCATGAACCCCTGCCCTTGCGGATATCTTGGAGATGTGCGCAAGAAGTGCGTTTGCACAAGCGCGCAGATAGCGCGCTACCGCGCCAGGATATCGGGGCCGCTTATAGACAGAATGGATTTGCACGTTGAAGTTCCAAGCCTGCCGCTGGAGAAGATATCGTCGGGACAAAGCGGAGAAAGTAGCTCCTCAATAAAGCAGAGGGTGCTAAACGCAAGGGAGATTCAAAAGCGAAGGTTTTCAGCCGAGGCTGGAATGACCTCAAAGGTAAATTCTGCAATGGACACCCGCCTTATAAAGGAACATTGCAGGCTTTCTCCGGAACTGGAAAACATACTGCTTTCAGCCATGAAACAGCTTAATTTGTCGGCAAGGGCGTGGGACAGAATCCTGAAGGTCTCGCGTACGATAGCAGATTTGGACTCCTCAGACAACATACGTCCTGAGCATCTTATGGAGGCTATAAACTATCGCAGCCTGGACAAATTCTAACTTCCGATAAAAAACGTAGCTCCACAACAGCCGCAAAACCGCTCAAATACCGCATTGACTCATAAATTGCTTTAATATTAGAGTATTGCGCCATGAGAGCATGTTATATTTTTTGCGCTTCAGTTTTTTTGTACGCTGCGTTTTTTGCATTGCCTCTGGGCGCACAAGATAAGAATACGCAGACAAAAAAGCCCAACATACTCTTCATACTTGCCGACGACCTTGGCTGGGCTGACGTAGGATTCAACAATCCAAATACGTTTTACGAGACGCCAAATATAGACTCTCTTGCAAATTCTGGAGTTGTTTTTACAAATGCATATGCGTCTAGCCCTGTATGTTCGCCGTCGAGGTATTCTGTTGAGACAGGCAAATATCCTGTCCGTTCTGGGATAACAAATTTTCTTGTGGGCAAGCGGGAAGGCAAATTTGCGCCGGCAGAACTTACAGAAAATATGGGAGAAGAACGCACCATAGCCCAGATGATGAAACTTGCCGGCTACAACACTTTCTTTGCCGGCAAATACCATCTTGGAACAAAGCCCGAGTGCATGCCGCAAAACCGTGGGTACGACATAAACTTTGGGGGCTGCGGCTACGGAATGCCCAGGGGAAAAAACTTTTATTTTTCCCCCTACAACAATCCCGCACTCAAAGACGGCCCCAAAGGCGAATATCTGCCATACAGGCTTACTGACGAGATTTGCAAATACATATCATCTCTGGATGCCTCAAAACCCGTCTTCATAATGGCCGCCTACTATCTTGTGCATACACCGCTTATGAGCAAAAAGGCTCTTGTTGAAAAATACAGAAAAAAGCGCGATGCCATAAATAGGAATGGGCTGGAGGAGTTTAGGAGAGAGAGGCAGGTATGGCCGGTAGTTTCGGCCCGGGTGGACAAACTTGTGCAAGATTCCCCTGAATATGCCGCAATGATGGAAGCTTTAGACACCTGTGTGGGCAGGCTGCTTGACTCTCTAAAGAAAAGCGGCCTGTACGACGACACCATAATCATATTTGCCTCAGACAACGGCGGTCTTTCCACGGGCGAAGCGTTCTCAACAAGCAACGCACCTTTGCGTTGCGGCAAAGGATGGCTTTACGAGGGCGGTATAAGGGTTCCCACTGTAATTTCCGTGCCAAACAAATTCATAAATGGCAAGAGCGGCCGAGCCAACTTCAAGTGCAATATTCCAATATCCAACGTAGATTTCTACGCCACCCTATGCGACTTTGCCGGAGTATCTGCTGGCAAGACAGACGGAATAAGCTTGAAGGCTGCCTTGTCAGGCGGATCTCTACCTAAGAGAGCTATTTTCTGGCACTATCCGCACTATTCCAACCAGGGAGGTTTTCCCGGTGGGGCAATAAGGCTTGGAGACTGGAAGCTTTTGGAAGATTTTGAAGACGGACGCGTGGAGCTTTACAACATTTCAAAAGATCTCTCTGAAACTAAAGATCTATCAAATGAAAACCCGCAAATACGCGACGATTTGCGAAAGAAGCTGCACTCATGGTACGCTGAAACCGGCGCAAAATTCCTAAAGCCTAAATCTGCCGGGCAGAAACCTTGGCGGCCAGATGAAAGCAATTAGGCAATATTAATATAATTGCTATTAATAAAACATTTAGCAACAAAAAGCTGCAAAAATTTGCTCTATAAGAAATATAAAGATAAAAATTTTTATTTTTTTGAAAAATTTTCTTGCAAAGCGCGCAATAATGTTTCTTAATAACGGCACAATAAAACAATTTTTCCTCCCCCCCCATCATATATAATAAGGCGAGCCTCAGCATAGCTGGGGCTCGTTCTTTTTTGTATATACGCTATACGGAAGGCAAGGCAGACGGAACAAAAACTCCCGCACACATACAAATAAAGGAAGCCCTCCGAAAACATTAAAACATAAATGGAAAGATTTTTCTTTAACGGAGGGATTTTTTTGCGTAATTACAATAATAGAAGAAGTATTATGAGTTTCGACGTAGAAAAAGTAAGAAAAGACTTTCCCATTCTCTCAAAGACTCTTGAGGGAGGCAAGAAGCTTGTGTATCTTGACTCCTCCGCAACGGCACAGAAGCCGCAGTGCGTAATAGACGCTGTTGCAGATTTCTATAAAGACAAGAACTCAAACATACACCGCAGCGCGCATGCGCTGAGCATGGCGGCAACCCAGGCCTATGAGGACGCAAGAAAAACTCTTTGCGATTTCTTTGGTGCGCCGAAAAACTTTACGGGAATTTTCACGCGCGGCACAACGGAGTCTTTGAATCTTGTGGCCGCCTGCTACGGAGCGGCGAACCTCAAAGAGGGAGACGAAATACTCCTAACGCAGATGGAGCACCACGCAAACATAGTGCCCTGGCAGATGATAGCCCTGCGGACTGGAGCGCGCGTGCGTGCGGCAAATATATTGCCAGACGGCTCGTTGGACCTCGAAGATTTCAAGTCTAAACTTTCGCCAAAGACAAAGATAGTATCTGTAGCGCAGGCGTCAAATGTTCTTGGAACTGTAAATCCGCTTGGAGAGATATCGACCCTTGTCAGAAAATACAGTCCGGCGGTTTTCAGCGTAGACGCGGCACAAAGCGCGCCCCACTACCTTGCAAACCTTAGGGATTTCGACTGCGATTTCATCTCTATTTCCGGGCACAAATGTTACGGTCCAACCGGCATAGGAATGCTGATAGGAAAGACAGAACTGCTCGACGCAATGCCCCCATATCAGGGCGGCGGCGACATGATAGATTCCGTCTCGTGGGAAGGCACAACATTCCGCCCGTCTCCCGAAAGGTTTGAGGCGGGAACCCCAAACATAGCAGGCGCAGTAGGCTTTGCAAGGGCTGTACAATACATGGAAAGCCTCGATAGAAACGCAGCCCGCGCACATGAGGAGGAACTTCTTGAGCTTACAACGGCAGAGCTTTCAAAGATAGACGGCTTGAAAATTTTTGGGCGGGCAAAAGGCAAACTTGCAATAATATCTTTCGCTGTAGAAGGCGTACATCCCCACGATATATCCTCGCTGCTAAATGCCGGCGGAATAGGAATAAGAACTGGACACCACTGCGCGGAGCCGCTTATGAAGACACTTGGAGTTCCATCGACATGCAGGGCGTCTTTTACATTCTACAATACGCTCGAAGAGGCCGCCTATTTTGCCGAGAGACTAAAGCACGCTCTTGACATTCTTAGATGATCCAAAACTTACGCGCGCACATTTTGTGCGGCGTATATCGCATATGGGGTCGAGCGGCCTGCCAAGAGCAATATGCTCTGCAAACATGCGGGCAAAGTAAGGGCTAAGCGCAAAACCTTTAGAGCCGAATCCGTTGAATATTGCAATTCTATCGTCTAAGGGGTGAAAACCCACAAATGGGCGGGTAGTAGCTGTGCAAGGGCGCACGGCGGCGGTATGGCAAAGCACGCCTCCGGCTACAAGCTTGGGGTTTACAAAGAATTTTTCAAGCCAGCCTAAAAGCTCGCTTCTGGCGGCCTCCGTGGGTTGAGAATCAAGATGAATTCTATCCCATGTTGACCCCATGCGCAGACCCCCTCCGGGAGAGCGCATTATCCATTTTGTCTTGTGAACAATCTCATCAGGGAAATCTCCATCGAGCAGTTCTAAAGACAAAATCTCACCCTTGGCCGGACGAAAGTTCAGCCATTTGAAAAACGGATTCTGCGCATCTATAAATCCGCCGCAAAATATTGCCGCGCGGGCAGTCAGCCCGCAATAGTCAACCCCTCCAAGAACTCCCTTAAGCGCGCGGACGTCGAAGTACTGCCTTCTTAAGATACCTGTACTTTCAAGATGCCTTTCGAGCGCCTCCATAAGAACAGGAGGCTCAACCCAGGCACTGCGGTTTATGAAAAAAGAGCCGAACTCGTCGCGGAAATTGCGCGAAGAAAAAAAGCCAGGCGGATTTGGGCCCGACAAGAAACCTTCATAGGAAGAATCCTCAAGCCTTTCGTCAAGCTCGCGCCCCTGCTCCGGAGAAACAGTCAGCGCAAGTATGCGCCTCCGGTGAAAGAATTTGGCCCCCAACTGAGACTCCAAATCTGAATATCTCTGGGCGGCAAAAGGAAGTGCCTCGCGCGCGAGCGGGCTTCTGACAAGCCGCTTGCCAGTAACGGGGTTCAAGACGCCCGCTGCAGCAAGGCAGGCTCCAGACAAACGGTGGGAATCGTCGAATACAACAACCCGCAACCCCAAATTTACAAGCTCCAAAGCAAGCATGGAGCCCGCTATGCCCTGCCCCACAATTATGTAGTCTGCAACATGCCCCGACATGAAAAAATACGCCTACCCAAAAAGCTCGCCCTGCTCCGCGCCGCTAATTCCAAGCGTGCGCCACGCCTTGGGTGTAAGCACCCTGCCCTGCGGAGTGCGCTGTATGTAGCCCTCCTGTATCAAGAAAGGCTCGTGAACCTCCTCTATGGTGTCGGCCTCCTCGCCAACGGCAACGGCTATGGTGCCTACGCCAACGGGCCCTCCCTTGTAATTGTCGGCCATGGTGCGAAGTATGCGCTTGTCCATATCGTCGAGCCCGTTGGAGTCTATCTCAAGAAGTTCCAAGGCGTTTCTTGCAACAGACTTTGTAATCTTTCCGTCGGCACGCTCCTGGGCGTAGTCGCGTGTGAAGCGCACAAGATTGTTGACTATGCGCGGAGTGCCTCGCGCGCGGCGCGAGATTTCATCAGCCCCGCCGTCGTCTACGGGTATGTCCAAAAGCCGGCAGGAGCGCTTTACTATGGATTTCAAATCCTCTCTGGAGTAGTAATCTAACCTTGTCTTTAGCGTGAAACGGCTGCGCAGCGGCGGAGTTAGCATGCCCGTGCGTGTGGTAGCCCCAACAAGAGTAAATTTAGGAATGTTCAACCTAACGCTTCTTGCGTTTGGCCCCTGGTCTATCATTATATCTATGCGGAAATCCTCCATAGCGCTATAGAGAAACTCCTCAACGTTGCGGGATATTCTGTGTATCTCGTCTATAAAGAGAATGTCGCCCTCCTCAAGGTTGGTAAGCAGCCCCGCAAGATCTGAAGCTTTCTCGATAACAGGCCCGGAAGAAACTTTCACGCCAACGCCCATCTCGTGCCCAAGTATGAACGCCAAAGTGGTTTTCCCAAGCCCGGGAGGGCCATAAAGAAGTATGTGGTTTAACGGCTCCCCCCTGCGTTTGGCGGCGCCAACCATAACCCTGAGCTTCTCGACGGTCTTATCTTGCCCCTTGAAAGAATCGAACCCGGAAGGCCTTAAAGAGGCGTCTATTTCATCGTCTTTTCTCTCGAGCGCGCTTTGCAAATAGTCGGAACCTTTTTCCATTTTCTAAATTCCCAAAAAATAAAACTAAAATTGAGAGTACAGCATACATATTTACGCGCAAGTATATTGTGTCCCGAAGAGACCCCAACATTTGCCAAGATGAAAAATATTAAAGCAGACAACAGAACTTTTTAGCCAAGTTATAATTATCTATTCGCATAAAAATCTGAAAAAGATTTTAATGTACGCAAAATTAGCTTAAGAAATTACACAGCTGGAATTTCGCAAAATTAATTATAAACAAATACGCAGAACGGAAAATTTGCCTCTTGCGCGGCGGGCGTTTAGCCGGCAAGGAAAATCCCCGCGGAGAATGCGCAGCAGGCGGCGGCGGTATCGGTGCGCATAACCCCACCGCCAAGGCTTGCCAATACAAAATGTCGGGAACGCAAGAGATCTCTGTCGGCAGAGGAGAAACCCCTTTCAGAGCCCAATACAAAGACGGCAGAATGCGCACGTATTGAACCTGGAAGAAGAAACGCATCTTTTATTCCGGAGGTGGCCTCGTACAAGTCGGGCGCAATAAGAGCGCATGGACGGGGTAAATCCAATTCAGATAGGCAATCCAACATGCCTTCAAAAGAATCAAAAAAGTCAATCTTGGGCATGTCTGTTCTGCAACCCTGCGCCAAGCCTGCAAGGCAGGAATCTTTCCATAGCCCCCCGGCAAAAAGAGAACTCTTGGCGTAAGATGAAAAACTCTTTTCCGAAGGGTAAAAATATACATATCTTACGCCCATGCTCGCAGCGTCGAAAAGTATGCGCTTTATTATCTGCGGACGGGCGTAGGCAACACACAGGCACGCGTCTATCGGCTTTGGATTTTCCACCATGCGCCACGGCTGCGGAAATATGTATCCGGATTCTGTCTTTGCAATGCGCGCAATGCCCAAAGGGCCGCCTGCTATGCCAACATAAACCTCGTCGCCGTCCCCCGCGTGAAGGGTATCTTGAATATGCTTTGCCCTATCGTCGGAAAAAGGGAGCAAAAGGGCATCTTGGGTGTCTTTAAATATAACGGCGTTCATATGCGTGTATGCCTAAAATAAGATGTTGATATTATGGAAAAAATATGCACTTTTAAAGACGTATGAATACAAGAGAATTTACCCCCCAAGACGAGGAAAATTTGCGCGAAAATATGAAACGTTGCTCGCCGGAAGCAGTAGAGGCGGCAGTAGAATTCAGAAAGACGGGCGACGCCTCAAAGATAAATGTGATAGTTCTGGGCATTCTGGAGCGCTTTGCGGATCCGGCTATGCGCGGCAAATTAAAGAATCCGTCGGACGATATGGTTCTGGCGCAGGAGCTTGGGCTTGACTCTCTTACAATGATGGAAGTTGTCTTGATGGTGGAAGACTCCATTGGAATTTCCATAGATACAGACGAGGCCATGAAGCTGAAGACCTTTGGCGATATCAAAAATTACATAAATAAAAAGGCCAACGAATAAGCCGCCAGAAGGAAGATTTCGGCGGTAGAGTCAGATAAGAAGATGCAAGACGATTCCGATACGCAGGCGTCGAGCGCGTTGGTTGTTCGCAGATTGACGAAATCGTACGGCGCGGTAAAAGCCATAGACAATATCTCCTTCAGGGTTGCCAAAGGGGAGATACTTGGATTTCTTGGGCCAAACGGAGCCGGCAAGAGCACTACAATGCGCATAATAGCAGGTCTTAGCCAGGCTACGAGCGGCACTGTCGACGTGTGCGGAATAAGCGTTGCCCTCTATCCGGACAAAGCCAAACGGCACATAGGCTTTATGCCGGAGAACAATCCTTTGCCCGAAGACGTAAGGGTGCTTGAATACCTGCGTTATAGGGCGCGCCTTAAGGGGCTATCGGGCAGGCGGCTGGACGAGCGCGTGGACGAAGTTATGGACATATGTCAATTAAGGCACAAGGCTGCGCGCAAGATAATAGGGAATCTGTCGAAAGGATTCAGGCAGAGGGTTGGCATTGCCGACGCCATACTTGCAGAGCCTGACCTTATAATAATGGACGAGCCCACCATAGGTTTGGACCCGCACCAGATAATAGCCATAAGAGAGCTTATAAAATCGCTGCGAGGAAGAATGGCGGTTATAATAAGCTCTCATATACTGCCAGAGATAGAGCTTGTATGCGACAGAGCCATAATAATAAACCAAGGCAGCGTTGTTGCAAGCGGCTCGCCAGAGGCTCTTAGGAACGAATTCTTGCCTATGAACAGGCATAAGGTCTCGTTGAAGCTTTCTCCGGAGAAATTCGGCGAAAGGCTAAAGAAGGTACTGCCAAAGGCAGACTTTTCCTTAGAAGAGGATACTTCTGGCGCAGATGGATATTATAGATACATGGTAAAGACTCCCCTTGGAGAAAACGCCGGACAGACGCTTGTGGAGGAATTTTCATCAACTCCGGAATGTGCTCTTAGGGAAGTGTCATTGGACAAGCCCAGCCTTGAAGAGGTGTTTATGGCGGCAACTCGGCGCAGCTGGGAACAGGTTATGAAAAAGCCCGCGAAGGAGTAGTTATGGGAAGATTCAAAGCTCTTTTAAGCCATCAGATACAGTTGATGTTTATAGCTCCATCAACGTATGTTGCGGCATTTCTATTTTTAAGTTTTATGGCGCTGATGTATCTTCTTAGCGTCGAGGAGATAAGCTCGTCGACTACGGCAATATCTCCGATGGAAATGTTCCTATCTACATTTTGGGTGCCTGTACTTTTCATGGTTCCGCTGCTTACAATGCGTTCTCTTGCGGAAGAACGTAGAATGGGAACTCTTGAGGCTCTGATGAGCACACCGGTTTCTGCATGGCAGGTTGTCTTATCAAAGTATCTGGCATGCTATATATTTTATATTTTTCTTTGGGCGCTTACTTTGGCGTATCCGCTCATATTGTTTTTTAGCCTGCCGCAGGCGGCATCGGACGATAGAATATTCTCATGGCCGCAAATGTTTACGGGATATTCTTTCATATTTGCAAGCGGAGCTATGTATGTTGCAATAGGGATATTTTCAAGCTCGCTGACGCGCAGCACTCTGGTTGCGGGCATGCTTAGTTTCTGCATACTATTTCTTGCGATAGTAGGCGCTGGGCTGATAATGAAAGTTGCGCCCGAAACGGAAAGCGCATGGGGAAGCTACATGGCGGGAGCGGCAGACTATCTGCAAACATTCAGGCAGCTTGAGGATTTCAGCGCGTCGATATTCGACACAAGGCCGTTCTTTTTGTATTTTAGCGCAACAGTTCTTCTTTTGGCGCTGACATCGCTCATAACGGAGGCAAAATCGTGAAGCGCAGATTTGAAGATTTTAGTTTTGTAAGGCGCGTAAGGAAAATAAATCTGGCGTGCCAGATAGTGCTTGGGCTGTTGCTTGTGGTTGCATTGAACTTTCTTGCGGCCCGCCACTACTACAAGTACGACCTTTCCGAGAACAAGGCAAACTCGCTGTCGCCGGAGAGCGCCGCGCAAATCTTGAATCTGCCGGAGGACGTAGAGATATATTCAACCTTCACAAAGGGAGAGCGCAACACAAGAGGAGAACAGGAGTACAGGCAGATTACTGCATTGCTAAGAAGATACGAGTATGAGTCTTCTTTTGGGAAAAATGGCAGGATAAAGCTGAGGATTGTGGATCCGCATTTTGAGTCGCGTTTGGCGGAGACACTGTCAACAAAATTCGGAAAAGATATAGACTCTTGCGTGATAATATCCGCGGGAGGAAAGTTCAAGAAACTGTACTCTCCAGACTTGTACGAGATATCAGCGGAAGACAGGGCATTTAAGGGAGAGCAGGCAATTACAGGCGCGATAATTTCCGTAACTAGCCCCAACGATAAAAAAATATATTTTCTAAAGGGGCATGGAGAGATGTCTCCAACAGATACGTCGCCATCGAGGGGGCTTTCGGAATTTGCTGCGTATTTAAAGGATCTGAACTACGATGTAGAAAGTTTGGACTTAAGCGTTTCAAAGCAGGTTCCCGAAGATGCTGGGCTTCTTATAATAGCCTCTCCTCAGGCTGCCTTTCTGCCGCGGGAAATAGACGCAATAAGAAAGTATCTTACCACGGCAAAAGGCAAGGCGGCAATATTTTTAGATCTTGGCTCCTTACAAGGCCTGGAGGAGGTGCTGTTTGAGTGGGGAATAATGAGCAGCGACATGCTCGTGCTCGACACCTCATCAGACTATGAGTCTTCAGACGGAGACCTGATAGCAAGGCGTTTCCCGCAGAATCCGCACCCGATAGTAAAATATCTGATAGACGCGCAGCTGCCGGTGCAATTTGGCTCTGTACGGCCGGTGATGGAAGATATGGGAGCTCCGGTTGACGACAACTTGAAACTCTTTCCAATAATACTCAGCGCGGAGACAAGCTGGGGAGAGAAATCCTACGCGCAGGGTGGCGCGCAAAAATACGACGAAAGCACAGACCTGCGTGGCCCATTGCCGCTTGCCATGGTTGCAAGCCGCAGCGGAGGGTCGGAATTGGGACTTACCATACCAGGAGGCCGTGTGGCGGTTTTTGGGGACGACAACTTTATTGCAAACAAAAGATTCGGCCGGCTCGGCAACGCCAAACTTGCGGTAAACACCGTAAATTGGATGTTTGACGATAATGTCACCTTGAACATAGCGCCGCGCAAAACGCAGACGTATTCCCTAACGCTAAGCCTGTCTGACCTGAGGAATTTGGCATTAAAGTTCAGCTTGTTGCCGCTTGGAGTTGGCCTAATAGGCATACTGGTTTATTTCGTAAGAAAATAGGAGGAAGGCGCGTAAAAAAAATGAGAAACAAACTTACAATAGTTCTTCTTCTTTTAAATATTGTCGTATTTGCCATAATATGGATACTTGAGCGCTCGCCAAAACAGAGCGCGGCGGCGGCAGCTCCCCTTGCAGATTTCAACATGCTGCAAGTAGAGGGGAAAAGCCTAGATTCTCCCAGGCTGATACGCCTTGAAAACAACCGCTGGCGCATAGTAAAGCCCATATCGTGGCCGGCAAATTTCTTTGCTGTAAACAGAATAAAGAGCCAGCTGGAATACCTCGACAGGCAGACGAGCTTTTCTGTATCGGAGATAAAATCGCACGGGCAGACTCTGGCAGATTACGGATTGGATTCCCCAAGCTTTACATTTAAGTTCGGCAACGACAAAAAAACAACCACATTGAAAGTAGGAAAAGCCGCGCCGATAGGAAATAGGATATACATGCTCGACGAGGCCTTAGATAAGATAATAGTGGTAGACAGAGAGCTTGTGGAAAGCCTGGCGATAGATATAGACAGGTTAAGGTCGCAAAATGTATTTGAGATACCCAGGTTTGAAGTTGGATCTATATCTATAAGAATACCGCAATCTTCCGGAAACTCTGGTTCAAAATTCATGAGAATAGGCCTGGTCAAAGACGGCCCAAGCTGGAAGTTCGAGTCTCCCGTGGCGGCAGAAGCCAACAATAAGGCGGTGGAAGGCTTTATAAGTTCGCTTTGCGCGTTGTCGGCAAGGTCTTTTGTGTCGGAGAGCAAGGCTGCGGCGAACTTCGACATAGGAGCATTTCCTCTGTCCATAACGCTTCAGGGTATAAACCGCAGGCAGACGCTTCTGATTGGATCCCCAGTGCCAGACTCAAATTTAGTCTATGCAAAGCTTGAGGATAATCCAACTTTGTTTACGCTCGATGCGGATTCGTTTAAAAATCTTGAATCTCTGAAAACTTCGTTGAGAGATAGGAGATTCTTGAAGTTCGATATTCCATCGGTTTCGGGAATGGACGTAGATACGAAAGATGCGTCTGTTAAGCTGCGCAGCCTCAAAGACGGCAAATGGGAACTATTAGGTTCGGGAGGAAACATTCCGGCGGACTCGGTAAAGATGAGCACACTTTTGGCAACTCTGTCTAATTTGTCTGCAAGAGATTTTGTATCGGACAACGCAAAGGTAGATTTCAAATCTTACGGACTTGAGAATCCGTCGTTGAAGATAACGCTGTCTTTCGACGACAAGACAGAAAGAACTCTTCTTGTAGGTTCAACTTACAAATACGGGGCGGCAACTCTTGCATATGCGGCATTGGAAGGCGGTTCCACGGTTTACGGAATACCAACAGGAATATTGAAGGCGTTCCCGTCGGACCAGCTCGACTACCGTTCAAGAATAATAAATACGCTTCCGGAAAAGGCAACAATATCGGCAATTAGGCTTGTAGATTTAAAATCCGGAAAGGCGGTTTTTGAGCTGTCTGCGGAACAGCCTGAAAGTATTGCAAAGCAGATAGCAGAAATTGCCGACAAGCGCAAGAAGGCCGCAGCTGAAGTAATATTCGGCTATGGAAGAAGTTTTGTTGCGCAAGAATTTGAACCTTTCGCATTTGGCAAGGAAGGATTCAAATCGGCCGATGGAAAACTTGTAAAATGGAGTTGGGCGCTGGAGATAACAGCAAGTCTGCCGGGGACAGGAAAAACTATAAGCCAAACATGTACATATTTTCTTTCGGACAGAACCGGAGGAACGGAGCAATACGGCGGATTCTCAGAATGTCCAAACGTATTTGCCATACCTCAAAAACTTATAAATGCCCTTTTTGAATTTGAAACTGAAACAATAGAAAAGGCAAAAGCGGCGCCGAAACCGAAAATGCCCGAAGAAAATAAGTGATTTTCAAGGGAAAGCATCGGGATCCGTCTCGCAGAGGCGGAATTTTGCCGCGCGCGATGCGCTGCGCGGTAAATATGCTTTTGTTTGTGCTGTTTATTTTGCAGGTGGTATGGTTAGGGCTTTTTCTGGCAGGAAAGACGTTGCCTGTTCCGGAGTTTCTAAAAAATTACGCGTACGATTACGCCGATAAAAACGGATTTTTCTTCAAAATAAAAGAGGCTCACATAAGCCTAGAGGGAAGTGTAGTATTAAATGGAGTTTCCGCCGGATTTGCCGGAGATACAATATCTGTTCTCGAGGCAGAAAGAATAGAGGCGGGTATAGATCTAAAAAAACTCTTTCATGGAATAATAGAGCCCAAAAAGATATCCGTAAAAAACGCAAAAGTAAAACCTTCAGAGGGCAATAATCAAAAAGAAGTTGCCGATGAGATAAATTTAGTTCTCGCAAGAAGAAATGGAGACTTTCTCTTTAGCCGCGCAAGCGCAAGAATTGGGAAATTGAGAATAAGAGGCGGAGCGAAAATTGCAGAAATAGAAAAGGCTGGTATTGCAGCAAAAAAACTTGGAATTTCCGAAAGAAAACAGGATAAGACAAAGACTCATAGACAGGCATGGGATTCCGTCTGCGATACATTAAGACAAGCAGGGCAGCTTTTTGAAGAGTTTGAAAATCCGGCAGTGGAAATTCAGATAGATACGCAGGGGAATTCTCCTTTTGTCAATGCGACATTTCTCGCGGATAAATACTCTCATTCATCGGAGAAATTTGCAGTTGAAATTATAGAGCCGCGTGCAGACCTAAAAATAGAAAGCGCAAAAGAACCAACGAAGGCAAGCGCAAGAATTAGAGCCGAAAAAGTAATTCTCCCTATAAAAGATGAAACATTCACTGTTGGCGGAACAGATTTTCATGCAAACATCAGCTGGAATCCGCAAAGTCCATTGGAAGATTCTCTTGAAGCGAGGAAAGCATCTTTCACAGCGAGGGAAATTAAGACGTCCCACGGGAGAATTTCAGATATAACAGCCCTGAAAGATTCGTTCTCCGCAAAAAACATATCAGATGGCATTCAGCTTTTTTTCAGGCACGGGCGTGGCACGTGGCAGGCTGACATATCGGGCTCTCAAGACAGCATAAACTTAAAGTTCAGCGCCCTTGCGGACGTAAACGCAATATTGAAAAATCCGTTTTTCACAAAAATAGACGAGCTTAAGGGGACTGAATTTAAAGAGCCAATGACTATAATGGGGTCTGCGGATATCGAGTTTAAGCAGAGTGTAAGAAATCCGAGAGTCAGAATAGACACACAGATATTCTCGCAAGACTGCTCATTTCTATACATACCAATAGAGGAGATGTCGGCCTGCCTCGAGTTCGATACCGACTCAATGGAATTTAAAGCAAACAACGCGCTTATAAAGACCTTCGACGGCTGGAGCATAGGCGGAGACGTATACCAGAACTTGTCGGACAAGCGCTATTCTTTTGCGTTAAGAGGCAATCTTGTGCCCATGAGCATAAAGCGCATAATGGCGCCCTGGTGGACAAGGATATTCAAGCGCATAGATTTTCTCGGAGATAAGCCTTATGCCGACGTATTTGTAGAGGGACGCTGGGGAGAGCCTGAATACATCTGGTGTTTTGCAAATGTAAACGCTGTTAAGGCAAGATATAATGGTTCGCTATTTGAGAAATTCTCAACTTATGTGTTGGTAAACCCCAGGCTAATAGCCCTATTAGACGCCAAAATAGAAAACGGCGAAAGCCGCGCAAAGTTCGATCTTCAATGGCTGTACGCCGACAAGGGAATCACCCACTTTAAGAACACAACTCTAAGCGGCAATTTCGATCTAACCCAAAATGAGATAATATCGCTTGCCGGCGAGGAGGTAGAAGAAGTTTTCAAGGTTGCATCTTTTGCGGGAAGGCCGTCTGCCAGTGTGAATGCGCTTTTGTTTAACCCCATGGACAAAAGTGCACAGTCAGACATATATCAGGTGCGGATAAACTCGCATGGGAAGATGTGCTTAGATGCGATGGATTTCGAAAACACCTCTTTCGACGCCTATTCGACAGGCGGGTTTATATGCGCAAAAAACATAGAGGCGAGAATCTGCAACGGAGAGGTATTCGGAGAGGTAAAGATAGACAATCTGTACGACAGAAAAAACGCCACGCTAGATTTATCTTTGAACTGCCAAAATATGGACATGGGAGAATTTCTCGATACGCTCTCCGATATAGGAAAGAGCCCAGAGCAGATACTTCAGGAAGACGCCCAAGAAGCAAAAGACAGGTTAAATAAGCAAAATATAAAGGGTGCAAGAGGAGCTTTTCAAGGAGCGGAAGACGCAAAACTTTCCGGAAATATGAAAATATCCGGAGCTCTGTTCGACACTGAAAAACTAAAAGGAACGGGCACCGCTGAGGTTCTCAGCCCAAAATTGGGAGAATTGAATCTTCTTGGGGCAATATCGCGCACATTAAATAGATTCGGGGCTGGAATAGGAACCTTCGACATAACAAAAGCCACAGCAAATTGCTCGGTAGCAGACGGATCTGTTATCTTTGATAATTTGCTTATAACTGGCCCAAAAATAAAGATATCAGGGCTTGCAAACTATGAGTTTATAAAAGGAGACATAAAGGCTAAATTGTTGGTCTCTCCGTTCGGATCGGTGGAGACTCCGGTGCTGTCTCGAATAATATCTGTGATGGATCCATTCATGAACGTATTTGAAGTTAATCTAAAAGGAAAGATAGAAGATCCAGACATAGGTGTAAGCTTAAGACCTCTTAATATATTTAATTCTGAAGAAAAACTTATGGAGTCCTTTGAAAAAGATATTTCTACAAAGGAAAAGAGCGAAGCAAAAGACATAGGTAGCTCAACCCCTGATAAGTAAGATGATTCAATAGAAAATCCATAAAATAGAAAAGTTTCTAAAGCCGCTCAGAAAAAATTTTTGCATAGTAGTGCAATAGGCTTAAAAAACGAAGCAAATGTAAGATAGCCTCAGATTGGCTTAAAAAAAACTGATAAAAATGCGGTTAATTTTATATTTGTAAAATCCGCGCAAAAGGGCAATTTTGTCGATAATGAAAAACGGCAAACTTTTATGCGGCGTTGCGGGCGTTGGATATCTTGGCCAGCACCACGCAAGGATTTATTCTGAATTGGAACAAACGGAGCTTGTCGGCGTGTACGATCCAAATAGGGAGCGCGCCGAAGAGATAGCCTCGAAGTTCGGCTGCAAGGCGTTTGACTCGCTCGAAGAGCTTGGGAACGCGGCCGAGGCGGTCAGCGTTGTGGTACCCACAGACAAGCACGCGCAAGTTGCGGTGCCTCTCCTCAGGCAAAACTGCCATCTGTTGGTAGAGAAGCCGTTTTGCACAACAACCGAAGAAGCCGAAGCAATGATAGCCGAGGCAAAAGCTCATAATCTTGTAATACAGGTTGGGCATATAGAGCACTTCAATCCTGTAATGGGATTCATGGAAGGACATGTTAAGAATCCTAAATTTATAACCGCCGACCGTCTTGCGCCATTTAATCCGCGAGGAACAGAAGTGGGAGTCGTACTAGATCTGATGATTCACGACATAGGCATAGTCTTAAAGCTTGCCGCCTCTCCCGTAAAGAAGATAGAGGCCGTTGGTGTAAATGTAATAAGCAGCAGGGAAGACATAGGAAATGCCCGCATAGTTTTTGAGAACGGCTGTGTTGCGAACTTAAATGTAAGCAGGGTTAGCTTAAAGAAGCTCAGGGAGATTAGAATATTCCAACCCGGCGGGTACATGTCTTTGGATTTGATGAATCAAAGCGGGCATGTGGTTAAGGTTGTTGACGGAGCAGTGGAGAGGATAGAAGTTCCTATGCAAAAGCAGGAGCCTTTAAAGGCCGAGCTTGGCAGTTTTGCAGACTGCGTGATAAACCACCACGATCCAAAGGTGGACGCAAGGCTCGGGCTGCGCGCCTTGGAGGTTGCCCTTGAGATAACCAGGCAGATAGGCGCCATGATGAAAAATGCCCGATAGCCGAACAATACCAGCCTCTTTTCCGCCGCCGGAACACGGAGAGTGCGATATTCTAATAATAGCCGGCGAGCATTCCGGCGACCAGCAGGCCGCAAGAATGTTGCGTCGTGCTCTTGCCATGGATCCTGCAAAGCGCGTATGTGCATTTGGAGGCGAATCTCTGAAGGAGGCCGGAGCTCAACTGTTATTTGACATGACGGGTTTTTCCGTAGTTGGCTTGTTTGAGGTTTTAAAGAACTACAAATTTTTCAAGGTTCTCGCCGACAGAATCACCGCATGGATAGATGCATACAGGCCAAAGACTGTATGTTTTGTAGATTATCCCGGCTTCAACCTGCATCTTGCAAAGATGCTAAAAGAGCGCGGAATAAGTTTGAAAGGCGGGGGCAATGTGCGCGCGGCATATTATATAAGCCCTCAGATATGGGCATGGAAGGCTGGCAGGCGCTTCAAGATGGCGGACACTTTAGACTCTCTTGCTGTCATATTTCCTTTCGAGACGTCATGCTATGCCGACACTTCCTTAAAGGCGGAGTTTGTGGGGCATCCTTTTCTCGATTCAGAACATACTGCGCCGGTTGAATACAACAAAGACGGCCCCCTTCTATTTTTACCTGGCAGCCGTAAGGCGGCTGTTGGCAGGATATTTCCAATAATGTTAAAGACCCTAAGGTTATTGGGAGATGAGAAAGCCGTGGTGCCATATCCGAGCAATGCTATAAAAGCCGTACTTGAAAAGATTTTAAAAAAGTTTCCAGATTTAAACGGGAAGGTTTCATTAATTCCAGATTCTTCTGCCGCGCCTATAAGGGCAAAGACAGCGCTTATGAGTTCTGGAACTATGTCTTTAAACTGCGCGCTTGCCGGAATACCAGCGGCCATAGTCTACAAGGCAAACATATTTACATATTTGGCGGCACGCCCCATAGTTAGCATATCGTATCTTGGAATATCCAACATATTGCTTGAGGGATCTTCGCTACCAGAATACATACAATTTGCCGCAAAGCCTTCAGCTCTGGCAAAACGCATTAGGCATTGTATAGAAAATCCGTCGGCCCGAGCTGAGGCAGCAGCAGATGCCGAACAGCTAAAACGCATACTATCCGCTCCAACTGAAAGTGGCGGAGCCGCGGCATGGCTTCTTAAAAATGCAAATGCAAAAAATTCTTAAAGCATATTGAAAATTGGCGCGCAATATTCTGCTGCATTATTGAAAAAGATTTTGCCCTTGCGTTTTTTAAGGTGGTATAGACTGCCAATGCGTATGCCTGAATGCGCAATACAATAAAACATAGTCTGGGGAAAAGTACGCCTTATAGCCTATTAGAAATACAAGATATATTTATATTTTTATATATAAAAAGAGATATCTTTGTTAATTAAAAGAGAAAACTAAAGCGTAATGAGGCTTAATATAGATTAAATACATACATACGCCTGCTAAATATATAGAGTTTTATTTTGCTATAATTTCCCCAGCGTTTTCTATCCACGGATTCTCCTTGGAATCGAGGTAAAACCAGTCAACCCCCTCCGCAGAAATCTTTGCGCTGCATTCAAGAATTTTTGAGTCTTTCTGCCTGGCCAAAACAAAAGGTTTTCCATTTTTCTCGTATATAAAATCTTTTGGAATGCGCCACAATCCGCCAGATTTAGAAACGGGAACCCTGGCAGTTGCTACCATTCCGGGAAGAAGAATCTTTCTCTGGGCATCGGGAGTTGCCGCGTCGAGCTTAACGCGCACCTCAAAAACTTTTTTGTGCTCCTGAAATTTATCCTCTGAGGCAAGCTGCGATATGGAATCTATCTTCCCCTTAAAAAGATACGACGGATAAGACAAGATTCTAAAATGGACCTCCTCACCCATGCCTATATTCTTTATCAGAGCCTGCTCTATTTTCAACGTCAGTCCCATTGTTGAGAAATCTGGCAGGCGCATAAACTCCATGCCGCGGGCGAGAAAATCTCCAACTTCCGACTGACGCCAACGGTTGTCTATCAATTTGTAGGGCAAAATTACCATGGAATCATACGGAGCGCGCAAAACGTAGTCTTCAAGGTAGGTTTCATCGCGGAATATGCGGTATTCGTGGTGACGCAATATTCCTTTATGGCGCTTTATGCGGTCTTCATTCATGCGCTTTGAGCCGTCGCGCTTTACCCTCGATGCGTTGTATTGCGAGCGCGCCGACGAATATTGCAAATCAGCCATCTGCGAACGCATAGACTCGTAAAACTTCAGGCTCTGCGTGTCCGAATAGTACAGGCCAAGTTCACTTCTTGCCGCCGCTATATCCACGCTCATCTCGTATTCCGACATATCCCATTCAGTCTCGAGATTCTCAAGATCAAACTGGCTGGAATACATGTTCTCCTCCTTGAGCTCTATGGCATCAAGCACAGGACTTACATCAAAACGCGCAATTATATCTCCTTTTTTTACAAAAGTCCCCTCAGCCGGAAGATATGTTAACTGTTTTTCGTACGGGGACGACGGCGAACGTATGCCCACATAATACATGGCTTCCATAACTCCCGCCATGCTGACTGTCTCTGTAAAGTCTCCCTTCTGAGGAACAAAACTTGCACAAGGCACACTTCCCTCCCGAAGCGCAAAAAACGCCCCGGCGGCAATCGCCAGGCAAATGCCTGTAAATGCAATAAACTTCTTCATTCAGAAAAACGCACAAGTTTTATTTCTTTTCCGCCAAGCTCCGAAGCCAAAATATAAACAAAATTTTCGTCTGAAGCCGTAGCCGACACCTCAATTTTTCTGCGCGCGCCGTCGGCCGACAGAATCTCCACACTCATCTTCCCGCCCGAAGACGACACATAATCTACGGGTATGGCATACACATTCTCATATTCCCCAAGAAATATCCGCGCAGAAACCGTCATGCCCGGCATTAGAGAGGAGACATTGGCAGATTTATCCAGTTCAACGTTGGCCTCAAAATACCTGCGGGACTCCTCCCCAGAAATGTCGTCTGTGGGCGTTGCCGAAAAGCTCTTTATCTTTCCTGTAAACTTTACTCCCGGAACTGCTTTTGCGTAAAATTCAACCTTCTGCCCCTTCCTAAGGCTTTTTATGCCGTGCTCGCGCATGCGCAAAACCACGCATTTTGAGGAGAAATCTGGCAGGCGGGCAAACTCCTGAAGTTGTACAAGGCTGTCGCCCTGCTCCGCTTTCTTGAGTATTCCGGCTATATATATTTGCGGATAGCTAATTACGGAATCGTACGGAGCGCGGATATCGTAAAGGCTTATAAGGTCCTCGGCTTTTTTTATGTTCTTCTTATGGCGCTCCATCTTGTCGTTCTGGTACCCCTCTGCTATCTTGCGCTGCTGCGCGAGCCTGTCTTTTTGCGATTGCAACGCTCCCAAATATCCGCGCTGGTTGTTTGCGCTTATCTGCGCCATCTTGCGCACAAGGGCGGCATGGTACTTTTTCTGGTCAACGTCCAAGTCCTGAAGGGCGACAGTCTCTATCTGCATGGATACGGAATTTTCCGACGTCTCCATGGTTGTATCCCAGGCCAAATCAAACGCGGCCCTATCCTCTATGAAAGATTGTGTGCGGATTGCCAATTCTTCCAGATAAAAAGCTATATCGGAAGCATCGAACTTTGCAACAAGCTCCCCCTTAGAGACCTCTGCCCCCTCCTCCTTAAGCCACACTATCTGGCGCGAGAATCTGCTGTCGGGCGCGCGCAAAACGCTGAACTTAAATGTGTCTACATTGCCGAAAGCCTCCATTGTAGAAGCCGCCTTGGCGATTGGAGAGAAATTAGCCGAGGCATACCCCCCTCCCGAATGGGTAAACAGCGCCCTCGCCGCAAAAAAACCGGCGGCTAAAACAAGCAGCACTGCAAGAAGTTTTCCCATGACATTCTTATATCTACTCGTACCTAAGCGCGTCTATCGGATTCATCTCAGAAGCGTTTTTCGCCGGATAATATCCAAAAACAACGCCTATCAGAACGGAAAAACAAAATGAAAGCGCAACCGCCCCAAGCGGAACGGGCATATCCCAACCAGTCGCCAATTTTATTATCAAAGTTAGAACCAGCCCAACTACTATTCCAATTACTCCGCCTGCGCTTGTGAGCACAACGGCCTCGGCAAGAAACTGCTGGCGGATATCGAGCTTTGTGGCGCCCATACCTCTGCGTATGCCTATCTCTTTGGTACGCTCGAGCACAGATGCAAGCATTATGTTCATTATTCCTATTCCGCCAACAATCAAAGATATGCTCGTTATTAAAAGCATTATGGAGTTGAACAAGTTCTGGGTGTTTTCGGCCTGCCTAAGCTGGGCTTCGGGAACTATCATTTCAAAGTCGTCAAGGCCGCTGTGCCTGCGCTTGAGTATCTTGGCGATAAACTCCGACACCGCCCTTATAGACGGAATTGAGTCTATGTAAAAAATTGCGCCGGAAAGGGGAGATTCAAACGCACCGAGAGTCTCGCTCAAAAGAGGCTCGTTCCAAAGCAGATACACGCCGTTATCGTATCCAGGCTTTTCAGATAGTATTCCAACAACCTTAAAATGCCTGTCGTTTATGCGTATGAAAGATCCGAGAGCCCTGCTTTGCTTAAACATTCTCTGGGCAGCCAGAGAGCCAAGCACACAAACCTTCGGAACGTTTTCCTCGTCCGGAGCAGAAAAGAGCCTGCCGCTTTCAGCAGAAAGACCTAGCATCTCAAAAAAATTGCCATTTGTGCCGGTGACCTCCATGGCTCCGTTGAAAGATTCAGACTGCACAAAAAGCTCCTTTTTCTTCAGCGGAGACGCGCGGGTAATCTCGCTTATGCTCAGCTGTATAAACTCAATGTCGGAAAGGCTCATGCCGTCGGATACATACGCCCCCTTTTCAAACGCATCGCGCCTAACCTGGGGCATATCGGATACAAACACATTGTTTATGCCCATCTCCTGTATGCCCTTTAGAGCCTTCCTCTTGGCGCCCTCCCCTATTGCAGTCATGGCTATAACAGCCGAGACACCAAATATTATGCCCAGCACGGTAAGAAAACTGCGCAATTTGTGGTCGAGCAGACTGCGCAAAGACATGCGCAGATACTTCAGAAATTTAACCGTTTTGAGCATCGTATGGAATGAACTTTGGTTTTAGATTCTTCTGTCCGCCTTCAAGAGCCTTTCTCACCTGCGGAGTTGGCTTTACTGGAGCAAGCTTGGGGGCGGATTTCAGCACGGCCTTGAAATCTGTGAAGTCTAGAAGCTCAACGTCTTCCCTAACTATAGCGCCGTCCTTAAAAGCGCATATGTAGTATGTGCCGCCATCTCGCAGAATGAAGTCAAGCGGTATTGTTGCGGCGCTCTCAAACCTGTTTGTGAGTATCTCCGCGCGGGCGTTCATACCCGGACGAAGCTTGTCCAAGTCGCGCTCGTTTATCTTTATGTCAACATTGAATATCTTAACATACGGATTGTTGCTCTTTATCTGAGCAAGGCGCTCTATCTTTGAAACCTCGCCCGTAAACGACGCGTCCTTAAACGCCTCCAGCATTATGCGGCACTTCTGTCCGAGCTTTATCCTGCGTATGTCCTTCTCGTCAACCTCAACTCTAGCCACCATCTCGAAAAGATTGGGTATGGTTAGAAATAGCTGGTCCCAATAGAGGCTGTCTCCTATCTGCACCTTGCGCTCCGCGCCGGATATTTTTATCTTAGGATACACAACTATACCTTCCGACGGCGCCTTGACTGTAAAACTGTCTATGTCCGCCTTTAGTTTTTCTATGTCGCGCCTGTTCTGGTCTATCTGGTCCTGTATGTTCCTAAGTTGTATGTCGCGGCGCTGCTCCTCTTGGCGTATGCGGTTTTCAGCTATCTTTACGTCAGCCGAAGCCTGATTTAACCGTATCAAAGCCTTTTTGCGCTCCATCTCAGGAGCAAACTCCATGGAGTCATACGTTATCTTTGATATCTTTTCATTTTCAACCTTGCTCTTGTAGGTGGCAACCCTCTCGTTTACGCTTATCTGAAAAGACATCTCCGTGTCTTTGTACTTGGCGTGAAGACCTGAATATTCCAAAGTTTCAAGCCGCTCTTCCATCATTGAGGTATCGAAAGTTGCTAGAACATCTCCCTTCTTAACAAGGGTGCCCTCATCAACTATAGTAACAAGCTTTCTAGGATAGCGCGTTCTGGGTGCATTTATGTTTATAGACTTAGATGAATCAAGTACACCGCTGGCCCTCATCACAACATCAACATTCTCAAACTGCGGTTGCACAGATACAAGCTCTATGTCGTCTCCAGCCGCAAGCGCCTGAAACGCAGATGCTGCTAACGCCAAAAAAAACAATGAAATTCTCCATGAATTCATTCGGTAATCCTTCCGTCCTTTATGCGCACAACCCTGCGCGTCTTGTGCGCAACTTCCGGATCGTGCGTGACTATTATAACCGTTACGCCTTTGTCGTTAAGGCGCGTAAAAAGCTCCATTATCTCCTCGCTGGTGCGGCTGTCGAGCGCGCCGGTTGGCTCGTCGGCAAGAATTAATGACGGGCTAGCCACCAAGGCGCGCGCTATGGCTACCCTCTGCCTCTGGCCTCCGGAGAGCTCATTTGGCCTGTGCCTGGCGCGGTCGGCTATGCCTACAGTTTCTAGCGCCTGCATTATAAGATTCCTGTCGGCTGGCCTATTCTGATAGAACAAAGGCAGAGCAACATTCTCGTAGGCAGTATTGCGCGGAAGAAGATTGAAAGTCTGATAGACAAAACCTATCTCGCGCCCCCTTATGATAGATTCCTCGTCGTCGCTAAGATTTGTTACATCCTTGCCGTTAAGCCGATAAACACCCCTTGTTGGGCGGTCTAAAAAGCCTATTATGTTCATGAGGGTACTCTTGCCCGACCCTGAAGAACCCATTATAGACATGTATTCGCCCTTGTATATCTTCAAATTTACCTGCTTTAGAACAAGCAACTCTTCCTTGCCCAAGTAATAGGCTTTATCGAGATTCTCGCATTCTATCAGCGGAGGAACATTTTTTTCATTGTCCGGCATGGTAAGAACTCCTACTTTTCATTGTTGTCGGCAACTTTAAGAATTACCGACGGGCGCTTCTTTTGCGCAGAAGCATTGGCCTGTTCTCCGCCCACAGAAACTTCTGCTCCAGCGGCGGCGTTAGGTTTTGCCCCGCTCTTTTCGGCGGCCTCGCGCGCCTTGTTCAAGAAATACCCGCGCGACGACATCGACGCATAACGCACAGATATTGCATCGTTTACCGGATAATTCGCAAGCATCTGCGCAACCTGCCTCAGAAAGGCGTACTTGCGGGTTATGCTTGTTTTCATGGCGGAAAAGTACCGGTTCTTTGTGCGTATCATATCCCATGCGGATATTGTGCCGGTCTTCATGCGGTCGTTGGAAAGATCGAAGTCTCTATGGGTGTAGCTCTCGCGCTCGTATGCAACAAGGTAGTCTGCGTAGAGTTTCTCAAGATTGGCTATGTCGTTTAAAATCTGGTTGCGGACAGTCCGAACGCTCTCGTCCAACTGCAGCTTGCTTATCCTTCCGGTGTTGCGCTCATTGGAAATTTCATACATGGTTGTAAACGTGTCCTGAAACAAATTCCATGTAAGCTGAATACCCATAGTTATATTGCGGGTTTTGGCGGTTAGGGTGTTGTAGTTGTTCTCCTCCTCCTGGTTCTCATATGAAGCGTAGAACTTTACACTGGGAAGATAGTCGTCTTTCAAATAGCGCAAGTTCAGTTCGCTTGTAAGTATGGCGTTCTGAAAAGTGTTTATGTCCAGATTTGTCTCAAGCGCAGAACGCATCATATCCTCCGTATTCCACACCATAGACGCGGCGTCGTCTATGCCTACGCTTAAAAATTCCGTTTCGGAATCGGGAGAAATTCCCATGGTAAAGAACAAATCGTTCCTAGCTATGACATAGGCGTTTTCGGCGTTTATGCGCTCACTCTCGGTATCGTTGAAGTCCACCATATAGTCGAGCAGGTTGTACTCCGCTATAATACCAGCCTGATATTGCCTGCGGCTTTGGTCGCGCAGAAACTCCTCCTCGCGAGACTTCTTCCTTACTATCTGAAGAATCTCCTTCTTCTCCAAATAATTATAGTACGCCTTCCTGAAGGAATTTAAAAAATTTCTCTCTACAGACATTCTCGCTATGCGCTGCAGCTCCCTCTTTTGAATTGCCAAGGTCATTTGCTGGTCTATGGCATCGAGCTTAAGAAGCTCGTGGTCGAACCTTGCCGAGTAGCTTTCCGTACGCTTTCCAACAGTATTTATACTGTTTGAATATTTTAACGTTATATCCGAATTTGTCGGCAAATGCTCCTTTAGCACAATAGACCCAGTAGGCTCAAGCGTATCGAGAGATTTAGGAGAACGATTCTCCTGCTCAAGATTCCTCCAACTCAGCGGAGCCGCGCTTATTGCTATATCTGGATAATATTTAAACTCAACAAGCTTTACGTTATTTATCATTATATCGAGCCGCAATTTTGCTATTTTTATCTGTTCACTGCGGTCTCTTGCGTACTCGTACGCGCTTTCTATGTCAAAAGTCTTCCCTTTGGAGAACAACAAGCACGGCGATACAATCGCCGTTAGCGCGCAAAGTCTAAAAAAGGCTCTCATACGTTTCCATCCCCCAAAAGTCTTGAAAAACTCTATGCAAGCACGCCCTTTATAGCAAGAATAAAACTAAACATAAACAATCAAAAAACTTAAAATTGCCCGATCTGAAAAATTTTATACGCGCCCATATTATTTTTTATAAATGCGCAAAAAACAGAATAGTTTCAAAATCTGAATTCTTATAGTAATTTTTTATCTCCCACAGATAGCAATGCTACCCATAAAGAATAATAAGGCAAAAAAGACTATTTCTTTACGGCGTATAGAACTTTAAACGCCGCACCCATCGCAGTGGGGCTTATTAGTTCCGCAAGAGAACGCTTTTGGAAAGACATGGCATGCTCATTTCTTATGATATCATCTATAATCTCAAAGCAATTCTCCACAAAAAATTTCCCCTGCGAGACGCAGGCGGCGCAATCGGCGCCAGCGCCAAGAGCTGCCTGAACAAAAGGCTCCGCAGGAGGACTGTATGTAATGTCGAAATTTCCGCCTCCAAGATTAGCGTACTTTTCCAGCAGGTCGGAAAATTGCGTGTGCTTAAAATATCCCCTCGCCGTGCCGTGAGGAAAATCCTTAAGCTCCGCAGCTGTGCGGAAATAGTCCGCAAATATTATTGTGCCCTTCCAGGGCATACGCATTATTCGCCTAAACAGCTCTACAGACTCAAAGGAATAATCCAGACAAAATCCATCACAGAAAGATTCCGCAGGAAAAAACTTGCCAAGCTCCCCAGACTCTTTGGCAGATAAATCCACTTCAACCTCGGTTAAACTTCTCGGATTTATCGTACGTTTCTTCCAAGAACCGAGTCTGTTTACAAACCTGTCAAACGGCGCGGCATCGGGAAGTTCGTTGGCAAATATCAACGCCTTATCGCTTTCTATGTTGATGTCGTCTCCAAGCCTGAATATGCAAGAATTTTCAAATAAGCGCTCTCCGGGCTCGTCTGCAATTTCAAATATCTCAAATTCTCCGTCTCCAAAGCCCGTAAGCTTCTTTGCGGCGCAATTCAAAAGGCGCGCAAGCAGACCTGGATTAAGGCTCTGCGACGTAAAGAAATCTGCCCCCTCCTTGCCAACTCTCCTTGAATCTTTCACATAATATCCGTACGGAGAAGAATACAGGCACTCCCTGATAAAATCGCTCCAAGATATTAACCCGCCCGAAGATTCGGCTACGGAAAGTATGCGCTCTGCCACATTCATTCTTGCCGCTTCCAAAGCCGATTTTGATGTTGTATTATTGGCTTTCAAAATGTCCTTTCTCGGCTTTTATGCAGGTCCACCCGGCCCTTGCTCCAGACGACGGCGCTTGGACTGTCGCAGTGGCTACAACCTGGGCGGAAGAATCTACGCACTCCCAAAATGCGTCCCTCCTGAAAGAGTCCAGCTCTCCTAAAATATCGTCGCAAAGAAGTACAGGCAAAACATTTCCCCTGGCTTTTACCAGATCGAAAAACGCGAGCTTCAACGCAAGAACCAAAGACCTCTGCTGCCCTTCTGAAGCATATCTGCGGGCGTCGAGAGAGTCTATCATAACAGAGAAATCGTCCCTGTGGGGGCCGCTTTGCGTAGAACCAAGCAACCTGTCTTTTGCCCTGCTTTGCCTAAGGGCGCAGAGAAAATCTTCCGGCGAAGAAATATCGCAATCGGGCTTTAAATTTATGATTGCACCCTCTCCATCGGCCCGGGAAAGCACAGAATACTTCCCGCAGGCAGATCTTGATATTGCATCGAGATACTCGGCTCGCTTTTGCCGCACCATATGGGCAGAATGCGCCATCTGGCTTTCAAACGCGTCGAACAAATCTCCATCATGGGAATCTCCGCGCAAAAGTCCGTTACGGCTGTCGAGAGCCGCGGAATATCTTTTTAGGCTGTCAAGATATTCCCTGTCGACAGTTGAAATTGCCATGTCCACAAATTTTCTTCTTGCAAGCGGAGAGCCCCTCAAGAGCTGTATGTCTTCCGAGCACAACGCAAGCGCCGGAAAAAGCCCGACAAAATCCGATACCCTTGCAACCTGGCTCCCCCCTGCCGACACAGACTTAGAACGCATGCCTATTTCCATGCAGACCTCCGTCTGGCCAAGAGTCTCATGCTCTATACAAAACAGAAGCCTTGCCTGAGCCGCCCCTTTTCTTACGAGCGCCGCAGATTTCGCACCCCTAAATGAACGCATAGCGTTCAATAGCCCAAGAGCCTCCAACAAATTGGTTTTACCCTGGGCGTTGCGGCCGAAAATCCAAACGCTGTCGGCATCGAAATGCGCCTCGGCAAATTCGATATTCCTAAAATTTTCCAGCCTTGCAAGTTTTACCCTCATTGGGCGCCAGTCAGAGTGGGCGAATAAGGCATACCGCCTGGGCAGCCACACCCTCCTTTGAGCCTATCCAGCCCATTTTCTCGTTCGTGGTGGCCTTTACACCTACGTCTTGGGGAGACACCTTCAGAGTTTCAGCAAGGCGCTTTTTTATTGCCTCTATATGCGGCAAGAGCTTTGGGGTTTCCGCAATCAGGGTACAATCTACATTGAAAACCTCAAAGCCAAGTTTTCCAATCTCCTCTACCGCGCGCGCTATTATTTTTTGAGAATCGATATCTTTGCACGACGGATCCGACGGCGGAAAATAATAACCTATATCCGGCAAAGCTGCCGCACCCAATATTGCATCTGCCACGGCATGGCTCAAGACGTCTGCATCTGAATGCCCCAAAAGCCCCAACGCATTCGGAATTTCAACTCCGCCTATAACGCATCTGCGGCCCTCCACGAGCCTGTGGACATCGTATCCTATCCCTATCCTATAACCTTTGTTCATTGCGCTTTGCCTCTTTTTGAAATTAAAAATTCAAGGTAATCTATGTCAGCCGGAACGGTAATCTTAGGGTTCGGTTCTGCATTTTCCACAAGGCTTACAGATATCTTTCTATGCCTCGCCGCGCCGACATCGTCCGTAACGGCAATTTTATTTTCCGATACATACTCGTACGCATCCAAGATTTCATCTCTCTTAAACGCCTGCGGAGTCTGCATTGCCCAAAGCCTTGCCCTTTCCAAATCTTCAAGAGGGCATTTAGACAGGCTCTTCCTATTTTTAGGCAGCCTTTTTATTGTGTCGGAAACCCTGTTTGCAAGCACAGCGGCTCCGTCTTTTTCCACAGCGTCGCAGAGCCTGCGAACATTCTCCGAGCCCAGCAGCGGGCGGGCGGAATCGTGTATTAAAACACCCTCAAAAGCTTTCCCCACCTTGCGCAGCCCGTTTAGAACGCTGTCTTGTCTCTCCGCCCCGCCGCGTGCAAAGGCTATCTTTATTTTTGCAGACTTTGCCAAGCCTAAGACAGCTTCGGAAATAGATTTTTTCTGCTGAGAGTCCCTTACAACAAAAACAAGCTCCGAAACCCTTCCGCTATCAGCAAAGGCTTTTGCGCTATGCCATAAGACAGGCTTGCCCGATAGCATAAACATTGTCTTGTCTTTGACAACGCCCTTCATTCTCTTGCCCCCGCCCGCAGCGAGTATGACGGCGGCAAACTTCATCTTACAGCCTCCAGCTGCCTTGTTATTTCCTCCGCGGCAAGAGCGGGATCTTGCGCCTTGAGTATGGGGCGCCCCACAACTATGAACCCTGCGCCCGCCTTTGCGGCGTCCTCAGGCGTGGCAACGCGTTTTTGCTCGTTTAAATCTGCTCCCGCGGGACGAACCCCAGGGGTGACAAAAACCGTATCCTGGGGAAGCACCTTAGATAATCTTCCAAGCTCCAGCGGAGAGCAAACCAAGCCCTTTATTCCGCTATTTAGAGCAAGGCGAGCAAGCAGTTCCACCTGGTCTGCCGGATCTGCCGCCACACCTGTTGCCGCCAAAGACGGAGCATCGAAAGACGTTATCACAGTAACTGCCAAAAGGGTAAGATCCGGACGGGTCTCCTTTGCCGCCTCAACAGCCCTGAGCATCATTTCCCCGCCGCCTGAGGCGTGCAGGGTAAGCATTCCTATGGGCAAGTCTGACAGGCTCTTTACAGCGCTTGCAACCGTGTTTGGAATATCGTAAAGCTTCAAATCCAAGAACACCTTATAGCCCATTTTTGACACTTCGTTTACGAACTGCGCGCCGTATTTATAATACATCTGCATGCCTATTTTAACCCATTCGAGCTTTCCGGAGGTCTTCTCGAGAATGTCGAATGCCGCGCGGTTGTCGGGCAGGTCGAGCGCGAGTATTAGTTTGCAAGCTTGTTTTGACATATTTTACAGAATCCTTAATTTGGCTTTTGAAAAAATTTTCTAATATGAATCAAACAAAAAAGAAGTGCACCTGCACGGTAACCGTTATGCTTGCCATAGCGAATCCGCGCCCAGACGGAGTGCACGATCTTGTCAGCCTTGTCAGCCCCGTGAATTTTTGCGACGACCTAACCGTTGAGCTTGCCTCATCTACAGACTCTCTTTCATGCAACATATCTGCAATTCCAACAGACTCCTCAAATCTTGTCATGAAAGCCGCCGAGCTATTCCGTAAAAAAAGCGGCGTAGACGCTCATTTTAAGTTTGAGCTTTTCAAGCGCGTTCCCGCCGGCGCGGGTCTTGGAGGTGGCTCGGGAGACGGCGCAACAGCCTTGCTTGCTGTAAACGAGCTTTGCGGAAATATTCTCGATATGCCTGCTCTGATGGAGCTCGCAGCGCAGATGGGGTCGGACTGCCCGCTGTTTTTAAGCAAAAAAAGCGTTGTAATGCGCGGGCGCGGAGAGCAAATTGAGGATCTGGATCAACACGCCCAAGATGTAATTGAAAGCATGAAACTTATGATATTTAAGCCTTCGTTTTCAATAAATACGGGCGCTGCATACAAGCGCATGAGGGAAAACGGCACATATTATATTCCGAAAGCAGAGGCCGAAAATATACTTTCAAGCTGGCTGAAGAACCCATCGTTAGAGAATCTTCCCCTTGTAAATAACATGCAGTTGGCAGCCTTTGAGGAGTATCCGCAGTTGAAGTCCGCGTTAGATGGCTTAAAGAGAAACTTCTCAATTCCAGCCATGATGAGCGGATCGGGCTCGGCATGTTTTGCGGTTGTAAACGATATTGCGGAAGATAAAACTGCCCTAAAAGCACTTTGCGACTATGTAAAATCTGCTCTCGGGCAAGATTGCATGACGGAATTTTGCCTATAAGAAAGCCTATTCTACTAAAACACGCAGGATTTTTAAAACACAAAAGAATCCATAGTGCGTCAGAATAGACAACAGGATAAAAATTAACATCTCAAAGATAAAAACCTTCCGCCGAAATTATCTTTTTGATGCCTGAAGGCGCACAAAATCAAAACCTGAAAGGCACATGCCCTTCCATAACCCCGGCAATGCGCGAATACACCGGCTTTCCCTCTGGAGTGGATATGCATGTTATCCAAGAAATTCCGTCTGATTTTAGCTTTTCAACTATTCTGCGGCATAGAGCAAGCGCTATTCCCCTGCGCCGGAACTGCTCATAGACAAATAAGTCCAACAGATACGCGTCGGAAACGCCGTCGCTTAAGGCCCTGAAAAATCCCGCAAACTTGCCGCCTTCAAAGGCGGCAAAAGCGCAGTATGTGTTCTTGAGGGCGCGCCGCGTGCCGTCTTCGTCAACCCTGTCGGACCAGCCGGCATCAACATACATCTTTGCAACAAGACGCACCTGCTCAAGATTATCAGCATCAACGGCAATTATATCCATATTGCTCTACCTCAAAGTATTTTTACGTCCGCCCTAAATGGCTTGTACATGCGGATAGGATCCAAAGACTCCTTCGCGCGCCGAAGCCCCTCTATGCCCATATCCTGCTCCCTATTCATGAATTCTCCGCCAAGCGCGCGTATGCTTACAGCCTCCTGAACTACCATCATCTGCGCCGCACCTGGAACATCGTGGTAAGACTTCTCAAAATGAACATCGTATATCTTTGGCGTAAGCGCGCTGAATACAGCCGCCGCAACTATGTTGCCTTTGGGACAAAAGAGCATGCAACCGTCAAGGCCAAGCTCGTCGTAGGCGCCCTGGGCGCGGGTCATGGCTTCCGCCTCCCCTTTTATGCCCGCCTCGAGGGAAAGCTCTCGCATGAAATCGAATGCATCGGATATATTTTCCGAACTTATCGGCTCAAGCCGGTAATCCGGACATTCCGTAAGAAAGTGCTTTATGTGGTTGCGTTTCTTGCGCAGCTTAGGCCCGGAAGACTCTATGAGGTTTTCAACATCGTATATATACTCAAAGTCTCCCGCCTCCGACCGTAGTGAAAAATATTTTTCGCAATCGGGGAACTCCTCCGACCAGCCGGGAGGTATATCGTAAATATGGCTCTGGGCGCCCACAAGCCCGCCTCGTTCAAACGCCTTATACAAACTGTACAGCTCATTCGGAGAAAACCTTCTCTGGGAAATAGGAAAGTGTATGCGGCCGTCGTGCATGTTGTAAATTACATCGAAACCGTCTCCCGAAAAGAGCTTTAGCCCGTAGGTCTGTACCCAAATGTATATTGTAGCAAAGGAGTTCTCACAAGAGTCGGCCTCCGGAGTTCCGGATACAAAACCCTTTATCCTCTCCGCATCGGCAAGGCTAATATCCCTTAGCATTGCGGCGTCTATTTTTAACGAGTCGAAGTTCATTCGTAAAAAAACTTTATCGTAAAAAGAAAAATAAACCTCAACAAAAAAATAATTACATAACGCAAAACGCAACATTCAAGTTTATACATATAAACAACATATCTATTTATATAAAACTTTCGCCCAAAGACTCTGGCAAATAAATATACAAGCATGCATTCATAAGTAATAGCAAGAATTCCCCCTCTTATTATACGCAATTAAGAGAGAAAGTTTTATCTTATCTATAATTTTGCAAGTATCTTACGCACGGAGCCATATACTTTACGGCATCGGGCTTTGCGGTAAACATAACAAAGAGAATTCCCTTGAATTTCTGCCGCTTGAGTTCTTCCAATACGCCTTTTAAATTGCTCTTTCCGGTGCCAAATATTACGCAGTCTGAATTATCGAATGCAACATCTTGAATATGAATATTGTACATTTTGCCTTCAAGCTTCTTTAGGCATTCAACTTGGTCTAAATCCGAACGCGCCCAGTGCCCTATATCAGGAAAGGTACGCACAAGTTTAAAAGGCTCCACCGCAGAGAGCATGTCTTCCGGACGCGGATAAACCGCCTCAGAACTTTTTATCCCATGATTGTATAAGCCAACCCTAACGCCCGTAAGCGCCGAGTATTTCTCATACAAAGGCAAACTCTCCCTGGGAGCTTCTATGCAGAGAGTTCCTATACAAAACTCTTTTGCAAACTCAAAGAGCTCTTTTATATCAGCCTCTTTTGATAGCCTTACATGTCCGTATCCGGCAACGTTTATCCCGTACTTCTTAAAAAACCTCTTAAACGCCGCCCTTGATGCGGCGTCTAACTTAGGTGAAAATCTCAAGGGTTCGCTGCCGGAAAGCTTGGCATTTTGAAATATGAAAAAATCCCTCACGCCAAGCGGAGCCATATCCTCCGCCATACGCTCGAGAGTGGAGTTTTTCCATGCATAAGAGGTTGCGCCTATCCTGAACTCCTCGCAACGGCAGCATGAGCACAGAAGAAATATGCCTGCCACAGCAGCAAAGAGTCCCTTTAATGGAAATCCAACCATAAGGATAATTCTATTCCTCTATCTTTATGTTTGAGCAGTTCTCAACCACAAACTTCTTGGAACCTGCCCGCTTTTTCATTGGCGGATAAGCGTTGGTCTTCTCAACCTTGTTGTTGCGCCATGTAAGAGAGTCAACACAGTAGATGTTAAGCAAAGATGCGTCGTCGAACATCTTGAAGGTGTTGTTCTCTATGAGAATGTTCTTGTTGTATCTGGAAGTCTCCTTTTCCTCCCTTATACCGGCCCTAACGCTTATTACGGCGTTGCCCCAGTTGGCGTAAAGGCAGTTGTCAAAGGTATTACCCCTGATGGTGCAATCTCGCGTGCCGCCCTGCTCAAACCAAAAACAGGAGTCGCCCTCGAAGAGTATGGCCGTTCCAGCCGACATAAAATGGTTGTTCTCAACAAGAGTTTTGCCGCGGCTGTTTATGAGCATTCCTCGCGCGCGGTTTCCGCGGGCAGTGTTGCCGCGTATGACAACCTCGGGCCAATCGCGCAATACGGCAACGGCGTCGAGAGCCTTTACGCTCTGAGGAATGTCGTTTTCAAGCTCCAATACGGAATACTCCTTATTTATTCTCTCCACGCTCTTTACGCGGTTTTCGTTTTTGCAAATCATGCTCTTGCCGCCTATGATTTCAACCTTGTCGCCCGCGCGGAACGTACCGAAACCATACTGCTCGTAGTGGACGAGCTTTGTCAGTATCTTTCTGGGCGATATTACTTTTTCTATGCGCTCGTATATGCCGTGTATGTTGGTGAAGTCGTCAAGCTGGCACTCGAAAAAGTTGTTTTCGAGAACAATTTTTCCCTCGCAGTTGGAAAAGTGCGTGGCATCGGCAGTGGCGCTTACAACGGCTCCCTCCGACGGCGTTACACGGCAGTTTTTCACAAAGATATCCCTGCTACGCTGCCCTATTATGGCCATTCCGCCGCAGTTTCTAACCTCTACATTGTCCAGGGAAACATTCTTTGAATCCGATATAACTATACCTGGGTGGTTTCGCAAAAACGGAGTAAACACAAGTATCTGCCCAGGCTCTCCCGTAAACTTTCCCATTATCTTGACAGTGCCGTCAGAAAGATTCTCGGCTATAAAGCCCGCCTTTGCCCAAGTGTCGAAAGTGTTGTACGCGGGCTGACGCTTTTCCTTATCGTAAACAAGATACCCCCATGTCTGGTAAACTATGGCATTCTTTGGGTTGTCGTACTTGTTGGAATCTACAAACTGAAGTATGCCGTCGAGTATGCGATAAGGAAATTTTTCTGAGAATTTCACTATTGCGTGGTCCTTTTCAACTTTGACAATCTCTGCCTCGGTGTGAAACGGACGCGCCGTGTCAACGGAGAAATTCTCAAGCCTGACATTCTCCGAACTTTGGATTAAAAACGGACTGATAAGCCCGTGGAAGACAAACTCGCTACCACCTCCGTCTATCGTAATATTCTTCTGCCCTACTATCGGAAATATAACGCGTTTTAGGCCTTCGTCGTTATTGCTGATAAAGCAGTATATATCACGTCCAAAATTGCCTTTGAAGTTGTGTCGGCCTTTTTTGAAAATTATCTTTACGTCTCCGCCAGCCTTACGAGCCTCGTCGAGAGCTCGAATAACTGCGGGGGTGGCGTCGTCGTCGGAATAGAGCACTTCCGCGTCGAAACCTTCCGCCTTTGAAGTGGAAGCTGCTGCTTCCGCCGGGGCGGGAGCAATAAGTATGGTGCGCGTCTTTGCCTCAATATGGCAGAACGCAAGCGCAAAAGCGCAAATTGCTATCATCTTATATTTCATAACTTGTATAGGATATTTTATTTTTTATCTGTGTATATTTTAAATTGAAATAGGTAGAGCAAATCTAAATCTCGCAGGGAAAACCCAACTATCGGCCAAGAAAATATTACAGTTTCAACTCAAGCAGGGAACATACAGGATAATGGTCGGAAGGGTATGAGCCATTTAGCTTTCCGCTGATTATGCGGTAGTTGAGCGGAGTAAAACGGCTGGAAAGAAATATGTAGTCTATCCTGTCGTAATCGGGGTCGGCATCGTACTTGCCAAATTGGCTGTAGGAATTGCGAGTCCCTTGAGGCGGCGTTTTAGAAGCTGCTCTGGCGTCGGAGAATCTGCCGTCTGAAAGATATGTGCGTATGCTATCGGACGTGTCGAAAGCGTTAAAATCTCCGCAAAGTATGAAGGGATCTTTGCCCGCAATCTTGCCTATTTGCGAAATTATAACCCTGGCGGACTTCAAGCGCTCAGTATCTTGAGGGTAATCCATGCTGTTAGTATGGACATTGAATACGAAGAATTCCGCTCCAGATGTTTTATCGAGAAACTTTGCCCAAACGCAGCGCCTGTGCTGCCCGTCGGTTTTGTCAAACCCAAACGAGAATTTATCGGGAGTGGCCGACAGATAAAATGCGCCTTTACCCAAAACCTCAAAACGAGAGGGCTTGTACCATATGGCATTGTGCATGGAAAGTTCTATTTTGTCGTTCTTGGGAACCTTTCTGCCGACAAGCACAGATTTGTCGAACTCGTCAAGGCTCTTTAGTCGTTCCTCCGCATAGGTATATTCAGGCCCAAGAAGAGAGGCTAAATCCAACACTTGCTCTTTTGTAAGCTCTTGCGAGGCGACAATATCAAAATTATTCCTCTTTACGATATCCGCAATAAGACCTCTACGCAACCCCCATGCTCCGCCGTAAGACTTCGGGCTTTTTATATCTGGCGCATACAGCATATTGTATGTGGCAAAATTTATCCGTGCCGCAGCAGGCCTTTTGGCCGACTCACATCCGCCAAAAAATAATATTCCCCCTACGGCAAAAAGTGCAAAAAGCGTTTTAACCCTATTCATATAAAAAAAGTTTTATTTTAACTTTCCGCGCATGGCAACAGAAATTTAAGCTATGCTGTCTTATTGCGATAATATTTATATGAATACGCCTAAATATTCCAGGCGCGCATTTTTAGGCGCGGCACTTTTAATTTGCGCAGCAGTTCCGGCAAAAGTATTGTTTCTACCGCATGCGAAAAAAGCCGCAAAAGAGGAGAATTTTCTATACATAAAAAAGCTTTGCTCTATGGCGCAGTGCGGCAGATTTGGAAAAATTAATGATGTGCGCATAAACGGCTGCGAAGTTGCAATAAATGGTTCAGGCGGATTTGGCCGGGCGGACTTTTCCTCTTTAAGCGCAAACGCAAAAGACATTGCAAATTTTAGATTCGATGGCAAAAGAACCCCGCTTTTCGAGCGTGTATTAAAAGAAATATCATAGGCAGCCTTAACTCATAAAATTACTTTTTTGCACCCGCTAAAAAGGTGCGTCAAAAGCAGTGCTTATATTTCATATAAGTATAAGAGCTTGCTTAAGAAGATATAGAAATAGAGATCTTACAGGCACTGGCAGCACTACTGCAAAAAATGCACAGATGAAACAATGCACTCTATTCCGGGAAATTCTGTCTGAGAAACTCTTCGGCAAAGAGATATCCGTCCAATAGGGAGTCGTCCCTAAGGCCAGAGAGGCGAAGGGCGGCGTAAAGCGCCTCTATGCTTGCAAGGCCACCTTGTGGATCTCCAAATAATTTGGAGTCTCGCGGATAGGCAGTTTTTATGCGCTTTGGCAAAGATACGGGAATATAGTCTCCGTACACTTTGGCGCGCAGTTTTGGCAGCAGGCGCCAGGTTGAATCGAGCAGAACAAGTGGAATGTTTGCGTGTCTTTCGGAGATTTCCTCCCCGTCTAAACACAGAAGGAGCCTACCGCTTGCGTCGAAAGAGAAACCGTCGCGGGCAACATGAAACCTTATGCCGCTTCTGCCAACAAGATTGCGCAGGGTGCATTTCTTGCGGTTTTCGCGCGGATGCCTGATTATGTCTAAGGAAAAATCCATGTTTTGGGGGTAAAATTAGTTGCATAAAACGTATCCGTATGCAAGAATGACGGAGATTTTTTTTAAAGTAGTATGAGCAAGGAAAATAAAGCGCCGGAATCGGCATACGAAAACACGCACGACCTTTTTGCCGTAAGGAAGACCAAGCTGGACACAATGCTTGCCAAGGGATTCGATCCTTTCCGCCAGAATTGGAACCAGACTCACACCAGCAAGACCGCAAAGGAGTTGTTTAATCCGGCCGACGAAATAGGCCCTGAAGTCAGCGTTGCGGGCAGAGTTATGGTATTCAGGCTGATGGGCAAGGCAAGTTTTGTAAAGATTCAAGACAGGGACGGAATCATACAGATATACTTCTCGCGCGACGATCTTCCCGAGGGGTCCTACAATGAAGATTTCAAGAAATTTGTGGACGTTGGGGATATAATCGGCGTAAAGGGGAAACTCTTTCTTACAAAGACGGGCGAGATAACCGTAAGGGCGTCGGAGTTCAAGATGCTCGCAAAGGCGCTGCGCCCGCTGCCGGAGAAGTTCCACGGGCTGACAGACAGCGAGCAGATTTACCGCCAGAGGTATCTGGACTTGATAACAAACCAGCAGTCTAAAGAAAGATTCTATTTAAGGAGCAAGATAGTAAGGAGAATAAGGGAGTATCTCTGGAGTCTGGACTTTACCGAGGTTGAGACCCCCTCTTTGCACGGTGTTGCCGGCGGAGCAGCCGCAAAGCCTTTCATAACTCACTTCAACGCGCTCGATTGCGACTTCTACCTGCGCATAGCCTTAGAGTTGCACCTTAAGCGCATGCTTGTCGGCGGGTTCGACAGGGTATTTGAGATAGGCAAAGTATTTAGGAACGAAGGCATAGACCGTAGGCATAATCCGGAGTTTACGATGCTTGAGGTATACCAGGCCTATTCCGACTACCGCGGCATGATGAAGCTCATACGCGGAATGATACAGGATTTGTGCAAAAATGTTCTCGGCACAACGTCTATTACCCGCTACGACGGCCAAGTTATAGAGCTTGGCGGAGAATGGCGGGAGGAGACCTACTCAAACCTTGTGATAGAAGCCACGAAAGATCCAGAGTGGTTTTCGCGTTCGAAGGAGGAGAAAATTGCAAAGGCCAAGAGCCTTGGCATAGAAGTCAAGGAAGACGGCGAGGACTACGAAATTACCGACGATGTCTACGGCAAGCTTGTTGAGCCTTCTCTCATACAACCCACTTTTGTAACGCAAGTTCCGCGCGAACTTTGCCCGCTTGCAAAATTGAATTTGGAAAACCCGAAGGTTTTGGACGTATTTGAGCTGTGCATAAATGGTCAGGAGATAGCTCCGGCTTACTCGGAGCAGAACGACCCTGTCATACAGCGCAAGATGTTCGTATCGCAAGTTGGCGAGGAGATACAGAAGCTCGACGAAGACTTCCTTGTTGCGCTCGAGCACGGAATGCCACCGGCAGGCGGCATGGGAATAGGCATAGACAGGCTTGTAATTCTTCTAACGGGAGCGGCTAATATAAGAGATGTAATACTGTTTCCGTCGCTCAGGCCAGAGCTTGTTTCAAAGCCGGCAGCAAAAGATACGAAAGCTTCTCCAGAAGCCACGCAGCAGGAAAAGCCTCAGGCTGAAAAATAAAGGGCAAAAGGCATCATCATGTTCCCGTGGTGGATATATGTTGCATTTAAGCAGATGTTCCCCTCGCGCAGAGGGGTGTCTTTCTTTGCGGCGGTATCCATATTGGGAGTGGCTCTTGGGGTGTTGGGGCTTTTCGGCACACAGAGTGTCATGAATGGTTTTCATGCAAAAATCTCCCAAAAGCTGCGCGACACCACCGGAGACGTAATAATAAAGCAGGGTGGGCGTCCCATATCGGAATGGAAGGGCGTGCTGGAAAAACTTTCGGCATATCCTGAAGTTGTTGCGGCGGAGCCCTGTGCGAAGGGCCCGGTTATGATGACATTCAACCGGGTGCCGGTATTCCCAATACTTCGCAGCTACGACACCATAAGAGACAAGAGCGTGCTGCCCATGGAGAAGGGATTCATACGCCTGGGCAAGCTCGACGAGCTTGATGACGACTCCGTGATACTCGGCCAGCGCCTTGCCTATGCCATGAGAGCAAATGTTGGGGATACGGTTGAGGTTTACTCTCCGGCAATGTTAGACAATGTCGGCAAGGATGAAATTCCCATGGCGGCAAGGCTAAAGGTTGTTGCGCTACTGCGTACGGATTTCTCATCGGTGGATTCGAACGTTGCGCTTGTATCCCTAAGGCGCATGCAGGAGCTTTACTCTTTGGGAGACTCCATTCATGAGATTTGCCTTAGGTTAAAAGACCCGTCTATGGACGAGGATTTTGCAATAAGGATATCAAAAGAGGTCTCTCCGCTATCCGTATCCACATGGCTCGACGCAAACGAGTCTTTTCTGAGCGTGATAAAGATGGAAAAGACGATGATGTCCATAATAATTCTGCTGATAATAATAGTGGCGTCTTTTTCAATTTGCATATCGCTATACACTTCTGTGCTGCGCAAGACGCGCGAGACTGGGCTCATGTGCGCTATGGGCGCAAGGCCGTGGCATATAATATGCATATACTGCCTGCAAGGCCTGCTGATAGGGGTTGTGGGTTCTCTTGCGGGGCTTGCCCTAACGGTGCTTGTAATGCATTTTAGGGAATCGCTTGTAGAGATTATGGTAGGCAGGGAGAGGCTTGCAGAATTTTATTATTTTTCCAGCCTACCAGTGAAGTACGAGTTTGCCGACGCATGGCGGGCATGCGTGTTTGCAACCGGATTATGTACGCTTGCCGGATTTATCCCGGCGTTGAGGGCGGCTGCTATGAGAGCGTCGGAGGCGATGAGAAATGAATAACCCGGCAGATGACAACAGCGCTCCAAAAGAACAGGATTCCGCATGCGGATATCAAAATGGAGGAGGAATACCACGGGAAGATATGTACGGTGCTGGCGCTAAAGTCCAAATAGAAAATGCTGTCAATGCGGACAAAGAAATCGGCGCCGGAGAAGATTTATCTAAAGGAACTCCTGTGCTTGAGGCGATAGACATAACAAAGTCTTTCCCGTCGCCCGACGGCGGAAAGTTGGAGGTTTTGAGGGGTGCAAGCATAAAGATACACCGTGCACAAAGCGTATCTTTGATGGGAGAAAGCGGCGCAGGGAAGACCACTTTTATGAATGCCGTCTCCGCCCTTGAACGCATAGATGGCGGCAGTATATTTTGGGATGGAGAGCGCATAGATAAACTCTTCTCGGGTGCGCAAGCGGCGCGCAGGGCGAGATTTATGGGTTTTGTATTTCAATCCTACTGTCTTGTTCCAGAGCTCGACGCCCTTGAAAATGTGATGCTGTCTGCACGCATAGCGGGGCTTTATAAGCCTTTTAAAACGCGCAAAGCCGCAAGAGATCTGCTGGAGAAAGTTGGCCTGAAAGACAGGCTTAAGTATTTACCATCAAAGCTTTCGGGCGGAGAAAAGCAAAGGGTTGCAATAGCAAGAGCGCTGATAAACTCGCCCAGCCTGCTCCTTGCCGACGAGCCCACCGGGAATCTTGATGAGACTACCGGAGAAGAGATAATGGACATGTTTTTGCGCCTCTGTTCCAGCGAAGGCGCAAGCCTGCTTCTTATAACACACAATCCGGATTTTGCAAAACGCACCGACAAAGCCTTAAAAATGTCTAAAGGAATAATACTTCCCTCATGACATATACGGAGGCTGGCATATAATTTAAAGATTAAGGAAGAGAAATTCATGGAAGAAAATATTACCCCAAGAGCCGACGGACGCGCGGCAGACGAGCTTCGCAAGATAACATTTAAAACTGGCATAGCGCCAAATGCATCGGGTTCTGTGCTTGTTTCCTTTGGGAATACGCAAGTAATTTGCGCTGCGTGCATAGAGGCAAAAGTTCCGTCTTGGTTAAATGCCGAGACTCCGCCAAGAGGCTGGATGACGGCAGAATATTCCATGCTGCCCTACTCCACCCTGACGCGCAAGCCCAGGCCGTCGGCTGGTAAGCAAGACGGCAGAAGCATTGAGATACAGCGCCTGATAGGCAGGTCGTTGCGCGCAGTGGCCGATTTGGAGAAGATACCCGGCTTTACAATATGGCTTGATTGCGACGTTTTGCAGGCAGACGGAGGCACGAGAACAGCATCTATATCTGGAGCATACGTAGCCGCAAAGATAGCAGTTGCAAAGGCATTGAAGGAGGGTATTCTTCCGGCAGATCCGTTTGTAGATTCGGTAGCGGCGGTGAGTGTAGGCATATACAATGGACAGACGGTTCTCGATCTGCCATATTGTGAAGATAAAGACGCCGAGGTTGACTCAAACATAGTTATGACAGGCAAAGGGGCCTTTGTGGAAGTTCAGTCTTCCGGAGAGGAAGCTACATTTTCTGGCGATAAACTTCTTGAGTTTATATCTCTTGCCAAAGAAGGCATAGCGGAGATTTCAGAACTTCAGGAAAAGGCAATAGCCGAGGCCATATTAGATAAAAATTTATGATAAGCGGTAGATAAGAGATGGACCACATAGAAAGAGCTATAAGTACATTTAGAAAACCATATTCATGCGCTCAAACTGTATACGCGGCATTTAAGGATGCAAGCGACGCTTCATTGGAAACTCTTAAGACAAAGAGCGGTGGGCGCGCCGACGGTGGAGAATGCGGCGCACTATTTGCGGCAAAGCTGCTTGTAGATCCACAGTTCCATGCAGACATGGAGAAAGACTTCGCCGCAGTTGCGGGAGACACAAGGTGTAAGATTATAAAAGGAGAACATAAAACCCCCTGCGAAGTCTGTGTTAGAACAGCAGCGGAACTTGTAAGAAAATACGCGTCTTTCTAAAATATTTTATATCTTAAAACATAAAAGCCGCACGGGAATTTATTATATAAGCGCCGTGCGGCTTTTTTATATGCATCTATGCGTATATAAATATAAAAAGTAAATACACATTTACTCTTAGATATATCTTAACGACTTCTTTTATTACTCTCACACAAAACCTAAATAAAGATAAAGTCTCTTTTTCTAGAATATAACTAATGCGCCCAGTCTTTTAATTAGAAAAGCTAAACCCAGCTATAAATGCTCATATAAATATAAAGTAGAATATCTATTAAAATAGGTGCATCATGTATTTTCAAAAAGGGAAATAGGTAAAAATAAAGAAGCATCTAAACTGTTATTACAAGCAATAGAGCTACAAAAAAACGGGAAAGAGCCATATTGCTCCTTCCCGTATAAAGAACTTAAGACAACCCTCTTATCTTCTGTTGCGACGACGCATATAAGCCAATATAAGCGCCGCAAACCCAAAGATAGCGGCATACTCGGCAGGTTCTGGTATAGCCGTTGTATAATACAATGTGTTGTCTTTTATGCTAAATACACCGTCAAGAATATTGCCGGTAGAAGAAGTTATATCAAAGTCTGTCTCGGAGAAGTCTGTAGTACCATCCCAAGTAATGAGAGCATATTCAGTATTATAAGACATGTTTCCATTGAATATAAAGCCCCATGTACCGTCTGTGGAATCTTCCGACTTTGTAAAGTTACCGGAAAGGTCGATAAAGTCGCAATTAACTCCAGCAAAATCTACAGCAACATTGCCCGAATTATCCCAAGTGAAGTTATCGGCCTTAACAACTCCGATAGCCTCTACTTGAGTATCGCTGATAGCAACCCCGCAGGCTCCAAAGATGCCCGCATTTAATATTACATCTCCTATGCCGCGCTTTAACGTATTCTGAGTACCATTAGCGCATATATAAAGTGCGCCGGCATTTACAGTTGTAGTGCCAAGAAAATATATATGATTGCTGGCAAAATACTGAGTACCCATGCCATTCTTAACAAAATTTATTCTGCTTGTAATTCCGGACAAATCTGTAGTTGCCGCACCAAAATTATGTATACGGTTGGTATAGATATAAGTATCGTCTCCAGTTAGAGTGATATTTACATTTCCGGAAGTAGAGTTTGCATATATGCGGTAGGTCTGGGTTTTTTCAGGATCTAAAGAGCTCGAGATTCCCCCAAAAGAATAGTTTGCGTTTTGCCCAGAAGTCATGCCGGCGCCAAGATTAGCAAGACCATTATTTACAAAGGCGCCTTCAACTACCATAGAGCCATAGTTATACAGATCCAAACCAAGCGGAGTGGCAGTTCCATCATAATAACATGTATTTACGAAGTCTCCCTGAACAAGAAGTTTTGCTTTAGAACCTAAAGCCAGTTTTTTCCCGGCGTTCTGAAAGTCTCCGGTTACCGTCATAGTATTGTCCTGAGATGACCTACTATTCTTTAAATAGAATGAGGAAAACTCTCCAGTAGAAATAGAACCTACTGTAGCAGGGTTAAAAGCTCCTATTTCCACAGCAGCATAATCGCCAACAGTCATAGTTCCAATATTTACAGTTGCTGCATTGTTTACAGCAAAATTAAACAAAGAAGCCGGCCCCGTCTCTGTTGGGCTATCCAAACCATTTAAGAAGGAAATAGAATTTATCTTTAACGTACCCGACGGATAATTTGCATCCTGCATCGCCATAAAGCTAGAACCATATTCTCCAGAAACAATCTGAACGTCATTTATGAGATAGTTTGGTGCACCACTCATTCTTCTGATCCTGAAAAGACCGCCATTTTCAATAACGATGGATCCTTGAAGGTTCGCCTGCCATGTAGAAGGATCAGGATCGACATTGGCATCAGATGGGCTATTACCCACCATGGCAATTATTGATGAACCAGGCCCTGTAACTTTTATCGTTCCAGATGCATCTTGAGTAAGAGATGTTGTATTAAACCAAAGCAAACTTCCATCTGTAACATTTACATTCCTTATTCTCACAGACCCCAAGTAATTGCTTTGCGGCATAGAAATCGATATGCCATACCCAACAGTTGCCCCGTTTGAGACATTCAAATTTTTTATGGTAACATTTCCAGATCCACCTTGCATTAGGAAGTTGTAATTATTAACACTTGGAGCTGCTCCGCCTGCACCAACATGGTTTGCCTCTTCTATTTCTATATAAGAATACGCATACACTATACCAGGATGAGCTATTTTATTAGCATCCGTATTGAGTGTGCCTATAATAAACTTTTTTGTGCTATCGGCAGTAGTACCTGTGCTATTTCCAAAAGTAAAACTTCCGGTAAACCCTTCGCATATATTAATTTCTTCTATGATAAAAAATCCATCAGAAGAATTTTTGTTGTAGATGCCGGATGCGGAAGATCCTCCTATATTTAGCTCTCTTATAGATGTATAATACGACTGAGACCAAAACTGATTCTGAGTTGCAGAACCTTCTCTATCTCCAAAATTTAGAGTAGATATATCTACTTGCAAATAATTAGGATCAGACTCACTTTCTGTTCCATTACAAATGTATATCCTACCACCATTCATGTTAATAGTGCTTGTAGAAAAGTTATTAGAGATAGCAAATGTTGAACTTGCTGTTCCAGATGAATTTATAGAACCAGCCGTCATGGAGAGCAATGCGAATCCCGTTGTTCCACCAGATTCATTCTGAGTTCCTATCTGAAGTTTTCCCGCAGATATATCAATAGCATCCTGAACCGTAAAATTAAAGGAGGTAGACGTACCTGCCGAGCGTATGCGTAAAGTTCCAGCAGAAGTCTTTGTCATGCTTCCAACATTTATAGAAATTCCACTTGTTTGGGCATACATATGCCACATTCCAGACCCAGAACCCGTATCATTCCATTCAGCAAGCTTAAATTCTCCGGTAAAACCTATCGGAGACTGAGCATTGTATGCTCCATCTGCCCTGTCTATGATATCATCTCCACCTGAAAAATCTACCGTAATTGGGGTACCCGTACCCTCCTGATTATCATACCATGTTGCTGTATTGAAACCACCTGTATTAATTCCAGCATCGGAGCTTCCCCAATAATACGTCTCGGCAGATGCTGCTGACGAGACAATCATGGCACCTATAAAAAAAGATAATACACTATTAACCTTCATTTTTCTCGGGGGGTATAAATTGTTATGCAGAAAAATTAAACATACACATTCTGTAAAAATTTTATTTTTTAAAACTCTGAAATTTTGTCAATTCTATTTTTTAAGGCGTTACCCCTTTTATAATGTGCTATGAGGATATTTGTGGCAAAATGAGAGTGCAAACACAAGAAGTTGAAAAAATAATATCTTCCGCCCGTTGAATAAAAAAAGCGCGGGCTCTCTACTTTAGAACAGCCCGCGCCTAAGAAGAGTATATACAGTTTTTTAGAATTTTACATTCGGATTTGTGAACTTTACGCCGTCCTGGCAGTGGAACGCACCGTACTCCGTCACAATAGCGCCCTCTGGCCCGGCAATCTGATAGTGGCGCGCCGTAGGACGATTTAGCCACACTACATTACCTTCCTTGGAATCAGCTTTTGAAACCTTGTGAACAGTTATAAACTGCTTTTGGCTCTCGGGAACTTTTACATCCGGATAAGCGGAAGCATCCTGACCCTCTTCGCCAAAGCAATAGCTTGTGCCAAAACGAGCCTGCCAGCACTCGTGCTTTGCGGGCAATCCATTTGCAGCAACGTGGTAGTGCTCTATTAGCATCTGATTTGGCAGAAGGAGTATCTCATGGCCGAATACTCCGTGCTTGTCTTCCATAGCCCAGAATATGCCGCCCATTCCAACCTCGGGGAACTGCCCCAGACCGAAGTCCGTAGCCCACATATTGTCCCGCATGTTTTTGCTTATCGGCATGCCGAGACGCTCCATCATGTCAAAGTAGGCCTGTCTTGCGGCCTTCTCGTCGAATTTTCCGTCTTTATAGAACATTTCTTTTGTTAATTTTGGGGGATTTTTTTGAGTATTTTTAGGGCAGTCGCATCCGGATACAAAACCCAAAGCGCAACAACCCAACAAGATAGCTCTTAAGTAGTTTCTAATCTTCATCTTTATTCTTATGTTTTGTTATTTTTATTTATTGTCAAATGTCAATACAACGTCGTCCACATGCCATGAAACACCATTGCCCATCTCGGTAAAGGTTATCTTTACCTTGTCTCCGGATTTTAACGACGGAATCTTGTATGTATTTTTTGTCCAAGATTTCGTATCGCCCTTTAGGGGTTCGTCCAACACAACTTTGTCGTTTACAGAAACCTGCACACTAGACTTTGTCATAGCTCTTGCCCATGCATCAAAGGAGAATGTCGCCTCCTTTCCGTCTATACCTGCGGGGATTATTATATCCTGAAATACCTTGAATGGCGGATATCCAGACGAGGCAATCTCAAGATGCGCCCCCGTATTCTTCCCCGCGCTATTCTTTGCCGGGCTATTCATCACACCCTCTCCCCAAATCTCTATAGTTTCTATGGTACTCTGCCACCACGGCACCTTATCGCTCGGGAAAACTCCTCCCTTTGGCGACGGCTCTGAAAAATCTCCATTCCGAACAAGATTACCAGTGGCGGATTTCGGCTTTACAAGCTTTATCCTATTTTGGGAAGTATCCAATGTATCCTGAAGTATCTCTATCTTGTTGGCCTTCTTTGGCGGTAGAGGAGCCGCCTGCTTTAGAATCTTTGCAGCAGCCTCGGCGTCTTCCACAACTATCCTAAAGCCAACATTGTACACCCCTTGCCACGGACGGTAATCCTTGCGTATGCTTACTCTTGCCCACTTCGGCCTGTCCCTCCAGGATCCTCCGCGCGCAACCACCTTGTCTTCTACCGGCTTACCGCCCAAAGTTTCAGTGTAGCCGCCTCTTGTCCATTCGCATACATTACCAAGCATGTCGTACAGCCCAAACGGGTTCGGCAAATAGTTCCCGCTCTTTATATGCACAAGCGCCCCGTCGTCAAAACGATAATCCGCAGGCGTAAACGCATTGAACGGTATCGGATTGGGAACAGGTTGCGGATCTATTCCAAGCACCGCAAACTTCTTGGTCTGAATATCGGACAGATTCTCATAGATGGAAAAGTCTGAATCCATATCTCCGTAGTAGAAGTCTCCTTCTGTGCCTCCGCGCGCTGCCCACTCCCACTGTTCTTCTGTCGGCAGGCTAACCTTTAACCCGGTCTTCTCGCTCAGCCATTTGCAGAACTCCTCCGCTCGGTTGTACGATACCCTCATCACACTCTGCTCTGGCTCGTTCGCCGGATAACCCTTGTTCACATGGTCCTTCCACTGCCTATCCAAGTGCCCGGAATCATGCTTCTCATCAAATACGTTGTACTGCGCATTCGATATCTCATACTGCCCCATGTAGAATGGCTTTTCTATCTTTACCGCCCTCGCTGGCCCCTCGTCGTAGAACCCTTTGTTAGAGCCCATCACATAGCTGCCCGCTGGTATCAGCCTCAACCTCAGCTTCTGACCCTTGCCCAAGTCTATCTCCAACTCCTTCGGCAAACCGACCTTATCTACTAACTCATCTGCTTTTGCCCTATCAAACGGCCAGCCTTCTACCTTCGGCGCTTCTCCTTTGTGCTTAAGCTCCTCACCGGGCTTCATAAACTCCTGCTTGCCTGGATCGTACTCTATCTTCTCCGGATCGTCATGCCTATTCGCATACTTCGCCAAACTCTCCATCCTAAGCTTATGCCCATTAAACGGTATCGGCTTGACCTCTCCCCATGTACCGCGGCTCGGAACATTCAAGTCTATCCACGTTATTATGCTCGCCATGTCTTCATCAGACAACTTTACACCTTTGTGCCCTTTCTTTAGCAACTGGATTAGCTCGCTTGTGTCGCAGTGAAACTCCAGCGGCATCAGCATGTTCTGGTTGCTCTCCGGCCCCGTCCTCCTTACATATGGATGTAAATTCAAATATGCTTCCTCAAAGTTCCTAAAGCCTATCTTGCCTCTCGTGAAATCTGGACGCCCTGCCTGACCGCTGTGGCAGCCTGCGCAGTATTTGTCCAATACTGGCTGTACGTCCCTTATAAACGAATATCCCCTAACAGGCCCCCTAAACGGCTTCAGCTTAGACGGAGCCTTCCTGCTTGCCAACGCTGGTGTTGTTGTCGGCGTCATTCCCTGACCCTCGTGGCAGCCTACGCAGCTTTGCACCTCTCCGGGCATAACAACAAACCAAGATCTCATCAATGCAAGCGCCTTGCCTTCGGCGTCCAACGGCTGCACCGCTATCGGCCTATTGGCGGGCACTTCAAACATCGCGCTGCCGTCCTCGTACACTGGCACGGTTCCAAGTATCCTCTTTACATCCCAGCTGCCCTCCTGCGATATGGCATCGTGGGAACCCATTTCTCTATATGCGTAGTAATACTCAAACACACGCAGAGCCTTGACTGTCCCCCTTGGAACGTCTTTTAAACCGTTGCCCTGATACACATCTGTAAGGAATACATATCCGGTCTGGGAATCTGGATTTGTTCGGTCGGCTATCTGCTGCGGCTTCTCATGTGGCAAAAGCGGCATAGCCTCCATTGCTATGTGCCCCTTATCGGAGGCAAGTATCTCCGTAGCATTGCCAAAAGTGTCCACCAGATATATGCCCGTAGAACCGTCAAGACGTTCCATAGTGGCAACAACAAAATCGGCAGAAAGTGGATATGGATGCAGGAACAACGGGCTCTTTCCATCAACCAGCTGGTCTTTTATGATCGGCTTAAATTCCCTTCCGCGGGACAAGAATTTATGTACCTGCCCCTCTCCTTCCACAGTACCTTTAGACACATCAAATAGGTGCAACTCTCCCCAACGCCTTATTCCGTGGTGCCCCGAAACTATCCCTACAAACTTGCTCGGCTCTCCTGGAACCTGCCTCGCGTAAAATAACGAGTTGGGCCAGTAGCTCGTGGAACCGTAGTAAGAACTCTGCGCGGTGCCATCGGGATTCATGTGCATCAGTATGCGAGCAAAGTAGTGCGAGTTATCTGTATATTCCCAACGGGTGTACATTATGCGCCCGTTGTGCATAACTGTGGGCATCCAGTCGGCATCCTGCTCAAATGTCAACTGCTTTATAGTCTTGTCTACCTCCTCCGGAGACCCGGCATCGGGATTTAATGAAAACAAATTGCCCACATAGTCCGTACCGCTTACGCAAGGCACTCCAACATACGGAACTGTAGATACGTATATTATCTTGCCGTCTGGCAGATACACGCCGTCGTAATTGTCTACGTTCTCCTCTTTTACTTTGCTCTTTTGCAAATCGGGCGTTATCTGGCGCAAATTCTTTCCATCGGAATCTACCTCAAATATCTGGAAGTTCTCGTAAGGCGTATACGATGTAAACAATATCTTCTTCGCATCCCAATCTACGTCCAAATCCAATACACCTTTAGACGAATCTGTATCGGGCTTAAATAAAGTCTTCTGCGTAACGGCATCTCCGCTTATTTCCATTATGCGCAGCTCATCGTTCCAAACCAACTTCTCATATGGAGCCTTGACCACCTTTTTCAGCACGTGGTTGCCCTGCCAGTTCTGGGGCAAACCATGCATCGGCGAACGCCTGTCGCGGCTTACAAACACCCACTTGTTAGTCTTCTGCAAAAGCGGATTCTTTAACAGCGCCGATCTTGCAAACTTCTTCCACTCGTCAAGACCTTCCTTCGCACTCTCATCTCCCGATGCATATGCGGATATTAGCTTCTCTACCTTCGGCTCCCACTTCTTTGCCTCTTCTATTAGATTCTTGTCAAACTCGGGATAGTCGTGCGCGGTCTTCTCCAACGACGCTACAACAGATTTTGGGTCATACCCCAATGCCTCGTCCGCCTTTATTGCTCCCAATATGTCGCAAGCCAATTTCAGCCACTTCTTGCTGTCTGACGGAATATTCTTATCTACAAGCTCCTTATACTCATTATCCATCTTCACCCCGGAAAAGGAAACCTTATCGAGCATATATTCCCATAGATATTTGAAAGATCCCTTATAATTGCGCCCAGCAAACAGTGATATAAAACGTATGTCGTTCTTGACAGAACTTCCGTTTGCGCTTGCCGCAGCAAATTCAAACGGATAATCTTTGGCGAACATTTTAGCCATCTCTATGGCCGGAGACGCATACGGAGCTATGTATATGACGGGAGTCTGAACATTCCGCACAGGGCGTATTCTTATTACAAAGACATTTTCCCCCTTTTTAAGATTGAGTTTTACTATTGTAGGCGCACATGAAGACCATCCTCCGTTAGCATTGACAAGATAATCTCCATTTAGAGTTGCCGTAAAAGATCCCGATACACATATGGAAAATGCCATAGCCATATCTTTGTCGGCATTCAACTTGCAATAGATAAAATTCACTCCGCCTCCGAGCCTGCGAGGATTGGCGTCGTCGTAAAAATTAATAGCTCCAAAAACAGGATTTATTTTCATCCATATTTTCTGGCCATCGTAAATCTCGTCCGGATTAAACGGCATGTTAACCGGATCGAGAGCTGCTATCGCAGCATCTGGATTTGAGCTAGTCAGCGATGCATTCCCTCCCAAGCTTTGCGATATATACCACTGCCCGAACTTTACAGATTTACCCAGTTCCTCAAGCTGACCTGATTCCCATTTTGAGAAATTGCTTTCGGAATTGGAAAGCGTATCATACATATTCGCACCTTTTTTATAGAGCTCGGTTGCAGCTTCCTGCGCCTGCTGCTGCGTTATGCAAAGCTCCGCAAAGGCCGACGACCCCGCAATAAACAGCGCACACAAAACAAGTCTTTTTATACCCACCATAAAACAATCTCCTTGGGAAATTTTTACCGTTCTATCTTTATACATCTTTTACATTATGAACTTTCAATTCCTCTATCAAGAAAAATTTTACAATTAAAACACATTTTAATTTCTCAAACAGTTTTTGCATAGGAATAATAAAAAAACCGCAACAAACTTGTTGCGGTTTTCACGGGCTTACAAACCCTTCTTTTTAAGCTTAGCTTCTTTAGGACAACAAAAGCAGTCCAAAGACATTGAGCTTACTTCTGCTGGGCTTTCTTTTCGTAGAAGGCATTGATCTTATCGGAAACATCGCGGTATCCGATATCGCTTTTGTAGATGTCTTTGTATTGCTCTATTGCCTTTTCCTCTTCGCCCATTTGCTCGTAAGCGTTGGCAAGAGTATATATAATCTCCTTGCGGGCATCGTTCATCTGCAAAGATTCCTTCTTGGCAGTCAAGAGCTGGTCTACGGCCATATCGTATTTCTTTCCGGCAATGAACGCCTTGCCCAACGCCAAGAGCGACTGCTGTCTTACTTTTGGATTGCGCTGTGAAAGCTGGAACTGGCCTATGGCCTCGTCTATCTTGCCCTCTTCAAAGAGCAGATTGCCAAGTACAAACTTGTAGTTGTAGTCGTTCGGATATCTCTCCACCATGGCGCGGGCGCTCTCAAGCTTGTAGCCGCGTATCTCGGCCTTTGACGCCTCAACTGAGGCCTTAAGCTCGGCATTCTCAGGATCTGCCGCAAGCTTATCCTCAAGGGCGGCAAGCTGCTGCTCTTTGTAAGATACAATAAGATCGTGCTCGAGCTTCTCCAAAGATGTATCCCCGGCTCCCATAGGCAGCGAGCGAGCCTTCTTTACCATCTCGACAGCCTCACCGTAGCGCTCAAGATGGCGCAACGTTGTGGCAAGTTCCCTGTAAAGGTTGATATTCTCCACGTCCTTGGCGATTTCCTCCTTCAGGCGCACAACGTTTTTCTCGAGAGTCTCCTTGTCGTTGACGAGCCTGCTTTCCTGCTCCATCTCGGCAACATTCTTTGTATCCTTGACAATCTCTCCGCCGTCTTTGGTCGAAAGGTCTATCGTCTTCAAAACAGTTGCCTCCTTAAAGAGAGCCTGTATGTCGTTATCATTCGGGGCGGTGCGCATTGCAAGCTTGCAGACATTCATCGCGTCGTCGGCCTGCTTATTCTGTATGTAAATTTTTGCCAATTCCGCAAGAACCTTAACATTCGACGGCTCCGACTGCGCTATGGATGCGTAAAGCTCCTGCGCCGTAGCGGTATATCCAAGGCTCTTTGCCGCCTCCGCCATTGCCTTCAGAACTTTGGTATTTATCGGGCAAACGCTCAAAAGCTTCTCTCCCTCGGAGAGAACCTCCGCCGCCTTCCCCTGCGCAACAAGCTTGTCAGCCTTTTTCGCAAAGAATATTCCGTTTATCTTCGCAATTATATTCGTTACAGGATTCCCCTTCCCGAATTTGCGGCGCTGAGCCTCATGCAAAACTCTGCGCACAGCCGCGCATGACGGATGGTGTGAGAGTATGTTCGTGCATACGTCAATTGCGTAAGACGGGTTCTTGTCGATGGATTTCTCCGCGTTTTCAACCTGCTTTACAACGCGCGGGTCGAGGTCGTTTAGAGATTCTTCGAGGGGCTTTTCTTGGTTTTTTGATTTATCTTCGGCCATGATCTGAAGTCTTAGCTTATATATTTGTAGATGTGAAAAATTGGAGCTGGAATATACAAAAAGTCGTCCTACTGCAAGTCATTTCGAACGGCGTTCTCAAGTTTTGAAAAACAAATATCGTTTAAAGCCGCATCTGGGCTTTCCACAAGCAGCCTTATTTTTGGCTCCGTGCCAGAATAACGCACAAGAATTCTGCCGCGCGAGCCAAGAATTTTTCCGCATTCGGCTATTGCCTTTGACAAAGACGGAGCATCTTCTATTGGCGTCTTGCGGGCAACCTTCACCGCAGACTGCCTAACCGGATTAAGATGCACCCCTCCCCTCAGCGCAGATAAGCTCTTCTTTTGCCTTATCAGAATTCCTAAAAGTTTCAACGCCGCCGCCAAGCCGTCGCCACACGGCGATACGTCGGAAAATATATAATGACCAGAATTCTCCCCTCCCATGTTGCAACCGTTCTCAAGCATGGCCTGCATGACAAGCCTGTCTCCAACGCCGCTTCTTATGGTCTTAAGACCCAGTTTTTTCAAATATTCGTCGAGGCCAAGATTGCTCTGCACCGTGGTGACCATACCGCCACCCTTTAGAGTTCCATCGTCCAAAGATGCCGCCGCTATCAGCGCGAGAACTTCTTCCCCCTTCAAAATATCGCCGTTTTCATCGGCAACAACAAGCCTGTCGCCGTCGCCGTCGTGCGCAAACCCCACATCCGCCCCACATCTGCGCGCAAGAGCAGCCATGGACGAACTGTGCTCGCTGCCGACTCCGTCGTTTATATTTTTGCCGTCCGGACTAACCCCCTGCGCAAATACCTCAGCCCCGTACCTTCTCAATACCTCGTCGGATATTCCTGTCGTTCCGCCATTTGCGCAGTCTATTGCAATCTTTACTCCCTTTAGGCAGCCTTTTGGCAGAATCGAGAGCATATTGTTTATATATTCCTCCCTTGAGCTAAGCTGCTCGAAAACTTTTGCATTGGGCTTAGCGCGAAACTCCAAAGACGGATTATCCAAAAAAGCTTCTATAGTTTCCTGGGCTTCATCGCTTATCTTTCTGGCGGCGGAATCGAAAAACTTTATGCCGTTGTCCGTATATGGATTGTGAGACGCCGTTATCATCACCCCCAAAACCGCGCCTGAAGTTCTTGTTCCAAATGCCAGCAGCGGGGTGGAAACCGTTCCCATATCGGCTATTTCAACGCTCCTGGCGCCGCGCTCAAATGCCGACTTTAAAATGTCGGACGAAAATCGCGTATCTCCGCCTATGACAATCTTGCCGCCTCCAAGGCTCTCCTCAACATACCTTGACGCCGCCTCTCCAAGACGCTCAAAAAACTCTTCATTTATATGCGCATCACCAAAAGATCCGCGTATGCCGTCGGTGCCGAAATATTTCATATATGCGCTCCCTCTTACTTTCTTGGCATATTTTTATTTATCAAATCTTTAAGAAGCTCCGGAGACGCCTCTTCAAGCTCCGTGCCGCGGCGCTTTAGGTCCTCGAAAGTCTTTATTGCTGTCTCCGTCATCATCTCATGGGTCTCCTCCGTACCGCCGACTATGGAGAACTTTTCAGCCTGCGTTATACGTTTTTCCCCATCGGAATCCAACCCGACTCCCAACAAATGCGCTTTTACTTTTCTATTATCTTTCATCGGAGCAAATTTATACCTCATCTACTGTCTATCTTCGGAAGTGTCGCCCTCCCCAAGAGCCATATTCCCAACCTCATTTCCGGAAGAAGAAATATCGGAACCTTCCCCCTCCGAGACATTCCCATATTCAGTCTTCTGCGTTTCTTCAAAAGAACCAAAACCGTCTTCCACAACGCCGGAATCTGGCTCATCTCCATCAGTATCCATGGGCAAATCCTCTTCATCGCCCCCGGGAACTTCCGCGCCATCGGCAGATTTTCTTCTGCGCGGCTTCTGGACGGAATCTCCCTCCCATTCTATGCTGCTGACATCGTAAAGCGGAGCCTCCTCTTTGAGAGGTTCGTCAAACTTTGTACAGTAAATCTCGTCGAACGTTGCATTCTGCTCCAAACGCATGCGCCTGAGTCTTGTAAGCTCCAGCATGGCTAGAAACGTTGCAACTATCGCACGCGGGTTGAACGGTACAGATTCAAACAATTCAGAAAAGGTAAATTCGCTCTTGGGATAAGATATTAAAAACTCCATCCTGTCGGCCACAGTTACATTGTCGGCCTCTATCTTGCCGTGCACGAGCTTTTCTGAAAGCCTTCTTAAAACATTGTTGAAGGTGTTCCAAATCTCCATTCTGTCGGCAGGCTTAAGCGGACGCTCTGGCTCCTCCTCCTTGCCGACGCAATATCTGTCCAGATAATTCTGGCGCCTGTCTATCAAATCGGAAAGCAACCCAGCTCCCTGCTTTATCTTCTTGTATTCAAGCAGCTGCTCCACAAGCTCCCAGCGCGGATCTATATCTTCCTCATCGTCGCCTGCGGCCTGCTCAACCCTCTCGTCGACCGGCAGAAGCATGCGGCTTTTTATATACATAAGAGTTGCAGCCATAACGAAAAATTCTCCCGCGATCTCCAAAGACAAACTCTCCATCGTCTTCAGCGCGGCTATATACTGGCTGGTTATCTGCTCTATGGGTATGTCGTAAATGTCTATCTCATTCTTGCGGATTAAAAACAGCAACAAATCAAGCGGACCCTCAAAAACGCCAAGCTTGACGTTCATATCGGCAACATCCGCCCCAAATGCCCCCTTTGTCTCAGAAATATCCGCCATTGCAATCAATAGGTAAGAACCTGCACCCTTAAACCGACGGAAAGATCATTCTCTCTCGTCGAACCCGAACGGAAACTCAACACATACTCTATCACCCACGAGTTTGCCGGACGCGTCCACAGCGAATAAGACTGGTACGTCATCTTGCCTATCTTATAATCGTAATGCCAGTCTCCTATCAGCTTGTACTTCTCAGAAATTTTGTACTCAAGCTGGGCTCCGTACTGGTTGATAATCTCCTCAAGATAGGTAGAATAAAGAGTCAACTTCAAGTTGTCGGCATCGTGCAGCGTAATGTAAGAGTTCACCTCCGGAACATCTATATAATTTACGTCAACTCTTGTCCATGCGCCAACGTCCAGCCACCTGGCCGGAGATATCTCCGCGTTCACGAAAAAGTCAGAAAAACTCCTCTCGCGATTTGCAAGAACATATGTGCTCTTAGACGGATCCGGCACAAAATAAGGCTGCCTGTCGAAATTTATGTCCTGGTAGAAATCCAAACGGCCTATCTTGCGAGATCCGCCGTATTCGGTATCGCGGGTTTCAAATATGTTCTCTATGCCAACCCTGAGCGTGTTTGTATTTGCAAGGTAGTCCGTATTTCTCATCTGGCCTAAATCCAATACAGACGGGAAAGACTGGAATGTGTAGGTGTCTATCTGCGGAAGCCTGTCGCGCCCCTGCGAAGCATTCGGAATATACCTGTACTGCATGATTGGCCGGAGATTGTGCCTTAAGCCGTCTATGCCCATGGTTTTGCTCTCGTAGTCGAAAGTTCCCCAAATATCCATCTGGGCGTCGAAACCTATCTGCCCTAAGAATCTGACGTAATTATCATCACCCTTTATGGTGTCTTTATAATAGGTAACCCTTCCTCCAATAACAGGGGTAAAAGTGCTCCAGGAAGTTAGCTGTATTGGGCGCCTTAAACCGTAGTAGGCGTCGGCCCGCAATGTTTTATAATAGTCGGCATAATCTACAATATCGCCGTTGTCGGCATAGCCCCAAAGAGAGTTCTGCTTGTAATAGCCCACTGCCGCATATCCCTCCTGGTAAAGATTTACCCCTAACGGATCATTTGCCATCATGTCGAAGCGAACCTCAGGCAAACGCTGCTGAACTATTTGCCAATCGTTCGGCTGAAACCTCGCAAAGGCACTTATAGAGTAAAATTCCCCGTAGTAGACAGCCTCGGCAAAGTTGTCGGGCATCTGGTCGTCGTAAAACAGACTCGGGCGAAATTCCCTCGTCATGAATTGATCGCTCCAATAGTTTAAAACGCCAGTAAGTTCAAGATTTTCGCCAAAGAACTGCTGATGCCGACCCTGTATGAAAAACCTGTCCGAACCTATCTGCCGCCCCAGATCGTCAAGACCCCTAAGTTCCTTAGAGCCGTGGTCGTTTATAAACGCGCCCTGCCAAGAACCGGTTATGTCTCCAAATGCTCCGGAATAGTCGTAATCTAAAGCAGGACCAAAGAGTACGGAACGTTTCCAATAATAGTCTAACAATACACCAGGCTCCAAATTCTCAAGCGCAGTGTAATGCACAGTATTTCTTATGAACGCACCGTAGGAGTTGTTGTAGCCAGGCTGAATTTCCACATCGAACGGAGGTCTATCGAGCCCGTGCTGCCCGTATGATGGCAGATAGAAAAACGGAACAGGACCAACTTTCATTACGACATCGTCAAACTGAATGTAGTCGTCTGCCGAAGTGTACGACATAGCCGAGGAATTCACATTCATGGAAAATTCGTCCGGCTCGCCGAAATACACGCGCGTGCGCCCAGCAGATATTTTGTTCTTGTCGCCCGACATTCCTATAACTTCAGAATAGACCGGATTTGTACCAAACAGAATTTTATCAGAGGAAACCGCGCCTGTATTTATGTTTACCTCTGCGCTCGATGCAACCATTCTGGCATTTTGCTGAGATATCTTCACATCTCCCAATACGCGGGCCTTGCCTTCTTTCTGAGAGAAATGAACCGAATCCGACTCTATCGTAAAATTTTTATCAACTATAGTGGCATTTCCCTTTGCCACAAGAGCACCATTTTTATCAGTATAATCCATCTTGTCGGCAGACAGCTCCGGCTTTACAGATTTCACCCTGCCTATATAGCGTCTATCGGCCGCCTTCTTAGAGTTGCGCAGTTTGTCTTCAAGATCTGAGCGCACCTGCTCGTCCGACTGCCCCTTGTCCTCCGCAGGAGCCTCCGCCTCCGAGCTTTTCGATTCAACCTTCTCTGCGTCCGACGGCAAACCGGTTTTATCCACAGGCTCCTCTCCTGCAGATGCATTCGGATTCTCCGCCTTCTGCAGAGACGCAAAATCCGGTCTGTCGAACTCGACCATTCCCGCCCCGACGGACAATCCGCACGAGCACGCAAACAGCCCCAAGCCGAGAATGCATTTCTTTAAAATTTTCACACATCCTTTTTTAAGGGACGTGCCGTCCGAAACAAGCTTAATTTGCACCCGTCTTTCATTTATGGCACTTTCCGCATAAAATTTTGTCATTTCCGCAAAGGGAAGGCATGGGCAAACTCTTATTCTTGATTTCCTCAGGCAAATAGGAAATTATCCACAAGATACTTTTGCACTCCATGCGGACAAAACGAACCTTAAAAGACATAGCCAAAGTCTCTGCTGCCACAATGGGCTCCAGGGTGCTTGGCCTTGTCAGAGACCAGCTTACTTTTGCGGTCTTGGGGGCAAGCGCGCTGTCAAGCGCGTTCCTGTTTGCCTTTGCGTTGCCGAACTTGTTCAGAAGACTGCTTGGAGAGGGCGCGCTAACCAGCGCAATGATGCCCGTTCTTGCAAACACACTCAAAGACGGCGGAAAAGACGCAGCCTTTGCCCTACTAAACAGGGTATTGTCTAGGGCGGGAGCTGTTCTTCTGGCGATAGCCGCCGCGGGAATTTTGCTGTCTATTGCAGGCGCGGAGATATTCAGGGGAGACTACCGCCTATTCTGGAGCGGCGCATTCAGCGCCATACTTTTCCCGTACATAATTTTGATATGCCTGGCGGCGGTTTTTTGCGGCGCGTTAAACACTCTTGGAATCTTCGGTATTCCATCTGTTGGCCCCATGCTCTTAAACGCCGCAATGATAGCTTCTCTTGCTGTAGGTTGGCTATTCTGGGGGCAAGAAAACATATACACAACCCTGCTTCTGTGCGGAGGCGTCCTTGTTGGAGGAGCGGCACAGCTATTTTTGCCACTGTTTTACCTAAGATCTAAGGGTTGGCGCTTTAAGGCCGACTTTTCCTCGTCTGCGGAACTGTCTGAACTTATGAGGCTCTTTACCCCGGCACTCTTGGGAGCGTCTATTATCCAGATAAACCTGATGATTTCAAAATTTCTCGCAAATTCCATAAACGACACCGCCCTGCCTGGGCTTTACATTGCCGACAGGCTCGTAGAGCTGCCTCTTGGAATTTTCACCTTTGCGATAATAACCGTATACTTTCCAAAGCTTTCTAAACTTGGGGCGGACAACTCCCCAAAAACTTATATGGCCGAATACAGGCGCGGGCTTATCAGCATGGCTGCTGTTACAGTCCCCGCGGCGGCAGGCCTGATAGCTCTTTCAGAAGATATCATAGCGGTGCTGTTCGAATGGGGGGCCTTCGGCGGGGCAGATGTTGCCATGTGCGCGCCGATACTGTCCATAAGCGCCATGGGAATACCTGTGTTTTCACTTGCGGCTTTTGCAACAAAAGGGTTTCACTCGTGCAAAGACACTAAGACTCCCGTAAAGGTGTCGGTAGTTTCATTTGCGTTAAATGTGGCGCTTTCCTTCGGGCTTATGGGGCCTTTCGGAGCGCGCGGGTTGGCGGCGGCTGGGGTGCTGTCGGCGCTCGTGCCGGCAACGGTGCTATCGGAGGTATTCAGAAGAAGAAAAGGTTCTTCCGGCGCTTGGAAAGAACTTTTAAAGTGCGTATTTGCAGCAGTAGCCATGTACTGCGCGCTAATTGTGGCAAAAGACATTACTGCGCTATTGGTACATGGAAAGGCTCTGGCTTTCTTAAACTGCGCGCTGCTGATTCCGGCGGGAGCGGGAATATACGCCCTGGCCCTAAAGATTCTTGCGTTTGAGCAGATGGACGACCTCGTAAAATTATTTATAAGGAGATGATGAAAGACGAAAATTCAAGGGAGCTATTTTTGTCTGCGCTGTCTGGGGGCAAGACGCCCAGGCCGCCCATTTGGGTAATGAGGCAGGCTGGCAGGTACCTGCCGGAGTACCGCGCGCTTAAAGAGAAATACGGATTTCTCGGCATAGTAAAGACTCCGGAAGCCTCTGTCGAGGCTGCGCTGCAACCCATAAGGCGTTTCGGGTTCGACTGCGCAATAGTCTTTTCAGACATACTCGCTCTTTCTGAAGCCCTCGGATATCCATACGAGTTTGCCGACGGCGGCGGAATTTTCCTTCCAAAGGCAATCTCCTCGCCGCGCGATATACAAACCCTGCCGCCAGCTGATGTTGTAAGGGATAAGCTCTCCTATGTTGCCAATAGCATTAAGATGCTTCGCGCAGAACTGCCCGAAAGAGCCGTAATAGGTTTCTCCGCCGCTCCGTGGACCTTGGCTGCCTACATGGTTGAAGGCGGAGGTTCAAAAAATGGTTTCAAGAATTTTTCTAATTTTGTGGAGAAATTCCCAGAAGAATTTTCCGCCCTCATGGATAAAATATCCGAAGCAATTGCCGAATATATAAAGATGCAGTGCGAATGCGGCATAGACGCCTTTCAGATTTTCGACTCAAACGCCTCATACACACCTGAAGGTAAATACTGGAAATTGTCTGGCGCATATGTTGAAAAAGTTCTAAATGGCGTAGGTAAAGGCACAAAATCAATACTGTATCTTGGAGATTTCGGGGGAAGATTTTCGGAGGCGGCAGATATAGAATCTGATGCGTTTTCCGTAGGCCCGTCGGTAAGGCTCTCAGAAATAAAAAAGTCTTTTGCAAAAAATGCGGCTTTGCAGGGAAACCTAGACCCAAAGTTGCTCGAAGAAAGCTCTCCCGCCGAAATAGTCTCAAAGGCTCGGGATATAATGAAAGATATGAAACCCTTCGGAGGGCATATATTCAACCTCGGGGGGGGCATAACCCCAAAGGCAAGGCTGGAAAATGTAGAGGCGCTTGTAAATGCGGTAAAAAATTTCGGAGAATAAGAACATGGAAATTGCCGAACTGGTAAAGAAGTATGAATCGCGCGGGCCGCGCTATACGTCGTATCCAACAGCGCTGTATTTTTCAGACTCCACAAGCGCAAAGGAGCTTGAGAAGGCCGCTCTCGACGACGATAGAGATTTGTCGGTCTACATACACATACCCTTTTGCGCAAGCTTGTGCCGCTTCTGCGGATGCTCGTCGAGCGTATGTACGGACTCGCGCAAGGCCGATGAATACATAGACGCTCTGCGCTTGGAACTTGGCCTATGGAAAGCCGCCGGCCTTGGCAAAAGAAAAGTTGGGCAGATACACTTTGGAGGCGGAACTCCAAATTTTCTTACTCCAGAACAGATAGACAGGCTAAATGCTCTTATAGAGGAGTTCTTCGATAAGACCGAAGACCTTGAATTTTCCGTTGAGCTCGATCCGCGCACGTTGACCAAGGCAAAAGTTGAGGCATTTGCGAGAGCGGGTGTAAATAGGGCGTCGCTTGGCGTGCAGGATACGTCCGATAAAACCCAAAAAGCTGTTGGACGAATACAGCCTCAGAGCATGAATCTTGCAGCCGTTGAATATCTCAGGGATAGCGGCATAAGCAAAATAAACATAGACCTGATGTACGGACTGCCGTTTCAGAATGAAGATTCATTTGCAAAGACGCTTGAAGATGCTCTCGCCTTGGCGCCGAGCAGGCTTGCGCTATTCAATTATGCGCATGTACCGTGGATGAAGGCGGCGCAGAAGTCCCTTGAGAAATACGGCCTGCCGGACGCCCAGACAAAGGTTGGTCTGTTTACGCAGGCCATGAAGACGCTCGAAGGCGCCGGTTTTGAATATCTTGGGCTCGACCACTTTGCCCTGCCTGGCGACGAGCTTGTGCTGGCACGTAAAAACGGGTCTTTGCACAGAAATTTCCAGGGATACAGCACCAGGGGCGAGTTGGCCCTGTTTGCAATAGGGCTTACCTCTATATCTCAGACGGCCGACACCTACCGCCAGAACCACAAAGACATGCCTTCTTACACAAAGAGCCTCGTCGAGGGGCGCATACCCACCGCGCGCGGCATAAAACTTAGCGCAGAAGACATTTTAAGAAGAAGCATAATTATGGATTTAATGTGTCTTTTACGGGTGCGCTATGCGGATTATCCGTGCGATTTCAAGGACAAATTTGCCTCGGCGCTCGAGAAACTCAAAGAGTTTCAAAAAGACGGCCTGGTTTTGCTTAATCCGGACGGATTTGAGATTACCAAAACAGGAAGAATCTTTCTGCGCGACGCCGCAATGCTCTTTGACGCCTACCTCTCAGATCCCACAAAGAGATATTCAAAGACTGTTTAGAATAGCTAAAAAAGATAAATCTTTTTTATTTTGAGAATATTGCAAAGGCTATCTAAAAGACGCACGAGTACAATTTTTATCAACCGGCCACGAAAAGCCATTCTTACGCACAAGGAAGAATGGCTTTTCTTTCTTTGCCTGGGGCAAGCCTGGAAGTAAGAAGGCTAAATAAAACTTGCAAAAATGGAGCTTTTAGGGAAAATAGTTTTCTTTATTTGAAATGAGCAATTCGGACAAACAGAAAACCGTTGCAAATCCCGAACAGGTGGAGAATACTCCGGTGCATCACCCAAAGAGCTTTTACGATGAAAGTTTCTCTATGAGCAAGGAGTATAAATCGACCCTGCCCGATATGCAAAATGCCGACAAGACGCAAATCCGCGGGGCAAATGTTCCGATTATGCAAGTAGGCATGCACAATTTCAAATTGCCCTTGAAGTTTATAACGGCCGACTGCGAAGTGCGCGAGCTTCAGGCGTCGGTTACTGGGACGGTCTCCTTGGCAGCCGACTGCAAGGGAATAAACATGAGCCGCATAATGCGCACCTTTTACCTTTACAAAGACAGGCTTTTTACGCCCGAATTGCTTGAGGAGATATTGCGCAAGTTAAAGAGCCAGCTGAACACTTCCCGTGCGCGCATAAAGATTTCTTTCAGTTATCCAATTTTGCAAAAGAGCCTGCGCAGCGGGCTTGAGGGCTGGCAGTATTACGACTGTTCCTACGAGGGCATCATAGACGATCTTGACAGGTTTAGGAAGATAGTTCGCTTTGATTTTGTGTATTCCTCGGCATGCCCATGCTCTGCGGAGCTTGGAGAACATGCAAGGCTGCACCGCGACATCTACTGCATACCGCACTCTCAGCGCAGCAAAGCGAGGGTCTCCGTTGAGGTAAAGAATGGCGCGAGCATATCCATAGAAGATTTGCACACCCACTGCCTTGCCGCACTGAAGACTGAAACACAGGTTATGGTAAAGCGCGAAGACGAACAGGCCTTTGCCGAACTTAACGGCGCATATGTCAAGTTTGTGGAAGATGCCGCACGCCTGCTTTATGCCGAGCTTGCCGCAGACAAGCGCATAGACGATTTTGAAATTGCTTGCATACATCTTGAGAGCCTACACTCGCACGATGCCGTAAGCGTGATATGCAAGGGCAAACCCGGTGGATTCTCGGCGGATATGTCGCACTTTTCAGATATGATCTGCTGAGCAAAAAAGTTTTTCTGCGCAACAAGGCGCACTTAAAGTTTCAACAGCCAAAATTTCTATTTTAAAAAACGCGCACTCATCTTTGGGGCGCGCTTTTTTTGCTTTCCAAACAAGAAAAGATTTTGCCTAAACAAGGCTTATCAAAAACAAGAATTTATACCCTACAAGATAGATGTATACAATATAATTGCAGGATTGCCAGGCGCATACACCCGTACGCTGGGCATGTGCTGACACTCTAAAAAGTGCGCGTCAAAAGATGAGCATTCCATACTAAGAAATATGGAAAGCGCCTGAAAGGCTTCCCCGTTAAATAATGTACCGATATTTTTTGCACAAGGCACCTTGGGCCGCCTGCCAAGAAGCTTTTTTGAAAGGCTTAAGGGAGGCGTTTGATTAAGCGCACTTAAAGGGAGAGTAGCTCAAGAAAGGAAAGAGAAGCTATTCAAAAATTTCAACTTCACGCTCGGCGCATATTTTTCTTATAACGCGCTTTACCTGCTTGCACAGGGGACTCGACGGACGATAGTCTGCCTTGGAGACATAGTTTACGCGGTTTTCCACAAGAAGATTTTCAGCGGCTATCTGTTTTTCGAGAGAGCCGTCGTGCACGGCAATGGAATACCCCTTCTGCGTTTTCACAAGCTTCATTGCGGGTATGTCCGTGGAGCCGTCGCCAAAGTAAATCATGCGCCTGAATGGAACGGGCCGTTCCTTCTCGGGCATGAAGTTGTTTATGGTATCCTGTATATCGAAAATGCCCTTGTTTATGCGGAAGAGAAACTGCATCTTTGTAGTGTAGTTTACGGCCTGGGCGGGCCAGTTGGCCGCACCGTAAATGTCGTACATAAAGCTCGACGCATAGATTCTGTCGAACTTGTCGGCTATGGCAGTGCCTTCTATCATCTCCCTTATGCCGGACGATATTATATAGTGCTTAACCTCCGCACCAAATTGAGCTGCGTATGAGTTTATCTCGTCGAACCACCCAAGCGGAGCGTCTTTAGAAGGAAGTATTCCGTCGAAAAACGTTATGTTTTTCCCGAAGTCGGCAAAATCCTGCTTCTGTATCTTGATATCGTTTGCGGCGGCGGCCTTGCACATCAGATACATGTATGCGAGTATCTCGTCTGCGTCCTGCTCCTTGGCAAGCTTCTGCGAACGCTCCCAAAATTCTTTGGGAGACTTCTGCAGACGCGGAATAAAGGCGTACTCCTGCATGTTGTTCGGCGAAAGTGTACCGTCGAAATCGTAACAGAGAGCTATTGTGTATTTTTTACTTTCTTCCGGCATTTTTAAATATTACCAAACCCTAAGGGATAAAAAATTTTTTTCGAGCAAAATTTGTCTGCAAAAAAGGCTGCGCCGCGCCTTGATAAAAGCTTATCGAATACAAGAGGAGCTACCGCCATAAATAAAACCATTTTTAAGCGGCGACAATGCGCAAAAAAAGGCGGTTTGCCCAGAGTGGAAACCGCCAATAGAAGCAAGAAATCTGCCGTTATGGGATAACTTCCGACACCCCCTCAGGAGGCAATGCCGACTTGCGCACAGTTATGATTCTGTCTCCCAAGAGGTCTTCCTTGCCCTTTGCAAAGGCCGCAACATGCAGCGCGCCCTCGTCCTTCAGGACTATCTCATACGGAGCCTTAAGTTCCGGAGACTTTTCAGTAGGATAAGAACCGTCGAGAGTGTACCTTATACACTCGGCACCCGCCGGCGGAACAACCTTAACTTTCATTCCATCCTTAAATATGAGATTCTCCGCCTCATAAGAAGGCCTTTCAAAATTTAAAGCAACTATCTTTGGGGAATCGAGCTTTGGCAGCACATATTTTTTTCTCATAGCACCCTGTATGCCCGTCTTTGTTGTATCTATGGGTTTTATACCCAGCCTCGATGCCTCTCCAGAAACGGAATATACACCGCGGTTAACCCGAATCTTTGGATCGATGAAGTCTGCGATATAGTCCCACTTATATTGACGCTCAAGTGAATATGTGTATTCCTTAGCCTTGTCCAAATTCACCTCTTCATAGGTCCAAAAGATGTTCTTGTCAAAATGGGCAAGCTTTGGGTTAAACGGCCAAGCCTTTGGGTTATAAAGCATCATCTGCATTGGCATGGGAGTTCCCTCGCCAGATACCAGACAAACGTTTCTTTCAACTTTGAATTCTTCCTTAGAGCCTCCCCTTATGGAAAATCCAACTGCACCCTTCATAAGATCTGTGGTGTAGCGCCCCCTGCGCGTCTCAAGGAAATAGTTGTTTCTGATGTCGCAAGAGCCCTTTACGATAAGCCCCAAACCTACGTTGTTCTCGAGAACATTATTTTCAAATACCATGCCAAGCTGGTTGTCGTCGGCGCGCATGGTTGCGTTTGTCTGCCAGCCGCGCATGTCGTGCAGATAGTTGCCCCTAACTATGTCTCCGGCGCCGTCTCCTGAAACATATATGGTGTTTGTATCTCCCATGAGCTCTCCAGTGCGAGATACATCGTTGGCCTCTATGATATTGTCGGATCCGAGAAAATTGAGAGTCTCCGGATATGGTACGGAAACAGTATTTGTCTTCTTATTAAAATACTTAGGCCCAAAACCATCTTTATTCACAGTTTTATAACTATCGGCATATGAATTTCTGGAAAAATACCCCCTATGCCCAGTTATTGTTATGCCGTTATACGAGCAGTCTCTTATGGTATTGTTTCTAACAAGAGTGTTCTTTGCCATAGATACATACACCGCGCTCCTGTGCCAGAAAGTTTGCGAACAACGCGAAAATAGACAGTTCTCTATGCGGTTTGAATCTGTCGCTTTCTTCCAACCCATGCCGTATCCGCTCAGCAAAACTCCAGATCCGCCCAAATTGCGGAATACACAACTTCTGACAAAACACCCTAATATGGTTAAATCCATACGAACTCCGCCGTCGGCAAGATCTTCAAATATGCACCCTTCAATAAGACAGTCTTTTGTTATACGCAACCGGAGCGCCGCGGTGGGTAAATCGTAATACTCCCACTCATGCTGGGTGGAACGGGTAAAATCTTCTACGTTTGGTGAAAAACGCTCAGTGTGGGCAAACCTAATTCCGCGTATTGTTATTCCGGATACGGGGGTGTCTGGCGCATGGGCGTCCGCATTCTGATCCCCAAAAATTCTTACAAGCTCTATCATTACGGGTGCCCGCACACCGCAAGGCTTGTCTTGGGAAATCATATATATCTTACCGTTAGAGAATATCCATTCGCCCTCTTCGTCGAGAGCAGGAGCGTAGTTTTCAAAATACGCATTCTTATAGTTTCTAGAATGTGTGGCGGTCTCGTAAATTGAGCGCACGGAAGTAGAAACCATAAGATTGCCCGATGCTGCCTTCTCAACAGCCGTAATAGGCATTATGGACATATGCCAAGGCGCATGTTCACGCAAGACGGCCTCGGATTCCAAAAGCGCATCAAGATTAAATCCGGCTTCCGATGATACGGAAAATCTTGTGCGGTCGAATTTGCCGTTTTTATATTTGCATATTCCTGTAAAGAACTTTTCGCTCTTTGCACGCGGCAGGCGGGTTCCGTCTGAAGAATATAGGGTAAGTATTCTGTTGCCCCTAAGCTTGACGTATTCTGAACCAAGATTCTCCTCCCTTAGCGCAAGAATATCGGAAACGTCGGCTTCCCACAGATTATTTATAAACTCTTTTTTAAAACCCTTTGGAGGATTTGCGCATCTCTGCCAGCCAGTTATCTCCACTCCGCCCGAAAATACCGCCGGAGCAGATTCAAGAGCCTCGTAGACTATGCGCCCTCCCTGCGGAGCGGAATCTTCAACACCCAAGGAGAAGGTCTTGCGTAGGAAGTATTCTCCACCCATGAGCCGGACAAGTATATTTTTGTCTTCACCCTTGTTCTTCTTCTCCAATACGGCCTTGCGTGCACGTTCCAATGTTTTAAACGGAGCCTCTTGTGAAAGACCAGAGTTTGAGTCGTCCCCCAAAGGCGATACGTAAAAATCCGGATTTGAGTCCGCAAATAGGACAGTTCCCATTATAAGCGACACCGCAAATCCCCCCACTGCGGCAATATGTTTGTAATCCATAAAATACTTACCTAAATTTGCATTAAAGCTCGGTCAAACAAAAAACAAAATACTATATAAAAATAGTGTTGCCCGAATTGCACACCTAAAACAAGATTCAAATCATGCAACATCTAAGGTATATAGGGATATGCGCCGCGTTTTTATGCATCTGCCATGCGCTGCCTGCAAATACTAATTTGCCATCGGGAAATGAACAAGAGGCCGTTGAAGAACAACAAAAGGAAAATCCTTTACTGCTAAAAGACAGGGACCTATCTGAAGAATTTAAGAATCCTAAACGCAAAAAAAGGGTAAAACTTTTTTCAACAAACAAGAACTTAAAGTTAATTTCAGCGCGGGCAGCCCGAGGAGATGTGGCTGCAATGCAAGAGCTTGCAAAAGCATGCGAGACCGGCGCAGGAACTCCCCAGAATTTCCAGAAAGCTTTCTCCCTTTACAAGAAGGCGGCAGATAGCGGATATATAAACGCGATGTATTCTCTTGGCAGATGCTACGAAAATGGCATAGGCACGCCCCCCGATTCAGACAAAGCTCTTTTCTGGTACGACAAAGCCGCCGGAATGGGCATGGCCCATGCTTATAAAAATGCCGCCGATATGTATCAGAAGAAGGGTGGCAAGGAGAATTTAAAAAAGGCCTTTGAGCTTTTTGAAAAAGGAGCAAGAAGCTATGTGCCAAGTTGCATATATGCTCTTGGCTGTTGTTATGAAGATGGAATTGGCGTAGATAAAGACTCGTCGAAGGCGGTTGAATTCATGAGAGCCGCTGCGGCGCTTGGCATTTCAAAGGCCCAGTTATATATGGCAAAGGCGTACGAGTCTGGTAAATCTGTAAAAAAAGACGCCGCAAAGGCACTTGACTATTACATGAAGGCGGCAACACGCGGAGAGGTTGAAGCAAAGATATTTCTTGCGCCTAAGTTTGAGAATGGAGACGGTGTAGCAAAAAGCCCAGAAACAGCCTTTGCCTATTATCTTGAAGGAGCCCAAGCTGGAGACGCTTTATGCCAAAAGAAGGCGGCCGATTTCTACTATACGAACAACAGCAAAGACACAGAGGCATATAGGGCGTTTTTCTGGTACAAGAAGGCCGCCGATGCTGGGTTTGTCGGTGCTTTGCACGGGCTTGGTAAATGCTATGAAAACGGTGTAGGCATAGAGCGCAACTACGACAAAGCCTTTGAATATTACAAAGAATACGCATCATCAACAGGAGACGGCCTAGCCTTCTTTGAGCTTGCTCGTTGTTATGAAGAGGGAATTGGAACCGCAATATTTCCCATAGAGGCCTTCAAGAATTATCAGAAAGCGGCTGAATTGAAGTGCAGCAAAGCGTACGCGCCGCTGGGAGAATGTTTCGACAAGGGCATTGGTGTTGAGGCCGACGAAGTTAAAGCGGCGGAATATTTCAAGATGGCTGCCGACGCCGGCGACGATCGCGGTGTTTACAATCTTGCAATATATCTGTACTACGGCAAAGGAAAGATTCCTTCCGACCCAAAGCAGGCGGTAAAGACTCTTGAAGAGCATGCCGAAGGCAACAGGGACGCCATGGTGCATCTGATAGAGTTTTATTCCGACGGAATAACCGCCGACAGACGTAAAGCCGAATTTTGGAAGAAGGAGTTGGACAAATACGACGAGCTCGTAAAGGAATCTATCGAAGCAAAAGATGCAAAAGAAAAATAACGCAAAATGTTCAGGCCGCAGCCTTGCCGGCATGGCTGGATACTGCATAGAGATTCTAAAAAAAAGCTCAAAAACTCTATGCGCGGCGGAATCGTGTACTGGAGGGTTGATTGCCGATTCCTTCGTATCGGTTTCAGGAGCCAGCGAAGTTTTCAAAGGTTCGTGCATTGCCTACCAGATTCCCGTAAAGATTGGGCTACTAGGTGTTGACGAGAAAATTATATCTGAATACGGAGTTGTAAGTGCGCAGACGGCAACAGCGATGGCAAAAAGGGCCATAGAGGAATTCGGGGCAGATTTTGCGCTGTCGAGCACCGGATATGCGGACAAGTCAGACAGGGCGGACATTCCCGACGGAACAATATACATAGCTCTTGCTTCGGCCGGGGGCTTTGAATTAACAAAGAGACTGTCTCTTTCCGGAAGCAGGAACTCGAATAGGCGTGCTGCGGCAAGGGCTGCCGTAAAGACTCTTTTTGAATATCTTAAGAAATCGTTAGATGGGGGAACAGTACATTGAGAAGATTTGCAATAATACTGTCTTTAGCGCTGCTTGCGTTCTTTATTTGGAGTTTTGCCATAGAGCCAGACATGATTGTTGTGGAAGAGCATGACATATGCGTAAAAAAATGGGCTGATGAATTTAACGATTTACGCATAGTATTGGCAGGAGACATACATTTAAATAATCTTACATACGGGGCTGAGAAGCTCGATGAGATAGTAGAAAAGATAAACTCACTGAAGCCCGATTTAGTCTTATTTACCGGAGACTACATTACAAAGAGAAAAAATTCTCCCGATTTCGACATAGCCACAGCCGCAGAGGGGCTATCAAAGATAAGATCAACCTATGGTATCTACGGGGCATTTGGCAACCACGACAATCTTGTAGGGTGGCGCAAAATGGAGAAATTGTTCGGTAAGATTAGCGGAATAAGAATGTTAAGGAACTCCTCCCACACCATAGCAATAAAGGGAAAGAATCTGATGATATCGGCCATAGCAGACGCAAACACAATGGACGTAAACATATCTGCCGCTCTGAAAGGTGCCGACAATGCCGATGGCGTAATATTTCTCAGCCATACTCCGGACATTATAAGAGATATTCCTTCAAAATTTTCAATAATGCTATCCGGACACACGCACGGAGGCCAAATCTGGACTCCAAAGTTTATGAGAGGATTCATCAAGCGGCGTTATATAGACAAATACGAACGCGGTTTGGTAGAAGAAGACGGTAAGACTCTATTTATAACAAGCGGGCTTGGCACATCCATAGTTCCAATGAGGTTTCTTGTGCCGCCGGAAATAGTGTTGCTAAAAATAAGAAAATGCAACTGACCAATTATTCATATATTCCATGAATGGCAACGCCGCCACATCATTGCAATTTGAAACAATATTATTTTCTTGATGACAAACTCCAACAACATTACCTTGAAACAAGGTAAAATTGCACGAAACAGCAAATGAAGAAATTATTAGTTTATATAGTTTTCCTGGCCCTGACAGCGGTATATCCGTCATTTGGGCAGGAATCTGCCCAGGCTCCGGTAAACGCAGCTCAACAGGAGGCTCCAAAAGAGCTGACAGAAGAGCAAAAGTTAAAGCAGGAACGGCTTGCGGCTAAAGAACACATGATAAAACTTCGGCAGACGTATTCCGTCTCCGAGGACGACGATTCCATGGATTCCGCCCTAAAGCGCAGCGAATTTATCAAGGAATCAATAACCAAAGGATTGCAATCAAACATAGCCATTCTGAAAAAGTTCGGATTTAATCCCAAAGATTTGCATTACATGGCCTTTGGAGATATAACTTACATATCTTTGGTATCCGCCCTGCTGATGCTAATCATAAATGTTGTTCTTGCGCTTGTAATAATAAAGGGGGTCTATCCGATAGCATCTTACATAGCAAAGCGTTGCAAGTTGGCATTCTTAGAGGGCTTCATAAAGAATACAAAGAATGTTGCTGTGTCGTTCTTTATCATAACAACTCTGTATACGTGCTTTCTGGGAATATTCTTGGACATAGGGCTTGTGCATTATTTCCAGACGGTATTTTCGCTGCTGTTTTTGGCGTGGTTTCTATGGGTTGTGGTTAAGCTTTTTGATTCCCTCGCGGCAAAGGTTGAGAAGTTAGGTGTGAGAAAATCCGGATTTAGGGAGCTATTCCCCGTGATAAGGAAATTTCTTAGGCTATTGCTGATAGTTTGCCTTATTCTATATTTCCTCGATAAATGCGGATTTAATGTTGGAAACATAGTAGTCTCTCTTGGAATAGGAGGCGCGGCATTAGCTTTTGCATCAAAGGATACCATAGCAAATTTCTTCGGGTCCATATCTCTTATAATGGATTCCCCATTCAGGATTGGAGACAGAATACTGGTTCAGGGCAAGCTCGACGGATATGTGGAAAATATAGGCCTGCGCTCTACAAGGATAAGGAATCTCGATAGAACCTTGTCGATACTACCAAATTCATATTTGGCAAACGAATACATAGTAAACATATCGAAGTGGAATACGCGCAAATATGCCGTAGACTTGGGATTGACATACTCTACCACCCCAGAACAAATAAAGAACATAGTAGATGAGATAGAAGACATGCTTAGAAAAGATTCCTCCGTCAGCTCCGCCTCTACTATAGACGCCTCTTTTGCCGCGTTTGACGACAGTTCCCTGCGCATAAGTGTGCTCTGCTATATAAATGATGTGGACTATGTTCCGTACATGAAGGCTGTTCAAAAAATAAATTTAAAATTCATGGAGATAGTAGAGCGCAACGGGTCTTCGTTTGCATTCCCGAGCAGATCCATATATATGGAAAACACTAAATGAAAATAGATCAGGTAAAAAATATCAGGCAGGGAGACAGAGCCTCGTTTTCTTTTGTCGGCGTATTGCGCAACGTTCAGGTAAGGCCTACAAAGACCGGCGGAGAGTTTCTCGCTCTGGATTTCTCCGACAACACCGGAACTCTTAGCATGACGGTGTTTTCAGACTCGCCCGTATACGACGTTTTTCTCGAGGCAAGCGCCGGAGACGTATACCGCGTATATGCCATGCCAAATTTCTACCAGGGCAAGCTATCTCCGCGCGCCGATGCCGCTGTAAAGCTAACTGAAGATGAGATAAAACCTCTTCTATGCGATTTAGCCGAAGTTTCTCCCTGCGATGCCGAATCTCTTAAAAAGGAGCTTTTCGATATAGTTGGGACCATATCAGAGGAAGCGCTTAGGAATACTGTTTTAAGTGCTTTATCCGAAGCCGGAGACGATTTTTTCACATCTACTGCCGCGGTGAAAATGCACCACGCCTATGTTCACGGGCTTCTTGAGCACAGCGTAAAGGTTGCAAGGCTTACAGACAATCTTTGCCGCCTATATCCTTTTATAGACCGCAATCTTGCCATCGCCGGAGCCGTACTACACGATATAGGAAAGGTGTTAGAATACTCTCAGACTCTCGCTCCAGACAGAACGAGAATAGGCATACTGCAAGGACACGTTGTTCTCGGCTACAGATTTATCCACCGCGCGGCGATAAAGAACTCTTTGGATTCCCAAACTGCGGAGAGGCTTGAACATATAATATTGAGCCACCAGGGGGAACTTGAGTGGGGCGCCGCTGCGCTTGCGGCAACACCAGAGGCAGTGCTTGTTTCGCTGGCGGACAATCTCGATGCAAAGATGGGCGCTGTAGAGAAAGCATTGAGGGGTACAACTTCAGAATTTACAGATTTTATTCCCGCGCTAAAAACCAAGATTCTTACAACAAAAAGAGACGCGCCCTCAGAGGGAGAAGACGTTAAGTAGAAGCGTAATATTTATATATGAGCAGCATAAAAATTTATCTTGCAACATCAAACCAGCACAAGGCGCAGGAACTAAGGAGAATGTTTGAGACCGAGGGCTTGCCCGTTTGCGTGGAGAGCGCAGAGTCTCTTGGCGGAATGCCCGAATGCGAAGAGAACGGAGACACTTTTGAGGCCAATGCAAAAATCAAGGCGTGCGCCTTAAAAGCCATAGCGCCGAAAGATGCCTACATTCTTGCCGACGACAGCGGAATAGTAGTGGACGCCCTCGGTGGCAGACCCGGCATATATTCCGCCCGCTACGCAGGGGTTTCGGGGGCCGGAGCAGACGCTGCAAACAATGAGAAGCTTCTAAAGGAGCTTGCCGGCGTTCCCGATAAAGAGCGCACAGCAAGATTTGTCTGCGCCTTAAAACTTCTCGAGCCAAACGGCGGAGAAAAGACCTTTACGGGAACCTTTGAGGGTGTCATAAACCACGGAGCAAAAGGCGAAAATGGATTTGGGTACGATCCTTTATTCTTCGTGCCGGAAAAGAATATGACAAGCGCCCAGCTTCCGCCCGATGAGAAAAATCAGTTGAGCCACAGGGGAAAAGCACAAAGACTTCTTGCTGAATATCTAAAATCTATCTTGTAATTTAAAAGCACATATAAGGTTTTTTATGGTGCTAATCCGCACATGAAAGCTTTATTTTCCCCTGCAAGAATACACAACACATATCATAAATAGACATATTGCGCATTCCTTCTGGCACTCATATTTTATAGCAAAGCAACTTTACAATTAGATAAAAAACCCGCAATTTCTTGCGGGTTTTTTATAAAAGCAGAAAAGGGTTTCCCTCTCAAAATTAGGCTACTTACCCAAACTTTTCTTAGCTTCAGCGGCGGCCTTAAATGCCGCCTTTGTTTTAGCAACCTGATCTGCCCTATTCTTGAGCCACTTTCCCCTGCTGCGGCTCTTGGCGTCTATGCTGGCCTTAAGCTCGTCGGAAAGCTCCAAAACTTGCCCGTCTTTCAAGAGCTTTTCGCGAAGTTTAGCGTAGGGAACATTCTGTACGGGAACGTCTAAATCAACAGCTATTGCAGCTGCTGTTGCAGCCGCCTGGCCGAGAGCCATAAATACGGGCTCCATTCTTATAGAACCATACGCCAAATGCGACGCCGAACATGCAGCCGCCACAAGCAAATTATCTGCCTGTCCCTTTTTGGGAACTATGCTTCCATAGGCTATTCCATAAGGATATTTAACATATACGCCTATATCTCCCTCGTTCTGAACAAAGCCGTCTTTTGTTTCATAACGCTGTATGTTGTGGGAATCTATAGTGTAAGAGCCCATGGCTATCGGATTTGGAACTTTGCGCTTTGAGAGGCAATCGTTCTCAGTCATGACATATTCTCCAACAAGTCTGCGGGCCTCGCGTATGTACAAGTTAAAGGGCCAGCCGCCAGTCTTTTGGAATTCGTCTTTAGCAAAGCCCAAACCCTTCATGGTATCTTTGAATGCCTGCGGAACACGGGGATCTGTGTTTATAAAATAGTACAAGCCCTGCTGGTAGTCTTTATGCGCCTGTATTATCTTTGCGCGTTCCTCGTACGAGGCCTCAGGATAAGAATAGTTCATGCCGATAAAATCCGTACTGAAAGCACCCCTGTTGTTGCAGTCGCTCTTGCCGTTTGGCATGGGCGATATTATCATAAACTCTTTGCTTCGGCCCTCAGACAACATGTAGCGCAAGAACAGCTCGTAGTCTGCCGGATTGTAATTTGCGGGTTTCTCAAACGGAATAGAATTCTCCGGAACGCGCGTAAGGCACATTCTAAAGCAATACGCCTGAACCTTATTGTCGCCCGCGCCCTCCTTGCCTACTTCAGAATAAGGCACAACATATTTAAGCAATCCGCTGGACGGATCTCCCTCCTTGACATATGGAGATATAGGCTTGCGGAAATAATGGTCGTGATGGAGCATCTGCGTGCGAACTCCAGCATGGGCTTCGCCATATTGGCTTGCGCTCTCGCGGCCTACGGCGTAGTCGCACCCGGCAGCCGCCATAAGGTCTCCCTCAAATGTTGCATCTATGAAAACCTTTCCCTTATATACGGCACCGGATAACATCTCTATCTGCGTTATCTTAGAGCCCTGCTTCTTTACGCCATCTTCGCGGTTGAGCCACTCGTTGCGATAGACTTTAACACCACATTCGGACAACCAGTTTTCGTAGGCGGCCTCGGCCTTAGACGGCTCGAAAACCCACGAGAGACGGTTTTCATCGTCCATGCCCTTGTTGCCCTGCCCCTTGTGCTTTAAAAAGTCTTCCTTCTTCTGCCATTTCCATGCGCCGGGCTTCTGGTACTCAAGCCATACGCGGTGGTAGAACTCCTTTGCAACTCCGCCTATTACATCGGTCTTTCCAGCGTCGGTATAGCCCAACCCGGAGCTTGTCATGGCTCCAAGCTGCCCATCAGGGCAAACTATAAGCACGCTCTTGCCCTCGCGAGCAGCCTGCACCGCGGCGGCAACACCAGCGGAAGTTCCTCCGTAGACAACCACGTCGGCCTCGCGAACCTCTACGGACTTTCCCCCTGTAGAGCTTGAACAGGCAACCAGAAAGGCCGCCATAAATAGACACAATATTTTCCTCATATTTTTCCCTTTTGTTTTCGTTAAAAAGCCGAAGTCTTTCTCAATCGGCCAAATTCATAGCCCGCATGAGAGCCGCACCGTTCTTGTAGAACTCTGTTCCGGCAACGATAGTATCGGCACCCCTGTCGAGGCATCTGCGGACATTCTCCGCGGTTATGCCACCGTCAACCTCTATGCGGTAATTTAACCCAAGTTCGTCGCGCCACTTTGCAAGAGTCGAGATTTTATCGAGAGCCGATTCATCGAAACTCTGCCCGCCAAATCCAGGCTGAACGCTCATAACAAGCACTAGATCAACCCTATTTAGAAATTCGTAAAGCTCCTCAACAGGAGTCTTTGGATTTAGAGAAATACCTACCTGCGCCCCAAGCACATGTATTTCCTCAAGAGTGCCGTCCAAAGGATAGTCGGGCTCTATGTGCACCGTTATCAAATCCGACCCGGCCTTCTTGAACATGTCTATGTAAAGATGGGGATTATCCAGCATAAGATGGGTGTCGAAAAACATATCGGGAAACTTTCCCCGCAACGCCTTGACAACCCCTGCCCCAAACGACAAGTTTGGAACAAAATGTCCGTCCATTATATCCAAATGCACCCAAGATAAGCCTGCCTGCTTTATGCGCAAGACGCCTTCTGCAAGATTGGAGTGGTCCGCCCCAAGTATGGACGGCGCAAGCTGTATGGAGTTTCCCTTTACCATATTCCAAGAACCTCGTCGGCTATTCTTCTTGCCATTCCCCTGGCAAGTATAGGCATATTCTGATATTCCGGACCTATCAGATCTCCTGTTCCTCCCAGATATACAACATCTCTGTACACAACGGGCTTGTCCTGGAATATGAACTTGCCTGTCTTGTTGTCGAGCAAGGAACAGCGGCATGTCAGTATGACTTCGTAAGAAAGTCCAAGCGCGGTATCGTCGGCGCGGGTTGCCTTCAGCCAGTGCTTGTAGTCTGTAATTTCAACTTCTAGCGTTGCCTCCGCGTCGGACTGATAGGCAACCCTAAGGTTTGGAGACTGCGCCAGCATGTTTGCAACCTGCGCACTCAATGTCTGCGTGGCCTGCGGCGCGTAGGAGCGGTTTATTACCGGCTTTACATAAATTGTTGAGAATGGCAACGGCTGCGGAGTTCCAGCAAGCCTATAACTGCCGCATCCCGACACTACCAGCGCAATCATTGCCGCAATGGAAAGCGCCAAAAAGTTTCTGAGAAAATTCATACCCATAAGTTGAATATTTTTTACAAAAAGCGCAAACAATTATTGCCCACCGCAAATTTTTAAAGCTTTTGAGATATTGCCGCCGCGGCGACCCTTGCCGTACACCATGCATTTTGCAGATTAAATCCGCCCGTCAACCCGTCTATATCAAGGCATTCTCCGGCAAAGAACAGGCCCTTTACAATCTTGCTTTGCATTGTGGAGAAATCTACCTCGCTATTCTTTATGCCACCGCAAGTGACAACCTCACCGCCGTCGGGGGCTTCAGACTTAAACGGCATACGGGTAAGATACCCGGCTATGCGTCTTTCTTCAGCGGAAGACAACTTTGCAAAGACCCTGTCCGAAGGAATCTGCGCAAGAGAGAGAATCTCCAGCCAGAGCTTTTCCGCAATGCATTCCGGCCTTAGGTTCAAAATTTTTCTCGCTCCGAAAGAAGCCCTGCCCGAACGGAAAAACTCGGAAACTCCACGCTCGGAACCTTGCGAATACATCAAATCTGCAAAGAAATCCGCCTTGAATCCGTCCCGTTTAAATTCCCTTGCAAAAAACGACGTAAGCTTGTACACCGCCGGTCCGCTCAAACCTTTAAAGGTAAATAGCAAATCTCCCTGAGCCTTTCTCTTATTCTCATTTTTAAAAGTTAACATAGCTCCACGCACGGAAATACCCGACAGATTTGGAAACCGCGGCGAGGTTTTAAGCGCATAAAGCGCTGGCGCCAACTCCGATACCGTATGTCCCAAGCCTTCGAGAGACCGCCTTAATGCACCGTCTTTAAAGCCGCCGCAACAGAGCAAAACTGCGTCGAAACGCCAAAAAAAATTCTCTCCACCTGTTTTTGAGTTTCCCCCAAAGACTTCAAAACCGCCCCCTGCACTTTTTTCAATGCGCGACACACAGACATTTACACTTATCTTTGCCCCGTTTTTTACCGCCTCCCGCTCGAGCGCCTCCGCCACCAAGGCGGAACTTTCCTCCTCTGGAAAAATCTTTCCGGACGGAAGCGTTTTTACTTTCACTCCATGGCGTTCAAACCAAGCAACGGCATCTTTTGGAGAGAACGCTCGAAAGACCTTTCTTAAAAAGCCGCCGCCACGCGGATAGTTTGAGATTATACCTTCTATATCCTCCAAGGAGTTCGCCAAGTTGCATCTGCCAGCCCCGCTTGCGAGAACTTTTCGCATGGGCTTTGCCGCCGACTCAAAAATCTCTACGCCTATCCCCTGCGCCCTACCCGCATTTGCCGCAAAGAAGAAGCCCGCAGCCCCTCCTCCCACAACAGCAACGCGAATCATTTTGAGAACCTCCGCAAGTCTGCCGCCGACAACTTTGCCCCCACGCGGTTTAGGCAATACAGCGTTGCTGAGAAGAAGAATGCCGGAAATACAAGCATCCACGGGGCATCGAGCATATACTCCGCGCCCTCCTTAACAAGGGTTCCCCAAGACGGCAAAGGCGCCTGCACACCAAGCCCCAGGAAGCTCAGGAAAGACTCCAGAAGCATCACCGAAGGCACCGTAAGAGTTGCGCACACAAGAATTGTGCCTATCAGGTTAGGCAGTATGTGCAACCTCATGATGCCCCAAAAGCCCTGCCCCAAGGCCTCCGACGCAAGCACGAACTGCCTCGATTTTATATCGAGCGTCATGCCCCTGACTATGCGCGCCATAGTTAGCCACTCCACCGCTCCTATTGCCACAAATATCAGCCATAACGACCTTCCAAAAATTATCATGAGAAGTATGACCAAAATTGTAAATGGCAGCGCATATGCAATATCCACAAGGCGCATCATTGCGGAATCCACCCTGCGCGGCGATAGCGCCGATACCATTCCGTAGCATGCCCCTATAAGCACCGCCACTGCCGTGGCCGCAAAGCCCACAGCAAATGATATTCTTCCTCCGTAGAGTATTCTCGTAAAGACGTCCCTGCCGAGTATGTCCGTGCCAAATATATGCTCTGCGCACGGCGCGCTTGCCCCTATTGCGAGATTCTGCTCCGCAAAAGGATACGGCGCAAAGAACTCCGCAAACATGCACGCAAGGCAAAGAATGGCCAAGAATATAAAACACGCCCCTGTATGGCGGTCGGAAAACACAACCGAAAGCAAAGCCCTGAACGCTCTTAAAGACGCTTTCATTTGCGCACCCCCAGCTCTTTTGCAACGCGCGGATTAAGCAGTGCAAGGGCTATGTCCGCAAGTATGTTAAAACATATTATGAAGGCCGCATAGACCATTACGCAGCCCATTATCATGGTGTAATCGCTGTCGAGCGCGCTCGATATGAAAAATTTCCCGAGCCCAGGAATATTGAATATGCTCTCCACCACAAATGAGCCCGTCAGCATGCCCGCTGCCGCAGGCGCCAGATACGATACTACCGGCGAAAGCGCCGACTTCGACGCCTCTGCGGCAACGCGCATAGCACTTTCTCCTTTGGCGCGGGCCGTACGGGAGTAGTCCTTGGCAAGCTCCCTCGCCTCGGAATCCTTGAAGAGTTTTGATATCCATGCCGCGTAGAACAACGCAAGAGTAATTGACGGCAGAACAATATCAGACGTCTCCCTCCACCCCATGGCGTTAAACCATCCAAGCTTAAGCGAGAATATCCAAATAAGCACCGGTCCAACTACAAATGCCGGCAGGCATATCCCCGCAAGAGAGGCCGCATCGAGCGCGCTGGACAATCTTCCCCTGCCCATAGCCGACACCGCTCCGCAAGCAAGGCCCGCCACAAGCGCTATGGCAAGAGCAGCCCCCCCCAGTTTGAGAGATACCTTTGCCTTCTCGCGCACAAGCTCGGAAACGCTCCTGTTTTGGTATTTGTAAGACGGCCCCAGATCTCCGTGCGACAAATTCTTCAGAAACCGCAAATACTGCACCGGCAGACTATCGTCGAGCCCGTAATAGGCGTTGAGCGCCGCGAGAGTCTCCGGCGATAGCTGGCGTTCCCTATCGAAGGGCCCACCGGGGACAAAGCGCACCATGAAAAACACCGCCGTTATTATTATGAAAAAGACGGGTACGGCACAAATAATCCTGCGCAGAACATAACGTATCATCTATCTACCTCCGCGGTTTCTTGCGCAGAATTTTTATCTTTTTGAGCAGATTCTTCATGCCCGGCGTCGGGATCCAAACTTACACCCTTAAAATTCTGCCAGTCCAATATGTTTTCCGCCCAGCCCTTTACCATGGGAGAGGCCAAGTATATGCGAGTGTAAAAATATATGGGAATTACTGGGCATTCGCGCATGAGAACTTCCTCCGCCTGAGAGAGAAGCTCCATTCGCTCGTCAAAAGACTTTGCCCTGCCAGCGCTTTCCATTATCGAGTCAAACTCCTCCGACGCAAAACCACTGTGGTTTAGTCCGCTTGAGGAAAGAAAGTTCTCAAGGAAAGATTCCGGCGCGTCGAAATCGCCTATCCAGCTTGCGCGGGTTATCATGTAATTGCGGTTTCGCCTGTCGTCCAAGTAGGCGGGCCATGATAGATTGTAAAGTTCGGCGTCTATGCCAAGAGAGCTGCTCCACATCTGCTGGACGGCTTCGGCTATGGGCTTGTGAAGTTCGGAAGTATTGTACGAGAGCCTTATTTTACCCAGATCTTTGGGGTTTGCGTAGCCAGCCTCCAGCAGCAACTTGCGCGCGGCGGCGGCGTCTTCCTTTACAAGCGCTTTTGCCTTATAGCCCCCGCATGAGTCCGGCACAAATGAGAAGGCCGGCTTCTGCCCTCCTTTGAGCAGATTATCTATTATAGAGCGCCTGTCTATTGACATGGAAAGCGCCCTGCGCACGCGCACGTCGCTAAGTGGGGTTGTCTGAGTATTTATAAGATAGTAATACACCCCAAGCCATGGGCTTATCTTGAGGTATTTTCCGCCCTCCCTGCGCGCCGCCTCTATGCGCGAATGCGCCACAGAGTTTGTCATGTGTAGCTGCCCCGCCCTGAAGGCGCGTTCCTCCGTATTCATATTATCCACAGGGAAGAACTCTATTGCAGCAAGCAGTATATTTTTTGCGTCCCTGTAAGACGGGTTTCTATCCACCCTAACACTGTCTCCAACCACCCATTTTTTCAGAGTAAAGCCTCCGTTGGAAACCATATTTTGAGGCAAAGTCCATTTGCCATTTCTCGATAGCGCCCCGCCGAACTTCTCCACAACGTTCTCAGGAACCGGATAAAACACCGTACAGCATAACAGATTCAGAAAATAGGGCACGGGCCTATTAAGGCGCACCACAAAAACATCGTCCGCAGGAGCCTCAACCCCAAGCTTATCCGGCGGAAGTTTTCCCTTTAGAATTTCTTCGGCATTTTCAACAGGAAGAAACATAGATGCATACTCCGCCCCAAAGGCCGGATTCACCGCCCTGCGCCACGCATAGAGAAAGTCCTTTGAACTAACTTTCCTTCCATTGCTCCATACGGCGGAGGGCGATATTTTAAATGTGTATGTTTTTCCGTCGGCAGATACTGTCCAGTTTTCCGCCGCGGCAGACACAGGCTTTAAAGTGGAGGCGTCGAACCCCACAAGCCCCTCAAACAGCGCCATTATTATTCTAACTTCCGTAAGCCCAGTAGCCAATGCCGGATCCAAAGTTGCCGGCTCCGCCCCGTTTCCCAAAAGCAAAACTCCATCGCGTGCGGCTCGCTTTGCCGCCGTATCGGATGGAGCGCATGCGCACACAATAACAGCAACAAATGCAGACAATAAAACCGCTTTTACAAGAAGCCTAAACATCTTTTAAAACTTCGGAACGGCGTCTATCAGGCGCCTGGTGTAAGGGTGGCGCGGATTTGCGCAAAGCTCGGCGGAAACTCCGCTTTCAACAATCTTTCCCTCCGTCATAACCATCATTCTGGAGCTGATATGCTCAACTACGGCTATGTCGTGGGCTATGAACAGGCAAGTCAAGTTAAGCTTGCTGCGCAAATCGGATATAAGATTTATTATCTGCGCTTGTACAGATACATCGAGCGCGCTGACAGGCTCGTCGCATATTATAAACTCTGGCTGAACCGCAAGCGCACGGGCTATACCTATCCTCTGCCTCTGCCCGCCGGAGAACTCGTGAGGGAACCTGAAGAGGTGCGAGGGCTCAAGACCGACAAGCTCCATTAGCTCCTCCGCCCGCTTGAGCTTTGATTTCTTGTCCAATTTAAAGTAGATATCAAGGGGCTCGCACAAAATCTTAAATATGGTCATGCGCGGGTCGAGCGAATTGAACGGGTCTTGAAATATCATCTGAATTTTCTTCCTAAACGGGAAGAATTCCCGCTTTGAAAGAGTGGCCAAATCTGTTTTATTTTTGCCGTCGAAATAAAATATGCTTCCTCCGCTTACAGGGGCAAGGCGTATTATGGCCCGCCCGGTGGTTGTTTTGCCAGAGCCGCTCTCGCCTACAAGGCCCACTATCTCGCCTCTGGATATTTCAAACGAAACCCCGTCGACCGCGTTTACAACTCCGCCGCCGCGACCGAACAGCCCACCCGCCACAGGATAGGACACCCTCAGGTTTTCAACTTTAATAAGCGTATCCAAGCTCTCGAGCCTCCCTCTCTATCTTTTCGTAGTCTATGGACACAAGCCTTTCGCCCGGCCGACCCAATCTTGGAATGCACGCTATAAGCGCCTTTGTATATGGATGTTTTGGGCTGTAGAGAATCTCCTCCGTAGCCCCCGACTCCACAATGCGCCCCCTGAACATAACAAGCACCCGCGAGCAAAGCCCCTTTATTATACCAAAATTGTGCGTTATCAGAATTAGAGACATTCCCCTATTTCTGAGAATCTCCTTAAGTAAATCTATAATCTGTTTTTGTATTGTCACATCGAGAGCCGTTGTGGGTTCGTCAGCCACAAGCAACCTTGGCCTGCAAGAGAGAGCCATAGCAATCATGACGCGCTGCTGCATTCCGCCGGAAAGCTCGTGCGGATAAGCAGAGTATCTTTCCGCCGCGCGCCTTATGCCAACCTCCTCAAGGGCCTCCACAACACATGCGCGCACATCTTTTACCTCGGGTCTATGCAGTCTGACAGCTTCGGCAATCTGCTCGCCTACACTAAACACTGGGTTTAGCGATGTTGACGGTTCCTGAAAGACATACGCAATCTTTCCTCCTCTAAGTGCGCGCAGTTCCTTGGAGCCCATCTGAAATATGTTCTTTGAATCGAACAACACCCTGCCAGAAACCTCGCATGAGCCGTCCTGCGGCAGAAGCCGTGCCAAACTCATTGCCGTGACGCTCTTGCCCGAGCCGCTCTCGCCAACAATCGCAACACTCTCCGCCTTGCCGACATCAAACGACACCCCCTTGACCGCCTCGGTCAGACGCCCGCCGGACTTAAATGAAATCTTAAGATTCTCTACGCTAAGCATACTCATACGCAACTTTCAAGCGCCGTACCGAGCCTTTTTGAAAGGCGCACAACATTTTTGTTTCCGTCGCGGCTGTAGGAAACTTTGTCCATAGTCTTCTTTATAAAAAAGATTCCAAGGCCTCCTATATCCCTATCCTCAAGAGGCTTGTTTAGGTCTGGCACCGGAGCTTGCCCGAAGGGATCAAACTCCCTCGCGCCGTCCATTACTACAGCGTTCATCATTCCGCCCGAAACCGACAGCTCCAAGTCTATAAAACCATCATTTCCCTCTCCGTAGCCGTAAGATACTATATTCGTAAAAAGTTCGTCCAGGCAAAGCTCAAAGGCATACGATACAGACTCGTCAACCCCCGCACGCGCGCAAAAAGCCTCGAGATCTTTCGCAACAATGGAAAGACTCTCAAACGAACTTCTGTAGCTTTTGCGGAAAGTCATTTGAATTTTATTTCAAGCAAAGAGAAATCGTCGTCAAACTTATCCGAGCCCTGGGCATTTCTGGAAAAGGCCATCATGCTTTGCACCTTACTGAGTCCTTCCATAGGGGGCTTCTGAAGCTCCGCGGCAAAATCTTCCACAGACATCATCTCCCCCGAGGATTTGTTGACAAGCTCGTATACTCCGTCCGAGAAGACAAAGAGTTTTCCGCCTTCTCCCACGGAGACTGTTTTTGTTTCAAACTCCGCTCCTGGAATTCCCCCAATTACCATGCCTTTTGCCGATAAAAATTTTTCTCCACCAGCGTCTATCAGCACCGCCGGAGGATGCCCTCCACACGCATACTTCAATAGCCTTGAGCCTATATCGTAAACACCGTACCAGAGAGTAAAATACATTCCATTCTGCTTGTCCATATCAAACGCGCTGTTAAGCGCCGACAAAACCTCAGACGGATTCTTAAAATCTACCCTGTCCAATGTTTGCGAGCGCAGCACATTCATGGCCGATACCGACAACAACGCCGCACCAACTCCATGCCCGCAAACGTCCAACAGATAAGCCGCAATCGACGACTTATCTATATAGTGGTATCCAAAACAGTCTCCGCCCAAGGCCGTAGAGCTCTTAAACACCCAGTCCGTCCACACAAAAGAATCGTCGAGCTTAGGGGGCAGCAGGCTCTCGACATAATTTTCAGCCTCGTCGAGCTCTTTCTTTAGGGCAGCCTGGCTCTCCTGAAGTTTCTTTAAGGCGGCATCTCTCTCGCACAAATTTGTGTACGCCCTTGAATGGTATCTTATGCGGGCGAGCACTTCAAGCTTGTCGGGGAATTTCACCATATAATCGTTCGCGCCAAATTCAAACGCGCGCGACTTCGTATGGGGTTCCTCTTTTGAAGACAGGACTATAATTGGTATATCTTTTGTCTGTGGAGAGGCTCTGAAAAATTTTACGAGGGTCAACCCGTCCACATCCGGCATGACCAGATCCTGCAATATTACCGTCGGATTAGTCTTCTTTGCCGCCTCAAGAGCCTCTTTTGGATCTTGGCAAAAATAGAACGCTATGTCTTTGCTATCCGAGAGCATCTCGCCTACCGATTGACCCACTATGCGCTGGTCGTCGACAAGCAAGACCCTTATCGGCGCCGCACTAGGCTTTACAGTATTTTCAGGCAATTCTAGCATGCAAAACAAACTTTCCTTTTTAGAGCTGCAAAACGCAACAAAAAACATCAATTCGGCGGCTCACAGCGCGCCGAAACTTCTACACGCAGTATACGCGGCTATTCCCGCCGCCATGGCAAGGTTTAGTGAGCGCAGTTTTGGATTTGGCTGAGGAATGGTGATACGGCGGGCAGATAGTTCATCATGCAAAAACTGCGGAACGCCCGAACCTTCAGAGCCGAAGAGCAAGCCGTCGCCAAATTCAAACTTAACATCAAAGATGGAGGCATCTTTGGCCTTTGTGGTAAGAAGCCATATTCTATCTATCTTTGGGGCTTTTTCAGATTTTTTAAAATCTTCCCAAGAGGCGTGGTGTACAACGTCCAAGTCGTACCAGTAGTCCATGCCAGCCCTGCGCAGACGCGCGTCGGTTATTATAAATCCGAGCGGATGTATAAGATGCAGTCTCGCATTAAGAATGGCCGCCAGACGCCCTATGCTGCCGGTATTTTGCGGAATTTCCGGGTTGTGCAAGATTATATGAATAGGCGGATTTTCAATTTCCATATCGTTCTTATTTTGCCTTAGCACGCATTTCTATCAACAAAAATCCTATCAGAAATAAATTCATAATTCTCATTTTTAAGCATATCAAACAGTGTTATTGAAACATGCCATGATGTTCATGCAGCACAATGATTATTGCGCAAATATAAGTTTAAGGTTGATCGGCTAACGGAAAATCTCCGAGATATTTCAACCTTGCTAATACCAGACTCCAAACATAAGCGCAGCTCTTTTGATCTTGCTGACAATTTCAAAAATGCGCTTTTACTCCCTTTTGGACGTCCAAGAACAATCCCCTTTGAGCGCCGCATGTACAAGGCTTCTTTAGTTCGTTGGGATATCAGCTTTCTTTCTATTTCGGCGCTTAAACCAAATGCGAATGCAAGAACTTTAGAGTTTATATCGTCCCCAAACTCATAATTTTCTTTTACCGACATAACGCGAACATCTCTTTCCATACAAAAATTCAGTATTTCCATAATTTGCATGAGACTGCGGCCCAAACGTGATAATTCAGATACAATAACAATATCTCCTCTGCGCAGGCGTCGAAGAATCTTCCCGAGTTTTCTATCGGAAGCCCTTTTTACGCCGCTTACAGTTTCAGATATCCATCTATCAACAACTATATTCTTATTACTTGAGAAACGTTCTATTTCAAAGCGCTGATTCTCCACAGTTTGTTTATCAGAACTCACGCGTATATATGCATATATAGTTATATTTTTACCATTCATTATAAAAGTTCTTGATTTTCATGTTATATTACGCATAAATAAACGGACGTTTATTTTGTCATTATTTGCCATAAGAACATCTTTACTTTCTTGTTTTATTATCCGACTGTTTCCAACGCTTATTTAAGAGAATATATTCTTTTTATAATACAATTCCTTTGTATTTTTTGAAAAAATCTTATCCATGCATAAATAAACGTCCGTTTATTTGGACATTTCAAAGAAACTGTATATAGAAATTTCTCCCTCCTTCCTAGATTTAGGCAGAGCATTCATCGTCTACGAATTCCATATAAGTTCTATAATCTTCGCAGGATTTGTCATATGGTATGTATAGCCATATTTTGCACCGCATACGGATATTGCGAACCTCCGCAAAAAATAAGCGTAATCCTAACAGACATCGGCATAAATGAATCCCTACTAGAGAAGTACTCATTGGAAAGGAAAACTATATCTATTTCCGGATCTGAGAGTAACAGGATATCTTCATTAAAAAGAGGAAGGTCAGAAGAACTTCACTCGGGACAACACATAAACAGTGTTGGCACATATTCCGGAAACAGAAACCTCTCCAAAGATTCAGCGCAATTTTCCGGCGAGGCGACAAGTAACGATGTATCCGTAAGAAATATAAATTTCCTAAGTAACTCCGGCAATACAGATATATCTCATTCAAATAATATAAGGTATTCATACACAAGCAAAACTACAGAAGGATATTCCATACTTAGAATAAGAGATGCTATGCCATCCAAGCTTGAACATGCATTTTTTGCAACAGGAAGATTTGAGATATTCAATCATCCAGAGATACCGCTTGATAACATAGCAGCATTTGCACGTTTTTCAAACGGCATGAAGATATATGCAATCAACACCGTCATAACAGATTTTATCGATAGATTTGAAGATAGCGACAACACTCAAAAAAGGATATTCAGCCTATCAGCCATAACCAGAATAATGGATATAACAACAGGAAAGCTTATTGCCTCAATATCTAGCGAGATTGATGAGTCAGGATCCGAAATAGAGAAGGGTGTAAGAAGAAGGAACGGAGAGTTTGGCGATGAGCTCATAGATTTGTCTGCAAAACGGCTTGCCACAGATATTGCAAAGAAGTTTGAGGAATCCATATATCCACCTTCTGTAGTTCAAGTTGATACAAGCTACGTGTATATAAATAAGATTCTCAAGAGGGGAACTAGACTGCGAATTCTAAGGAAATCAGATGCAATAAAAGACCCTGTTAGCGGAGAGATATACGGATACAAGACAAAAGAAATAGGTATAGCTGAAGTAAATGGTTATCTGGGAGAAAAGGTATCAATATGTAAACTGCTAGAGAAGTCTGCTAATATCGAGATAGGAGACTCTTTTGAGACTTTTGAAGAATCCGTTTCAGATATAGGCACAAGAAGAGAGCAACAGGCAAGAATTGAAAACCAAGATATTAGAAAGCAGTTGGCCAATTCAAAAGCACTGTTAGTTAAGGCAAAAAATCTTATTAGAGACGGACAAAAACTTGTGAAAGAAGGTGAGTCTCTTGCTGCATCTCAAGACTACATAGCAGCTGCCGGAACTACTCTGGCGCGGCACGTATCAATGGAGTCAACACGCAGAAACGGCCGTAACATGCTAAGTAAAGGTGGTAAGATGATAGCGGAAGGAGAAGATATCCAAAGACAGGTTGATGCTCTTATAGAACAAGTTGTAAACACTTGCGAAAAGGTATCTCTGCAATCGAAAGAAGGTAAATCCATAGTATGCATAATTCTTACATACGAGAATAACAATATAACCATACTCTTGGGAGACAAGGTTCTAACAATGAAAGACACCCTTCTAGATGAGGAAAGTAAACTAAGAATAGATGGTTATAGGAACAATTAACAAAGGATACATCATAGGAAAATAAAAAAAATCATTTATAATAATATATATAATTTTGAATATATTAATATTGAGATCCATTTCTTTTACCAATACTTCCAGTGAAGTAGCCCCACCATTTAATCCTGCAGAAATTAACAGAGTTATAAAGACAGTTGTTGTTTCACAAGAAAATGAATTAATTTTTGATGGAGGCTTCCTTTCAACGATAGATAAAGAAATAGGACAAAAGAATAGCAAAAAATAACTCTGAAAAGATAAGCATCTTTAATGAAGATGCTAAATGATTGTCTTATCCACTACTCATATAGATTCTGTTATATCCGTATTCGCAAAGTTGATATGAATATTATGGGTGGTGGAAGATAATTTATTATTATTGCGGGGAAATAGTTTTCCCTTTTTTAATCGGTATAGATATTTGCTTTAGTATGGATATAGATACAAAAAGAGAGGCGCAAGTTCCTGGAAGGAACTTGCGCCTCATAGTACTGGCAACGACCTACTCTCGCGCACCAGCGGGGGCGCACTACCATCGGCGGCTGAGAGCTTAACGAGCGTGTTCGAG
>CALXQW010000028.1 GCA_944390805.1 uncultured Opitutales bacterium | reverse complement strand
CGCGCCCAGCGTTTTTGCTTGTCTGTGTCGAAATAGTAAACGACCCAGCGCTCGCGGTTTTTCTCGGCAACTTTTTTTGGAAAGGAAGGAGATCTGTTCTTCATACAAAATCCTTTCCTGTCAAAATCGCGCTTTGGTAAGAATTTGACTTGCCACTGCGAAAAATTTTTGCAACTTGCTTGCAATTAGCAATATTCCATTTGTTCCTAATATTGCTTTTATGAGGTTTAAATTACGGAATCATATATCTTGTCCAACGAACATTTTAAATCTCTCGATTTCTGCTTATTATTCTTTATAATTTGCATCTGTCTTTCACTAATCATGAACTTTATTATCTCAGGCTTATAGGAAAAATTTATATTCCTCTCTGGTACCATAAGATTCTGGCAAATATGCCTAAAGAAGTATTGTATATTGCGATGCTTATGGAGATTAAAAGATTTGACAAATTCTGTGGCTTTAAAGAAAAAATCGGCGATGAAAAATGTAATACCTTTGGTTGTGTCTGTCATACTTGGACTGGCGGCAGTTTTTGTCGTAAGTAAAACGCTATTTGATAGAAAAGAAACTAAGGATGAACAAACTGTATCCATAATAACCGCCGCAAGAGACCTCGACTCCGACGAGGAACTAACCGAAGGAGCTCTCACATACCGCGACGTTCCAAAATCTGTCCTGCCTCACGGCGCATTGCTCTGGGAAAACGTATCCATGATTTACGGTCAACGAGTGCAGCATCCCATAGCAAGAAATGATTACATCTTAATTAATGATATTCAGCTTAAGGTATCTCTTGGAGACTGTTCAAAAGAAGGTGAATGGACTATCCCCATTACATTCTCAGATCCGGCTCTCATTAAAATGCTTAAGCCCAATGATGAAATAGGAATTATATCAACCTACGTCACAAGAAAGTCGGAACCGCTATCAAGCAGCGCCTCAGGAAATCCAGGCGATGCTGTAATGCCGCAGGCCTTGCAGGAATCGGAGAGGAGGGAGACCTCTGTTCTTCTGCCTTGCGTTAGAGTGCTTGGAATAGCAAACAGCAATGGCTCTTTCAGGGAACCCGGAAGCTCTAGCGGAACAATATTTGTGTCTTTGCCGCCCCAGCAGGCCATGATAGTAATTGCGGCGCAAAGAGAGGCGGAGCTGTATCCGGTACTCCGCAAAAGAAACGACTCCTCCGCCCTAAATAGAAAAGAGATTGGCGTGGTAAACCAGAAAACTTTTGAGGAAATTCGCAAAGGTCTGCAATCTGCGGAGCTATCGCCCACCCCAACAGAAAACGCAAGATAAATGTTTCCCATGAAACGATCCTTAAACCTGTGCTTATGGCTGCTTGCGGTATCGGCTCTATGCCTTGCCGCAAAAGCCCAAAATGCCCCAGATGGAACAACAACATCTCTGGCTATAATATCTTCGCTCCCAACGGAAAGCGTAACGATTGCCCAAGACGAAACAAAGAGATTGGAGGTTCCGTTTGAGATAGAAAGCTACCAGTCTTCTGCAAAAAATGTGAAGATTCTTGGCAGCAAAGGACGCTTTTTGGAAATACAAGGAGTGGAACCGGGTTATGCGGATATAACTTTGACGTCGAGCGCGGTGTCTAAAGTATTTAAGGTTAGGGTTACAAACTCTATGGCGTCGCTATACAGAGATTTGTGCAAGGATATATCTGACTTCTCTGAAGTAACTGCGGAAATGTCTCAAAACGCGATAACCCTCAGAGGGGAAATATCAAAGTATTCAAGATATTTGGCGTTTAAAAATATACTGGATAAATACAGCAACTCTTACAGAAATTACGTTGTTTACAAACCGGGCCCTGAGATGTTCGACTCGCTGAAAAAGCAGCTTGAAGACGCAGGGTTTAAGGTTGAAAACGGCATTCCTAAAGAGGCGGGAATTCTTGGAATGAAAATATCATCAGGGATTCTCACATTCTACGGCAGAATGCTCTGCGACAACGACATCTCTGACATAAGGAAGATTGTATCATCGCAGAAGTGGTTGTCGGCAGGGCCAAATCCGACGGAGGTTGTGTACAATTTGGAAGTTGATGATACCCAGCTTGACGTAAATGTTGTAATAGTTGGAGTGACGCGTTCCCAGCTTGAGAGAATGGGAAATTCCGACGCAAACGGAACTGTTATATCTTTGGATCTACAAGGCTGGTTTAAGGCGCTTGCCGGAGAGCTTCCGCCAAGCCTTGGCGGAGATGCTCCTAACGCATCTGGAGTTGGCGGCCTTGCGTATATGAATACGGGAATAGACGGGGCAATACAGTTCTTTGGGGCAAATGGAGTTTCCGACTTTAGAGACGGCGGGCATCTGACTCTCACGAGCAATTCAAAAGGAGTGCCAGAAGCAACATACGAAAACGGCGGAACCTTGAATGTTGAAATTCATGGGCGCGATGTTGCCGACCTAAAGGAGATAAACTTTGGACTTACGATAAAAGTCAGCGGGGGGCTGATAAATTCAAACCGCGTACGCCTGATTCTTGAAATAGAAAAGAGCCTTGCCCCGATAAAGCAGGACGACGATTACCTCCAGAGAAAAACTCGGACAAAGAGCGAAATTATCTGCAATTTAGACCAGACGGCAATTATATCTGGACAGAGGGAAATAACCCATACAAAGAGCGATTCCGGCTATGCCTTCTTAAGGCATGTGCCCCTTTTGGGATCTGTATTTGGATACGAGGAAGACAGTGTGGAGGAACTTCAGCTGTTGATTCTTGTCTCGCCTCAGATTGCAAAGAACGGAGTAAAGATGACTTCTAAACCGTCGGAAGAGACGGCTGGAGTGGAAAATGAAGTCTCTAAGAGTACGGGCGACAAATCTGAAGAGCTCAGAACAAACGCAAATAAGTCAACTGGAGAAAAGATGTTTACATGGTAATGCGCCTGAACATCAGATCAAAAGATGGAAAGCTGCGCCGCGTTGAGCTGCCGGCAAATGGGGTACTTGGCATTGGACGAGCAGAAACGTCGGATATAGTTCTAAGCGATATGACCGTATCCAGACGCCATGCCGAAATAAGTGAGTCTGGCGGAGAATGTTTTATAAAAGATGCCGGCAGTACAGCCGGCACATGGGTAAATGGCGAAAAAGTAAACGGCAGGAGAAGATTATTGCCGTCGGATGTAGTAAATATTGGCAGTTTTGAGATTTCTTTGTCGGTATCGGAGCCGAATTTGGAAAGCGAAAAAACTGCCGCTGCCCCCCCAAAGAACATTTCCGTAAGTACGGAAGGCAAAATGCCAATGTACGATATTCAAACCTCCACGGAGATGTATTCCGACACTATGTTGGAGCTTGCAACAACGGTGCAGTCGAGGGTGCTGGAAATTCTCAACATTGCGGGAGACTCGCCGAACAAGATTTCCACAGAGGCAATGAGGCCAAAGGTGGAAGACGCCCTCGACCAGGCGCTCAGGGAGATACGCCACCAAATTCCCGCGGGCATATCTCTGGACAAGTTTAGAGCAGTTCTGATGGACGATCTGATAGGGCTTGGGCCTTTATCGCCATTGCTAAGGGCCGGCGATATATCTGAAATTATGATAAACGGGCCCGACAATGTATTTGTTGAAAGCAAGGGCATACAGTATAGAACTGCGGTAAGGTTCAATGGAGAAAGCCATTTGCAATCGATAATACAGCGCATAGTTGAGCCTTTAGGCAGGCACATAGATGCGGCATCTCCCATGGTTGACGCAAGGTTAGATGACGGGTCGAGAGTAAATGCGGTAATTCCACCATTGTCGCTGGACGGATCTCTTCTGACTATAAGAAAATTTGCGTCTAAAAAACTTACCGATGACGACCTGATAAAATTCGGCAGCCTAAACAGACAAATGGCCGAATTTCTAAAAGAAGCGGTAAGATCAAGGCAGAATATATTGGTATCAGGCGGAACAGGATCAGGAAAGACAACACTGCTTAATATATTGTCCCAGTTTATTCCGGAAAGAGAAAGAATAATTACGGTGGAGGATTCCGCCGAATTGAAACTCTCGCACGAGAACCTCTGCAGGCTTGAGGCAAGGCCGGCAAACATAGAGGGTCAAGGCCGCATAACCATAAGAGACCTTGTAATAAACACCCTGCGTATGAGGCCGGACAGAATCATAGTTGGCGAATGCCGCGGCGCGGAGGCGCTGGATATGCTTCAGGCGATGAATACGGGGCACGACGGCTCAATGACAACCTGCCATGCGAATAATCCGAGAGATGCTCTGTCGAGGTTGGAGAATATGGTGATGATGGCGGGCTTTGAGCTTCCGTCGTCGGCAATACGAGAGCAGATATCGTCAGCAATAGACATAATAGTGCAGCAAACGCGCATGCCAGACGGTTCAAGAAAAATAGTCAAGATAACCGAAGTGTGCGGCAGAGAGAACAACACTATACTCCTTCAGGACATATTCACCTACGAACACGAAGGGTATGACGAGAACTTCAAGGTTGTGGGGCACCACACGGCCACGGGAAACATTCCGCGGTTTATAGAGGAATTAAGACAGTCGGGAGACCTGAAACTCGACATGGCGGTATTTGTTCCGGAGACTTAGGCAATATATGGATTACACGCCCGTAATACAACGAATTGGAATATATCTGCTGGTGATGCTTGCGGTGTCGCTATTCATATATATATCCATACGTTTTATACAATCCTTCAGCACGGAGCGCATGGAAAAGGGACAGAGAACAAAAGAGAGGTTCTCGTCGGAAAACGGGATAGGCCGTTTTATAGATAAAATCAGACTGCGCCAGTTGCAGATATCGGCGGGAATACTCGCTGCGGGAATTCTTATAGGAACGCTTCTGTTCTGCCAGGTTTATAATCCGCTTGTGCTTATGCTGTGCGCGGCAGTCGCTTTTGCGGCGGCATTTCAAGCCCCTAAAATCTATTTCTTACGCAAAGTAAAGGCACGCGCAAAAGAGTTTGAGGCGGGAATATTGGATCTGTCTTTGGGGCTTACAAACGCGCTGCGTTCCGGTCAGGCCCTTCCGCAAGCCATAGAGGCGTTTGCAAGAAGATGCGACGGCCCGATGAAAGAGGAACTCATGATTGTTATAAGGGAATACCGCCTCGGTTTGGAATTGTCGGAATCGCTCCAGCGCATGTACGACAGAATCCCCTGCGAGGACCTTCAGCTGCTGATAGTATCAATAAAGCTGACGACTCAATCCGGAGGCAGCCTTGCCGATGTGATACAGAAGATATCCCAGACCATACGCGCGCGAACGGAGTTTCACCAAAAGCTTGCGGCTCTTACCGCCCAGGGAAGATTTGAGGCTCTTGCAATGTCGTTGGCGCCACTTGCGGCGTTTGTATTGCTGCTGCTGGTAAATAGCGAGCTGATGCTGCCGCTTCTTACAACAATGATTGGCTGGTGCGCGATATCGGCAATGCTGATCTTAGAGATAATAGGATACCTTGTAATAAGGAAAATAGTGGATATAAAGGTGTAAAGGCCATGGAAGAATACATAGTATATATACTTACGTTCATGGCGGTTGTCATACCGACAATACTTTATTGTATGTCGGACAAATCGATAAGGGTATCGAAGGCTTTAACGTCGGAGTCGGACCTGCCTTTCATGTTGCAGGTTGCCGAACCATTTGCAGACGTCATGGATAAAATTGGTATTGGGGAGTTTCTTTGCAGAATATCTCCGGCAAAAGCGGCGGACTACGAGAAAAAAATAGAGTTTTCCGGCCTGAAGACCTCGGCAAAGAAGATATACTGTTCGCAGTTATTCCTTGCGGCGGCGCTGACAATTTTATTTTCCGGAGCGGCGTTTGCGCTGTCGGACGAAGGCGCCTACACGGTTGTTGCCGCATTTTTGGGATGCTTTGTGGGCTGGTTTTTGCCAAAGACGGGCATAGATAATATAATAGAGGAAAAACGCACGAAGATAATAAGAAGCCTACCCTACTCTATAGATTTGATAGCTTCGGCAATGAGGGGCGGCTTGGACTTTATGGCGGCGGTGCGCTTCTATGTAAATCTGACAAAGCAAAATCCGCTGAGAGACGAATTTTTAAGAATGCTCCACGAGATGGAACTTGGAGTGGGAAGGCTTAAGGCATTGAGAAATGTTGTTGATAGAATACAAATAAAGGAGTTCACCTCTTTTGTATCGGCAATAGAGCTTGGGACGGAACTTGGTTCTCCGCTGACAGACACAATGGAAATTCAGGGTGAGGAAATGCGCAAGGCGCGTTTTGCCTTGGCGGAGTGCAAAGCGCAGCGCGCGCCGTCGCTGATGCTGCTGCCTATGGCAATATTCATAATGCCGGCGGTATTCATAATAATATTAACTCCCATATATATAAGGATGAAAGAGGCGGGGGTGTCTCTATTTTAAAGAATATGCAGGAGTCGCGATACAGAATTAGATTTATAAACGGAGACTTGAAAGGGAGATCTTTTGCGGTGAAAGACTCCGGGGTTGTTGTAGGCTCTTCCATGGATTCCGACATACGCAGCTCGGATTCTGGAATAGTCGGAGAGCATGCAACTCTTCTGCCGCAGACGGGTTCTGGAATATTGCTGCACAACTCCGGAGATGGAGATGTCTGGGTTAGGAACAAGGCCTTGGGGAATGGAGAGGATAAAATGCTCGAACCCGGAGACGATGTTCGCCTTGGGAAGAATTTGTCATTCATAGTTGAAAGGCATTACCAAACCCCGCCTAATGGCGATATGCCAAATATACCGCCCGATACCGGAGAGGCAACAATACTGCCTCAAGACTATGCGGACCAAAGTGAAGTTCAGCCAGAGAATATTTCGAATACGAGATACGCATCGGCGGAGGAGCTGTCGGACTTGCGCAACGCAAATAAATCTATGGCCCGCCAAAGAAAGCTATCGCTATTTTTTGGAGTGCTGATATCTGCCGCAATTTTGGCTCTTGCATTTTATGTTTCCGAAAGCCGAATTGAAAATCCCATAACATGGCCTGGGGAGAAATCAGGCAATTACGACGACGGAGAATATAGGATAGATTTAGGAAACAACGGAAAATTTCTTATATATTACCCAAATTCCCCCTCGATGCTAAAGGAAAGCGGCGATGGGAGCTTTGAGGTGCTAACTGCGGCCGGAGAAAACCTGGACGTTCCATTCCACATAGTCTTTAAGTCTGAGACTGTAGAAAACGGCTATGCCAAGACAACGCGCAAGAGTTTCAATGAATGGACAGAAAGAATGGAAAAATCTGGCAAGATGAGGTTTTCATCGCCCTCGCAAGGAGATTTCTTCAATAAAGGCGACAACGGGTATCCGTATATCAAGATAGATTATAGCCGAAAACTTGGAGAGATGTCTTGGCGGGGAGTTGCCTGCTACATGAGGTTTTTGGACAAGGAGATTGTTCTATTAAGAGAGGTACCCACAGCGCAATACTGGCGTTCGGAAGGCTTGGTTAGAGATTACGACTGCATATCGGTAGCAAATTCAACCGTACTGAGGCACTGGGAAATTCCGGAAGAGCCGATAAATGAAAACCCCACAAAAATGCTTAAGATGTTAAACAGAGAGCTTAACAAGAATCTTGAGGTTGCATCATGGGAAGACATAGATTTACTTTTGAGAAATCTATTCAAAGAGGCGTATGTAAGAAATGAAAAGCCGCTCATAGAGACGGCAACATCGCTTCTTGAAAAATTCCGCGCGAAGCAGAAGATATGGTATTCGAGGAAATGCTTGGAATACTCGGACGCACGCAATAGGGAAGACAACGCAGAGATGACACGCATATTGAACGAATGTCTCGAGAGATTTGAGCCTCTCAACGACTACCGCTACATACGCATCATGAGAAACGATTGGAGCGTGGAATGAAGCACGAAGGCGACAAACCTGCAAACGGGAAGACTTCTCAAGGATTGCGCGGAATTTTCAGGCGCATAGCAGACCTTATCGGGCGGTCGAAGGGAGAGTCTAAGAGAGCAAATAGAGGGTACTCTTACCTTTTGGAATTCAGATGCCGCGGCAGGCTGATTTTCTCGGAAAAGACAGATCTTCTTGGGGACTGTGTCAAGATAGGGCATGCGCCCGAGAATGATTGGATAATACCGGCTGAGGATAAATCTGCCGCAGACTTCCACGCACGCCTGAATTTGGGGAGTAAAGAGATAACTCTTTTGGCATGCAAGGGGAAGAACTTCAGATATAAAGGCAAAATTGCAACTTCAAGAAGGTTGCGCCCCAACGACAGAATCTCGATAGGCGATTGCGAGCTTTTTGTAAGCAGCACGGAACATTCCTCGGATCTTCCGTGCGATGTCCATAGGCTGGAATTTCTAAATGGTCCCCGCGCTGGGGAAATGATGCGTCTGGAAAAGCCTGAGATAAGAATAGGTTCCCTGGGCGACAACGATATTGTAATAAATGACGATGTAGTTTCAGGCCACCATGCCGAGCTAAAGATATCAGGAGATGCCGAGACATGGCTGAAAGATTTGGGCAGCCAAAACGGGACATATGTAAACGGCGCAAGAATGGGCAGATCGGAAAGAATGCTGATGGATTCAGATATAATCTCCATAGCCTTTTACGATCTCCGCTTCCTTGACAGGAACATAATACACACCCGCACAAACGCCTCAAAAAAGTTTCTTGCAGTGCTGATTACAGCGCTGATTACGGTTGTTGGGTTTGGGCTTTTCTATGCGTTTACGCCGCGCTCGGAAGATATACTTGGCCTATATGATAAACAGCTTAAGAACAACAATTTTGGCGAGGCAAAAGTTCTTTTGGAGCAGCTTCCGTATTCGAGGGAGTTTGGAAAGTTTGCGTCGGAATATCCCGAATACCGAAGCGAGTTGTCGCGGTACGAGACAGTCTTTGAAGTTTACAACAAGTTCAAGGAATATCTTGCAAGCTCTAACTGGGCAAAGGCCACTGCTTGTATAGGCTTACTGAATCTCGACAACCAGGTAGATTGGAACTGGAATGAATCAAAGGCGGCCGAATACATGAAACAGGCCGCCCATGCAAAAGCATGCCTGATTCAGATGTACGATTTGTCCAACATACTCTCCGACACAGATCTTCCAGCAGAGCGAATGATACAGGAGCTCTCAAAGATAGAAAAGACACCTTTTGCCGCGCCCGACTTTGGAAAGTCTGAGCCCGACTATCTTAAACCGCTGAGCAACGTCATATCCCAGAAGCTTTCAGATCTGCGCAAAAATGTTGGAAACCTAAAAAAACTGGATGCCACATTAAACTCAATAAGCTGGGAAAACGCCGACATTCAAAAACTAATTTTACAAATAGACGCAATAAAGCGCGACTCCATGGGTGCAGCAAGGGCAAAAGCCCAAAACGCTCAGGAGCTGCTTGCCAAGATAGAATCAAATATAAACGCCGTAAAGGCAAACCAGGAGCACTTTTACAATCTCGAGTTCGACAAGATTGTCGGGGACATAAATTTCATATCGGCGGACGAATGTTTGAACTATGTTGCAATATCTAACTTAAGGTCTGAAATTACCAAGAGAAACGGACTCATATTAAAGAATGTGGGGTCGCTAAAATACATAATTTCAGATCTTGGGCAATACGGCATAAACGGCGGAGTTCCAAAAGTTATAGAGAGGTTCAATTCAAGAAAGACGTGGGAAAGTCTACTTGAATTTAAGAGTCTGAACAAGCCTGCTGCATCACATGCAAAAGACACCTTTGTAGACGAGTACGACGAACTCCTCGGATTTAAATACTTCTACGATATAATCTCGCAGGTGCAATCGCTATCGACAAATCTGTTTTCTACAGAAATACTCCTTCCCGAGGAATACCACCCGCAATGCATACTTCTTTGCGAAACTTACAAGGCGGCTGAAGAGGCCTTCATGTGGTTCTCCATTCCGGAAAATAAGTGGATGCTAAAGGGAAAAGTGCAAGATTTGCAGAAGAATGTATGCAGTATTCTTTCCTCTCGCAATAATCTCCTTAAGATTTTAGATTCCATATCTAAGGAGAATCCCGATGGGCGAAAGTTCTTCGTATCTAAGGCAGCCTATTTTTACTTTGCATCTCCCGGCAGCATATCCAAAGATGAAATAGACAATTTTGCAAAGAAATGGCGTATTTTCAGGCAGAAGCAATATGCCACCTGGGAGAAGAGCAATCCGATAGACTCTGAGAAAATGAAGGACATAGCCTCCGACATACTCTCAAAGGGAATTCCCGGAGACCCTATCGTAAACCAGGTATGGAAGTAATACTAAAATAACCGCAGATGAAAAGCACTTCAAAGAGATTCAGAATATTGAAAAGGCGCGCCGTGCTTTTGGAATACACTCTCTTGCTGTGCTCAATTTTGCCGCTTGTATTTGGAGCTTCGGCAATGATATATAGCTCTTCTTGGCTCGGGGGAGATTTCGGAGCCATAGGAGAAGAAATAGTGCATTTTTACCAGCGCATTGTAACAGTGATATCGCTGCCCATTCCATGAAGAGCGTCTATTGCCACATTCAAGGGTTGGTCTCGGACAATGAGCGAGAGGTTGCAGACGCTCTGGACTGCATGGATTCATGCGGAATTCTCATAGGCCCAAACGAATCTCTTGTGAATTTTAGAAAGCGTATTGAAAAGCTCCTAAGAGAGCTAGATGAAATACGCGGAGGAACTTCGCGCTTTAGAGATATATATGCCGGCGCTGATTATATAGAAGAAAATCTGCGCTCCGCGGCGGCGGACATGGTCTGGAATTTTTACAAATTCCGTCCAGACTGGATACCCGCATGGGTTTCCAAAAAGCATACCGGAGTTTTCAGCGAGGGAATTTTATATGAGATAGACGGATTCCTCCCCGCCATATTTTTACAAAGAGGCGGAACTTTGCGTTCAGCAGAAATTCTTGCGCACGAGATGTGCCACGCTGCAAAGATGCCCTACCCCGATTCGGTATACGAAGAGTGGTTTCCAAGATACGTTGAAAGCTCTAAATTTAGAAGGATATTTGGAAATTTTTTCAGAAGGTGGCAGATTCCGGCTTTAGCTATTGCCTCACTTGTAGCATGCGCTGTACTTTTCATCTTGGGAATGCCTGTATTTGGAATACTTGCGCTCGTTCCGGCTGCAGCGCTCATATTAAGGGAAATAGCCCTTAGGGAAAGGCTCCTAAGAGTGCGCAATATGCTATGCAAATCAGGATACGACCCATTGCCTATCATGTTTAGAATGGACGACAATGAACTGTCTCTTCTGGCAAAATCACGCAATCCAAAACAGTGGATAGAAGACATGTCAAAAAGTTCCTACAGATGGAAAATGTACAAAATTAAATTCGCAAAAAGACAGTCCTAAGAGATTCTGTCATAAGATAGGTTCGCGCGGAAGCCCGATGGAATCCATCTTTGATATGACTTCCCCTGCGCTTGCCGGACGCACCTCCAAAGAAGCGGAAAGCATAGAATCTAAAAGCGATGCAAGCGGAGCCGACGCAATAGGTTCAAGTTCAGAGAATATGGATCTCCTATCGGAGAGAATCTGTTTTAATATTTCCGTATAGTCTTTTCCGGAATATCTGCTATGTCCTGTAAGGGATTCATAGGCTACAAGACCAAGGCTGAAAATATCGCTTCTGCCGTCAACCTTTGAGGAATCTTTCGCCTGTTCCGGAGACATATATGGCGCCGACCCAAACACGGAATTGTTTTCATCGGGAAAATTTGGGAGTTTTGCAATTCCGAAGTCTCCGACAATAACACTTCCATTGGCAGATATCCATATGTTTGCGGGCTTTAAATCGCGGTGGACTACGCCTGCTTTGTGCAAGACGCAAAGGGCATCGAGGATTCCATAGAGCATCTCTACGCTCTGCCCTAGAGTCAATCTGCCAAATTTAGAAAGCCTAGATTCAAGACTTCCGCCCCTGGCGTATTCCAATGCCGCATAGGCAAACCCAGATTCGGATATCCCGCAGTCGAACACATGGGCTATATGTGCGCAGTTTAAATTTCCAACAAGCCCCGACGCCGCAATGAGACGTTTTGCCGCCATACAACCACTGCGGGCAACTTTCAGAATGCAATATTTGCCGTCTTGGCAATATGCTATCCACACCTCCGCGTCTTTAGAACATTTGACCGGCTTTACAAGAGTATATTTTGCAAGAATCTCTCCTGAAAATAAAAATGGCATAGGCTCTATGCGTATTGAGGAAGCTCTATTCCCATAATCTGCGCCTCGCCCTCAAACGACGGCCTGTTGCAAAGGCGGAAAGCCCCGCATACGGTGCCGTCTGGCGAGATGGATTTTGTCTTCCACTCCATAAGCTTGCTGGTCTTGTAATCTCCGTTTTCCAGCGGCAGAACTTCAGATATGTCGACAACTTTTCTCGAGCCGTCCGGAAGGCGCATTGTATGAACAACGCAATTTATAGCAGAGGCAACCTGCATTCTAACCGCGCTCAGCGGAAGCTCAACTCCGCTCATGAGCGCGCAAGTCTCCATGCGCCTGAGAGCGTCTACCGGAGAGTTTGCGTGTATTGTGGACATAGACCCCGAATGCCCCGTATTCATAGCCTGAAGCAAATCCAAAGCCTCTTTGCCGCGTATCTCGCCAATGACAAGCCTGTCCGGGCGAAGCCTTAGCGAGGCTATAACAAGGTCTCTTATGGAAAATTCTCCCTCGCCATTCTTATCGGGCTTTCTCGTTTCAAAATATACGCAGTGCTTTTGCTGAAGCTGCAATTCGCTGGCATCCTCAAGAACAAGTATGCGGTCTTTTTCCGGAATGAGACCGCTTATGGCGTTCAGCACAGAGGTCTTCCCCGACGACGTCCCACCCGATACTATCGTATTCTTGCGCAGTTTCACTATTGCATTTAACAGCAATGCGCCCTCATGTGGAATGCTTGAGAAAGATTCGAGCTTATCCAAAGTAAGAAGGTCCTTCTTGAACTTGCGTATGGATATAACAGTTCCACAGCGGCTTATGGGTGGTATGGTTGCATGCACGCGCGAACCATCTGGAAGCCTCGCATCCAAATCTGGGTGGCGCTCGTCGAGAATTCTGTCGACAGATTTTGCTATGTTTGCGGCGGCAGCCATAAGTTGGGCCTCGCCCGCAAATTTGGCCGATGTAAGCTCAAGCTTACCGCGGCGTTCAACATATATCTGAGACGCGCCGTTTATGAGAATCTCAGAGACACTGTCGTCCTCCAGAAACTCCCTTACAGGAGCCAGAAATAAAACGAGAAAATCGCTATTTGAGTTCATCTGAATCAGCCTCTTTGTTTATATATTCGCGCTTGTACGCAAAACCGGTGGAGTCTGTGGAGATCTTCCATAGAAACATTGTCATTTCTTGAGAACCGCGGCTGAATGTCAATATTACTCTCGGCTCTATGCTTTCGTCCAAACTTATTTTGTTCTCCGGAATCCAGCCCTGGTTTTGCATCCATGAGTCTAGCTGGGCGCGCGCGGATACAAAGTTTGCATTGAGAAATCCGGAAAATTCCCAACCGCCTTTTACCCCCTCTTGGGAAGAGACAACAGATATGGGAAGCTTCAAAGGTCCAAGAAGCTCGTAGGCGTTGTCGGAACCGGTATCCTTTCCAGGGCCATTTGCAACACCATTTATAGCGCGCGTAGAATTTGATCTTTCCTCAGGCAGAACATGCCCATTCATCAAGAAAACCGCAGCCATTCCAAGAGCAAATGTGATGAAAAAAACCTTGGCAAAAGCCCCTGTCATTTTGACACGCTCCACTTTTTGTATTCTTCGTACCGCTCGTAGAAATCTATTTTTTTAGGCTCGTCCTCAAAAGTTTTGGTATCGTCGGTATGTTTTGCGTCTTTGAGAATTTCAAGCTCCCATTTTTTTGGATATGAATCTTCCTTGCCCTCAAATTTCCACAGATCCTTATCTGCAATGAGGCTTGAATGCCAGTGCCTCTTGGCAGATGAAGATCCCTTTGAACGCATCACAATAGCCATTGTATAATCATTCCCATAGCGGGACGAAGTCATTGTTATATCTGGTATGATAGATGAGGGTGCGTTCTCCCCAACAACCGTATATGGCGCATTTATCCAATTGCCTAAGATTTCCGGAGTTGACTCAAGTATGCCAACCTTGGAGCCTATGAACTGCAAATAAGAATGTTCGTCTACAAGAGACCGCTTTGTGGAGTCGTACACGGCGGTTGCCCGCGGAAAAAGTTTCATCAGCCCAAGGGTTGCCGGAGTGCGTACAGAAAATCTGTTCCCAGCCATAAATACGCTCCAGTGATTCGCCGACCTCAAACTTATTGCGTCGAGCGATTTCTCCCCCATCCATATTATGCCTCCCAATGTGGCCAAATATACGGGCAAAACCATGACAAACTCCATCAGGACTGATCCCCCTGAGCAACGGAATAATTTGGTCAATAATTTTGGCATATCTATCAGTGGCCCAAATACGAGCTTAGTTTCTCCCAGTTCAGCTTGCCGTCTTTGGAGTTTTCGTCTTTCACAAGACCTCCGGGAGCTTTCAAGTTTTCCCAATCAGGCAGGTTTTTCTCTTCAACTTTTTTGCCGTCCTTGTCTGTCCAGTTCTTCTTGTCTAGCATTACAGTCTTGAGAATGTTCCCTCCGGAAAGAGGGTCTGGCGCAAAAGTCTGAGCTATAGATACCCCGGCGCACAAATCCCACGCATGCTTCACCGGAAGAAAGACGGCGTCCCAATCGGTCTCAACCAAATTCCAGGTCTTTTCGCCGTCGGCCTTGACATAGCCAACGGTGTAGTCGGAACTATTCAACTTCTTTTTCTTGTCGGAATCGTACTGCTTATATGCCGCCCGCGCCGACGCTATGGCGCACATATATTCCGGTCTATTCCCCCCTGCGGCGCTTACATTGAATGCTGAAAGAACTCCAGGCGCCGTCATGGCCCGCCCCGACGGCGTAAAAGCCGAAAGCGGATTTGGAGTTTTTCTTGCTATGGCAACCGTTATAGAGCCCGACTTACCAAAAAACTCTGGCGTTAGAGTTATAGGCTCCGCCGGCATGACAGCAAGACCTATGGGCAAGTTCTCCTTTATAACTTTAAAGATGCTATCGTAGCCATGATACACCGGATGCCCTCTGCCATATCCGCCTCCCGGAGCGATTGGAGGAAGATGAAAAGAATAGTCCAATATCTGAACATGCACCCACCTTGTCCAAAACCAATCCCACTTTGCAAGCAGATGTGATTCTGTCTGTTTGTATACCCTCCAAAAACCTATATTTCCCTTGCGCACTATCCAATCGTCTGTGCCGGGCCCAAAGACACTCTTTGGAGAAAAATCTTTCAAGGTAGGATCCGCAAAAGATATAAATGCCTTCTCGCTATCCTCGCCGCCAACCATAAAGAAGAAGCTTAAATTCTCGTTTCCGGTTGTGACATTTATGATGTAGTCGTCCTTACATTCCATCATGTTGGCAACTGCAACTTCCCTTGCGGTCTCCTTTATTTTCTTTGGATATTCGGAGTGCAGATCTTTAAGTTTCTTCGTCATTTTTATGATGGAATAACTGTACTTGTAAACCTTGGGCATATTTGCCAAGGAACCTTTGCCCTTAGCGTTGGCTATGCTAATATGCACAAGCTGAGAAAGAAGCATCCTGCCTAAGAAATCCTGACCGTTAAATTTCTCCGCGACTGCCGGAATGCCTAATCCGGAACCGAGAAGCTCCAAGGCAATATCGTCAACAAGAACATCGGTTCCGCAATTGTAGTTTACCCCTGGAGTATGCATGTGGCATGGCCTGTTGCGCGTCTGGCAGTTCTTCATATCCTTGTTAAACTGCTCCAAAACATACGCGCAAAATAAATCCATAGCTGCGTCCAAAGAGCGCCGCTGCAAGTCAACATAAGTCCATGCCATAGCCTTGTTGACAGTTGCCATGCGACTGAGATAATCCGCCTGAACAACCGCCGCAGAATAAGCGGCCGCATCGGCGGCATTCTGAAGCTCTATCTTGTTCCGTACAATCTCCCCCACCCCGTAAATTCCGATAAACAGTATGCTTACCGGAAGCATAAAAGCCAGAGTTATGGCAAGAGCAGCCCCGTCGGAACCGCGGCATAGCAAACCGCAACGCCCCAAAAACACGCCAAGAATATTTGTTGGAGCCTTCATTCCAAAGCAATAGGATATTTTAAAGTTGAATACGGAATTGCTACCGCGCTTGATGATGTTAAAGTTATATATGGTATTTTAAGCTTCTCCTTCTCGCCCGAATCCAGCTCAATTTCATTGGAATATTCTATAAGTGCCGGATTTAACGCATAGGCCTGGTTATCGAGCAAATCCTGCCATTTTTCCTCTTCCTCAGTTTTATCATCCTTTGCAAAGAAACTTATTAGGCGCCCCGCAACCGGAACCGTCAAAAACGCCTTGAACTTGACAGTGCATATTACGCCGCGCGGATCAAGATTTGTCATGGAGATGTCCACATCAACCTGCTTGTCGAGATATTTTGTATTCGGAAGCCAACCCCAGCCGTCGAGCTTGCAAAATTCGTCTTTAGCCCTGTCTTTTGAGTCTTTTGAATCTGAAGGAGACGCCGACACAACCGCAAGTATTCGCTTTGCAACTTTTTCAGCCTTGCTCTTTCTTTTGATGACATTCTCCGTCATGGCAGAACGAGCCCCCATATAGGCCGAATAATGCACAACCTGCCAGGCTATCATTATGTAGGAAAACTGCACCGCAAACAAAAACAGCACAACAAGTATTGGAAAGCACAAGACAAACTCCAACAATATTGCGCCGTCGTTTGATTTTGCCAGCCTCTTCATATATTAAAGTGCATTATCCCGCAAAATATACAGCCAGTACCTGCAAGGACAAGTTTATAAATAATCCGCACGATATTGCCACTCCGAAAGGCACTCTGCAAGCCTCCGCCTCGGGCGAGGGAAGAGCTGCCCTCCCGGCTTTTCTGTCGTAACGGAAATCGAACATGCAGCGCAGATAATGCTTAAGACGGGCAGAATCAACCGCTTTTAAGACAAGCATTACAAGCGCCAATATCAGCCCCGCAAATGATATTAAAAGTATAAGGTTTAAGACATTGCCAGGCCCGGCTATTATTCCAGAGGCAAATAGCATCTTTACATCTCCGGCCCCCGCTGCGCGCAAAAAGAAAGGCAATAGCAAAAACAGCGCGCATAGGCCGCCGGCTATCAGAGAATTTAACCCGTATTGGAAATCTGCCCCAAATGCAATCACAAGCATGACAGCAGCCCCACCAAGAGTAAAAAGATTCGGAAGCTGCCGGGTACGATAGTCGCGCACTCCAAGATATATCAGCCATGGAGTGGCCAAAATAAATTTTACAAGGACCAACAATTCCATATCCGTAATAAAAAAACGGGATTCCCGCACAATGCGGCTATCCCGTTTTGATACTGTTGATTAAAATTCTCTTTCACACCCCAAACGGGCTATATAGGCAGACAATCTGCTACGATCTTTTTTATTGGTCGTAATTGTGCATGCCCTTGCGGTGTTCTTCGGCGCTCTTAACGTCTTTTTCCGCCTGGGTCTTGATGTCTTTCTGCGCGCTTACTGCGGCTTTAGCATCGCTCATGGAGCGGGTTGCAACATTCATCTCGGATGAGACATTCTTGCCGAGCATCATAACCGCAACAACAACCGCAGCGGCTATCAATACGGCTATAATGACGTATTCCATCATCACCGCGCGTTTTTTCTTAACGACAACATTCATCTTTATGGAACTCCTTTCTGGGATATTTCTACCCAAATAGAGCAAAAAATTTTCTTATGCTTGTCAAGCATTCTGTTTATGGCATTTAACGCATATTGCGCTCTGAAGTTAATAGGTACAATTAATGCACGCCTGCCGGCTAAATTTAATATGTTGGCACATTCTTAGATATAGAAAAACTATTACAGACGGCCGAAAAATATTGAATAGATAACTTCAATTAATAAGACGTACAAATATACGCCCATGTAGATTTTATTGTGCTTTCCTGTAAGGCTAAGAGCGCATAGACGCTTGACAACCCGCCGGTTTTGGAGAAATTCTTAACAAACAGTTATGAAGAATTTTTATATAACAACTGCCATAGACTACGCAAACGGCTCGCCGCACCTCGGGCACGCATACGAAAAAGTTCTTACCGACGTAATTGCCAGGTACAAGAAATTGACCGGGCACAAGGTGCATTTTCTGACGGGGCTAGACGAGCACGGGCAGAAGGTTCAGCAAAGCGCAAAAGCCGCCGGAGTTGAGCCCGTAAAGTTTTGCGACGAGCAGGCGGAAAAGTTCCTGGGCATGTGCAAGCTTCTGAATATCTCCAACGACGATTACATACGCACATCGCAGCCGAGGCATGTAAAGGTTGTAAGAGACATACTCCAAAAGCTCTTCGACGAGGGCCAGATATACAAGGCAGAATACAAAGGCTTTTACTCCGCAAGGCAGGAGCAGTTCCTTCAGGAGAAAGACAAGGTAGACGGAAAGTGGCCGGAGATATTTGGCACTGTCACAGAGATTACTGAGTCCAACTATTTCTTCAAGTTGAGCCGCCATCAGGACTGGCTTATAGACTATATCAAGAGCCATGAAGATTTCATCTTCCCCCGCTTCAGGGCAAAACAAGTTTTGGAGTTCTTAAAAGAACCCCTCAACGACCTTTGCATATCTCGTCCTAAGGACAGGCTCGAATGGGGAATTCCGCTGCCTTTCGATGAAAACTACGTAACCTACGTATGGTTTGACGCTCTTGTAAACTATATATCAGCCGTTGGATACGGAACTGAAAGTTTTGGGGATAACTGGCCGGCAGACTACCATGTAATAGGTAAAGACATTCTTGTTCCGCCGCATTCGGTATATTGGCCTATAATGCTTCATGCCATAGGTTGCCCGTTGCCGAAGTCGCTTCTTGTTCACGGATGGTGGCTTTCAAAGGGAGAGAAGATGTCAAAGAGTTTGGGGAATATTGTAAACCCGCTTGATTTGGTTGAGAAATTCGGGGCGGATTCGTTCAGATATTTTCTCATGAGGGAGATGAATGTCGGTCAGGATAGTGATTTTTCCTTCGATTTATTCCTAACGCGTTACACCAGCGACTTGGGCAACGATCTTGGCAACTTGTTGAGCAGGCTCTTGAACATGGTCCACAAGTACCACGACGGAATCTTGCCTGAGGCGTGTGTCGATGAAGATTTTGAAAAATCTTTGCGTTCGTCTGCACTTGAGGCCGTCAAGGAGACTTTGGCTCTGTACGAGGGAATGCAATTCCATATTGGTCTGGACAAAACTTTTGCATTCATACGCAACATAAATAAATACGCGGAACAAAGAGCTCCGTGGAAGCTTGCAAAGGGTCAGGACGAAAACTCAAAGAAGCTTTTAGACACATCCTTGTTCCACATGGCAGAGGCACTTCGAATAGCGGCAGTTCTCATAGCGCCTGTAATGCCTTCTATATCGGCAAGGATTCTGGCTTTGCTCGGCCAGCCTGCCGCTGATAAGTTTGAAGGAAACACCCTTTGGGATAACCGCCTATGCGGAAAGCTTCTTGGTGAGAAGGAGATTTTATTCCCGCGCCCAATGTTGGACTCCGATGAAAGCAAAAAGCAGTAAAAACCTCTCTTAGTTTTTGCGCTTTAAAAAAGTTTTTTCATACATTCAATCTATACCAACAAGCGCCAGCAAATGGGCGCTTGTTTTTTTATTCTTTTAAGCGTTTAAATATGGTGGGCATATTCGTGTAAATACGGCACTGGAAAATTGTAGATAAAAGTATTTTGCATATATTATTTCATCAACTGGGCAGAACCAGCAAGGCCTTGACCAGCACGAATATTTTTTTGAATTATTTTGACTAATTCTTTTCCATGTTAATTGTAAGTCTATTTTTATAAATATATTACCTTTACACATCATATTTTTCTAGAAAGAAATTATTGACTATATAGAAAAATAATTTTTCCATAAAGGAATGAAGAAGTTTGTTGCTGAATTCACGTCGGAGAGCCATCTAAAGGGAAACAGATACTTCAGGGTCATACACGGCAAGACCGACAGAGCCCACTCTGTTGGCCTACACAAACACGATTTCATCGAGGTAATTTGGATAACTTCCGGAAGCGGCACATTGATAGCCGATGCAAAAACCCGTTATTTTTCAAAGAACTTCCTATACATATCAAACCCATACGACGTCCACGTTCTCGAGCCCGACAGGAACACCGCAATGACATTTACCGAGATAGTTATTGCACGGTCGGTAATGGAGAACTTCAAGAGCACTTTTCTTGCGGAGGAACCCGACGACTTCAAAGCGAAATTTGGCGGGGTATCAATGAAGCTATCTCCATTTGAGATATCCTATCTTGAGAGGGCCGCCAGCGAGCTTGCCTGGCAGGACGATTGTTTATTTTCGATATACCGTTTTCTTACAAATTTATATTGGCAAATAAAAAATGTATTTAGCTCTGCAATTCCCGGAGACTTGCCCGATTGGCTCTACGAGGCCTGCCAGCGCATACGCGACCCGGAGAATCTTCCGCACGGATTAACCAAGTTCCGCGAGATATGCGGCAAGGACATGTCTTACGTAAACCGCACAGTGCGTAAGTATCTCAAATGCACGCCAACTGAGTTTATAAATGACGCCCGCTTGCGCTACGCAAAATGGCTGCTCGAGACGTCGAGTTTTTCCGCCGGGGAGATTTCTGAGATATGTGGATTTTCCGATGTGGCGTATTTCTGCCGTAAATTCAAGCATAAGTACGATGAGACCCCAAGCGGATTTAGGAAATCCTCAAAGACGGACGACGACGATTTCACCTTTCAAAACGCACCCTTAAACTCAAATAGTTTAGAAGACCCAAAACCTGCCCGCGCAAAGAAGAAAGTAAGCTCTAAATAAAGCCTATCCGCGCACCGCCCAAGGGAGATTTCCGTGCCTTAGAATATGGGTGTATTTGCTAAGACTTTAAGAGGCTGAATATATGCCATGTAGATAATTCTTGGTTAGAAGAATCCGGCAGATAAAGCCTTCCACGCAAATAAAAATACTTCTATTTGAGATACAGGGCAACCGGACAATGGTCAGAGCCTTCAATATTGTCTAAGATTTCAAAGCCTGAAACATCTTTCATGAGGTTTGGAGTGCATAAAAAGTAGTCTATTCTCCAGCCAACATTTCTGGCCCTCGCCCCGCCCCTATAACTCCACCAGGTATATTTGTTTCTGCCTTCTGGATTTAAACTCCTATAGACATCGACAAGGGGAACTTCCGCAAGATGCTTTGAGAAACTTTCGCGTTCGGCATCGGTGAATCCGGCGCTCATATGGTTATCGTCGGGGCGGGCAAGGTCTATTTCCTCGTGCGCAACATTGAAATCGCCGCAAACCGCCAGCGGTTTTTTTTCGGCCAAAGACGATAGATATTTTCTAAACTCGGCGTCGAACTCTCCGCAGCGGTAATCCAGCCGCTCAAGCTCGCTCTTGGAATTGGGAACATATACGTTAACAAGGTTGAATGAACCAAAATCAGCCCTAATTATGCGTCCCTCGTGAGGATGTCCGTCAAAGTCTTTTATCTCGGTCGACAATGGCTCTACGTTGCTCAATATGGCAGTTCCCGAATAGCCCTTGCGCTCGGCGCAGTTGAAGAATTTATACTTAAACGGAAGCTCCAATTTCTCCGCGTCGGGCAGAGATATCTTCGTTTCCTGAAGGCAAAGCACGTCGGGCCCGCACTCAGAGACAAAATCGTTAAAGTTCTTCTTCAATACGGCGCGCAAGCCGTTTACATTCCAGGAGAAAAGTTTCATTTCAAAAGTTCCTTTACGGTTTCAAAGAATTTATCGTGCCCGGAGACATCTGCCAGGCCTGAGAACATGTCGGCAAAAAGCCTGCTCTTTGCGGCCTTGAGAAGACGCACGCGCTCCTCCACAGTTGATTCCGCAACCATGCGGTATATGAACACCTCGCGTGAACGCCCTATCCTGTGAACTCTATCCACAGCCTGCTCCTCCACCGCAGGATTCCACCACGGATCCATAAAGAAGACATAGTCCGCATTTGTCAGCGTAATGCCAGTTCCGCCCGCGCGCAAACTTACAAGTATCATGGCGGCGCCCTTTGAGCCCTGAAAAGATTCAACCGGAACAGACCTGTCGCGCGTTGCGCCTGTAAGCTCAAAGATAGGCAAGTCAGGAACGCGTTCCGACACAAAAGTTTTTATGCGCCCCAAAAACGACGTAAACTGGCTGAATACAAGAATCTTCTTTCCGCCAGATGCAAGCTCTTCAACCTTGTCCAAAAGAGCAGCTATCTTGCCGCTTGAGAAGTAATCGCGGCTCTCAACCCATGGGAGTAGGGCGGCGTCGCAGGATATCTGGCGCAGGCGCGTGATTAGGGATAGTACAGATATTCTGTTTTTGCGCTCAGAGTCCGCATCTTGCGCCGACGAATCCATTATCTCGCGGGCCTTCTGGAGAATTTTGTCGTACTCGGACTTCTGCATTTGCGTCATCGGACAGGCAAGATCCATATATATCTTATCAGGCAGCTCTTTTGCCACATCGCTTTTCATGCGGCGCAGTATGAACGGCGCTATCTGCCTGCGCACGACATCCACCGCGTCGGCAGACGACGACGCAAAAGACTCAAACGCCGCTCTCGAGCCCATAAGCCCCGGCATGAGCCACCGGAATATGGTCCACAAATCCAGCAACCTATTTTCGAGCGGAGTTCCAGTTAAGGCTATCTTGTGCGCTGCCCTTATGGCAGAGCATGCCGCCGTAGTTTTGGAATCTGGATTCTTTATAAACTGAGCCTCGTCGAGAACGGCTATCTCAAAGCGCATATCGTCGAGAAGCAGTCGGTTTCTTCTGAGTTGAGAATAGCTTGAAATCCATATCCTGGCGCAAGATTTATCAACCTCCAAAGAAGACGTTAGCACAGCCGTTTGCATATGCGGAAAAAACCTTTTGGTCTCAGCTGCCCACACGGGAATGACGCTCGCCGGACAAACTATCAAAAAAGATTTTTTACCGTCCCACCTTTCGGATATGGCCGAAAGGCTCTGAAGAGTCTTCCCCAATCCCATCTCGTCGGCAAGCAGAGCCCCGCAGCCGAAGGAAAATAACCTGTCTATCCATGCAAGGCCATGCCGCTGGTATGGGCGCAGAAACTCCGGAGCAGAGCCGGATTCGTCCGCAGAATTTTCAGCCGCCTCCAAAATGTTTTTCTTCCAGCGGCGCAAGCTCGGCGCAAGATGCATGCCAGCACCGTCCTCTCCGCCGAACAGCGTAAGAAGCATATACTTTGGAATGCCGCCACCGCCAGGGTCCCTCGAGCGTTCCATGTTTCGCACAAAAGACTCGTCCGAAGAAGACAATCTGACAATTCCGCACGACGGCAATATGCGCGCCCCGCCCGACCCCAAACTCAGAAGCTTTGAAAAATCCTCCCCCGACATATCCGCGCCGCCAACCTTGGGCCGCCACTTTATATCGAAGTTGCCGTCGGACGTCTCAAATACCTCAGAAGCTACACTCACTTTGCGCTCTCCCAAAGAGAGCAAATCCACATCGGCAGTCTTTCTTATTTTAAAGTGCTGCGCCCACTGCGGGAGTATATCCGAAACAAACTGTGGTATGCGAGAAAACTCCGACAATTTAAAAGAGTCTGCCTCGTACTTAAACGAATGCCTTCGCGCAAAAGTTATCAGCCTTACAAGATTCTCCCTCTCCGCAAAACCAAGCTTTGAACTGTCTATGGAACCCTCGCCGAAAACCTTGCCGACGCTCTCCGAATTCTTGCTCCAATAGGCGCTAAAACATAGGCCGTCGCGCTTGGACGAAAAATTCAAAGTAAGCTCCATGCTATCCTGCTCCGGCAGACGGGAATCTTTCTCTTTTTCGCCGTAAGCCGCTTTTCCGCCTCCAGAGGAGCCTTCAAGAGAGCTTTCATTCCCCTGCTCAGCAGAACCTACCGCGCCGGAAAGATGCCCTACTTCTGCATGCGCGCTTGAGGCCTCCTGCTTTCTTGAAAACACATCGAGGGTTGCGCAGTCGGCAACTTCTCCGGCAACAAGTTCCTCTATCTCGTACAAGCCGGCAACGGCAAGCGCGCCAGATAGAATTGCATCGCCGGCGGAACTCCTGTACGAAAATGCCCCGTCGGACTCGGAATACTCCAATATTGCATAAGGCTCAGACCCGTCCTCAAAACGCGCCGATATTATGGCCTCGTCGCTTCTTAAATCCAGCGAGCGCACAAGCCCCGATGTGTAAATCTTGCGACCAAACTCAAGCTGCCCGGCAGAAAACGACCCTTCCCAACCCGAGCAGACCCGCCCGAGCCAAATTCCTATCTCCGACATGGAGTAGGTTCTCTTAGCTTCCCGCAGCTGAGACATATTTTAGAAAGCCCCCTTGCGCTGCTCCACGGCCCACCCATAGAGGCGTTCATACTCGTCGGCCGAACGCGACCAGGTGAAATCTTTTGCCATGGCATTTTGCCTGAGCATTGCTATGTCTGCGGGATTGTCGTACCACACAGAGCACGCCCAGCCTATTGTGTTGTACAAAGCCGATGGAGTTGCGTCGAAGAATTTGAATCCGTCTCCGCTCTTGTCCCATGCCGAATACCCAAAAACAGTATCCTCCAGACCTCCGGTAGCCCTTACTATGGGCAAAGTTCCATATATCATGGAATATATCTGGTTTAACCCGCAAGGCTCGAAACGGCTGGGCATTAGGAAAAAGTCTGCTCCAGCTTCTATCTTGTGAGACAATTCATTGTCGTATCCTATCCGGCAGGCTATGCGTCCCGGATTCGACTGCGCAAGCTGCCTGAAGGAATCTTCCAGCCAAGACTCCCCGCTCCCCAAAACCGCTATCTGTATTTTCATGTTATTGACGAGCGCCTGCGCTATCTGAGAGAGCATATCCAAGCCCTTCTGCTCGTACAGCCGAGAAACCACCCCGAAAATCGGCACAGATAAATCTTCATCAAGCCCCATTGTGCGCTGCAAATCTTTTTTGCATTGCGCCTTGCCCGATATGTCTGAAGAGCTGTAATTCTTCGCAATGTACTTGTCCGTAGCCGGATTCCACTCTTCCGGGTCTATGCCGTTTACTATCCCGACTAAGTCTCCAGCCTTAAAGCGCACCACACCGTCAAGACCGCAGCCGTACTGCGGGGTTTGTATCTCTTTTGCGTATGTCGGACTGACAGTGCTTAGCTTTGTAGAATTGTATATTGCACCCTTCATCAGATTCAGCGACCCAAAATGCTCGCAATTATCAGATCTGTACACTTCCGCCCTCGGAAGCCCCGCATACTCCAAAACGTCCGGAGAAAACACCCCCTGGTGCTGCATATTATGTATTGTAAATACCGTTGCCGCCCTGCCGACTGGAGTATGCATAAGTGTTGTATTCAAATAGAGCGGAACAAACCCAGTTGTCCAATCATGACAGTGAATTACGTCCGGCTCCCATGAGCAGGCCATGCAAAATTCAAGAGCCGCGCGGCACATGAATGAAAACCTGGCGGCGTTGTCGTCTCCGCCGTATATCGTAGGCCTGTGGAAGTACTTGTTGAACTCCACAAAATAACATTTCGCTTCGCCCAAAGGGGCACTCCAGACACAACAGTACTCCTCTATGCCAAGCCCCATGTGGACTCCCATGAACGGCAATGCCTTCTTAAACTCAACATCGCCGCGCTTTAGCACCGAATAAAAAGGCGTAAATATACGCACGTCGTGCCCTCTTGAAGCAAACTGCTTGCTAAGAGATGAAACCATGTCTGCAAGCCCGCCCACCTTTGAGAATGGCGCGCATTCCGGAGATATCATCAATATTTTCATGGGGAAACTTTTTTAAATTCTTTATTATCGCAAAAAAAAACGGCGGATTGCAACCGTTTTTATAAGCATATCCCTATTCTAAAAAACAGACACTTGCACAAGGGAAATAGGCACATAGTCCGGCAAAAGGCGCAAAAAAACTTTCTTTTGTTGCGAAACTCAAGCGCCGCGCTACTATATGCGCCCGATAATGGAAAGAATTTTTACGATAACCTGCAATCTTCTTGCCGAGACATCGCTTTACATAGGCGATCTTCCCGGAAGGGGAAAGACTCTGCGCGCCACAAAGGAAACATTCAGAACTGGCGGAAAGGGAGTAAACGCGGCAAAGGCTTTCCACGCTTTGGGCGGAGAGGCCTACGCCCTTATATTCCCCGCGGGTGAAACTGGTGAAAGATGCTTAAAATATCTTAAGAAGGAAGGTTTCGCTAAGATTCTGTGCGTAAGAACCTCAGGACAAACGCGAGAGGGTTTTGTTATGAAAACGCAAGACGGAGCCGAGACAACCGTGCTGGGCGCCGACAAGCCTCTTGCGCTATCCACATTCAGGAAGGGGCTGGAGCTCGTTTTAAAAAACGCCCGCGAGAAAGACTGCTTAGCCCTGTGCGGAAGTGTTCCTGGCTGGAGCAACTCTTTCGGCAAGGCTTTCATGCATGCGGCGAAAGAAAGAAACCTTAAGACAGTGATAGACACCTATGGTTCCCCTCTGAAGTTTTTCGCCTCAGAACCTGAAACATGGATGCTTAAGATAAATTCCTACGAATTCGCCAGCCTATTTGGTAAATCCAGAGATTCCATATCAGATTTCAAGGAATTTTTCAGGAGCAACGCCCGCAGAGTGCGCGCCCAGAATATTATTGTAACCGACGGCGCAAATGCGGTTGAAGCTCTGATATGCGGAGAATTCACGTCTATTCTTCCGCCAAAGATAAAGACAATTGTATCTGCTACAGGCTCCGGAGATGTATTTACAGCCTCTGCGGCGCGGTTTTTCAGTTGTACAAAGCCTAAATTAGCGCTAAAGGCAGCCGCGATCGCCGCGTCGGAGTCTGCAAAATCTGTTCAGATAGCAGATTTTTCAAAAGCGCAACTTGCAAAAATTTTCGCCGCGGCACGCGCGGCAATGTAATCATGGATTCAGAAATATTAGACTATTATCTTCCGCCCGAGGCCATAGCCCAGTTTCCGCACAAGAAACGCGACGAGGCAAAACTGCTTGTTGTAGACAGAAAGACACAAGAGCAGTCAGATATGCTCTTTAAGGATCTACCCGATATTTTATCCGGCAGAAACTATTCCATATTTAGGAACGACGCCTCCGTCTTAAAGGCACGCATATACGCGCGCCGCCCCAGCGGAGCCGAGGTTGAATGCCTACTGCTTTCGCCGGTTGATGGAGCTTTTAGGTGGACTTGCATGCTGCGTCCGGGAAGGCGCCTAAAAGTGGGGGCGTCTTTTGGCGTTGACGGAGTTTTTCAGGCCATTGTAGAGAGCCGCGATGACGACGGCCGTGCAGTTGTGAAATTCGACACCGCCGGAGGCATGTCCGTAGTGGAGCTTTCCCAGCGTATAGGCGTGCCGCCGCTTCCTCCGTACATAAAGCGCCAGCAAAATAGCCCCGATTACGACCGCTCTCTCGACAACGAATATTACGAGACCGTCTATGCAGATCCTTCAAAGCGTGTAGCCGCCGCCGCACCTACCGCAGGCATGCATTTTACAGACAGTCTCGATGCCGAGCTTGAAAAGCGCGGACACAGGTTTTTCGACATAACATTGCATGTAGGAATAGGCACCTTCCAACCGCTTAAGGGCAAGACCATAGAAGAGCATAAGATGCATTCGGAAGTCTATGAAATACCACCCGAGACGCGCGCAGAATTTGAAGGGGGATCTAATCCGAGGCTCGCTGTTGGAACAACCAGCATCAGGGCCCTCGAAGATTACAGGCGCAAGAGGCTTGCTGATGGAAACAAGCCTGTCGATTTAAGCGTACCCTACTTGGGAGAGGCCAATCTTTTTATATATCCGCCGCAGGAAATAGGCTGTGCCGATGCGCTTATAACAAATTTCCATCTGCCAAAGTCAACCCTGCTTTGCCTTGTTGCAAGCTTTCTTAAGCCGGGTTCCCAAGACGGCATAGCCTGGCTGAAGGAAATATACGCCAGAGCCTTGAAAGACGGCTACAAGTTCTTCTCTTATGGAGATGCCATGCTGATATTGTAAAAGGCCAGCCGCCTATCCGCCGCACAAACCAAGAAATCTCTTCTTATCGCGTTTTGCAAAATTCAAACCAAAACGCGCGCACGGATTTTCCTATCTACATGCCCCCTTAGAATCTCCGGCAAAACGGCCTAAAATTCCACTGCGCCGTTAAACGAACAAGATAAAAACACCTAAAAAGCCCGTACTCTTGCATGCATATACATTTTAACATTCGGGCAAGAGGCATTTTATGACAGATTCCTCATTTTATCATAATAGATGATAAACATATACCCCCGCAGGCCAGTTCTTGAGAAAAAACTGTATTTTAAATTTGCGGTGCAACACCTGCATGCCCGTATCCTAAAACACGCACTTATTATATGGACTTATACGAGCGTGGAATGGAAGGCTTAGAATACAATATGTCCTTTATGAACTTTTCCAATCTCAGCAGCTGATATGTGCTTCTCTGCGCTATAATCTCCTCGAGGCGCTCCATGAAATAATCCGGAGTATAATTTGCGCTCTCCATAAGATATATCATCAGAGCCGTCTTGGGAACACGCACGTAAGATTTCTTATCTTCACCCTCCGCGGAACCACCGGAGTAGTGCCCCATTATCTTCCCGGAATAAAAGCTGTTCCTTACAAATTGATCGGAACGGCCTATTATATAGCCGGCCTCTTTCGGACTGAACCATTCCTGTCCCTTGGGAAAAAGATATTCAAAATGGTCGAGCTGCGCTGTTCTTGCGTCTTTCATATTTATGCTATTTTTTATTTATATATAATATAAATTAATTTAATATTGCCTTAAATATTAACTATAATTTATACTTGTCAAACATAAAAAATAGAAAAATTACACTTTTTTTAAATATGAACACATTCGCACAAACCATAGAAAACGCGGAATTTTCTAGACGCGTAAAACTGCTGATGTCAAAGAACGGAAAGACGCTCGCGCAGATAGCCGAACACACCGGCAATGCAATATCAACCGTAAGCACATGGCGCCGCGGGAGAATACCAAAGAGCGCCCGCGCAAAGGAAATGCTTGCCGAAGCTTTAGGCGCAACCCCAAGCGAATTATTCTGCTTTGATTTAGGAGAGGTATTTTCAAATGAGAAACGTAACGACCCACTTGAAAGCGTAGAAGATTACTCATCATCATCTCAGGTAGCTGCCGCACGAGCAAGGCGCAGAATAAAACTTTACATTAAAGACTTTCTTGAATCTGTTGAAACGGAGGAGGAACTTGAAAGAATTTTCACAGACCTAAAAGTATTTTTTCCCATTTCCTCTGGGCATAGAATGAGCCGGTAGAACATGCAAAATCCGCTCTGGATATGCTATGCATATGCCACCTCATGCAAGTATATTATCCACATTCCAGTCTCGGGAAAATCTCCTTAAGCTGAATTTCTGCAATACACAAAAAAAGCTCCCTATAATATGGGAGCTTCTAAAAGAATCATACCTTGCACGGCAGAAATCAAAAGAACGGCAAAGCAGAATTTAAACAACTAGCAGTCCAAAATCTTGCGCCAGTTCTTTATGCGTTTTGCTATCTGGGCGAAGCCAGGCATTCCGGTCTTTTCGCGCATCTTCATGGCGCGCTTTAAATCGAAGACATCGCGCCAATCCTTTCCGGCTTTAGGGCATATCTTCTTTACGGAGGAATCGTCGAGCTTGTTTATAGGAGTTGAAGTCTCCTCAGAAAGCTTAACCAAAGCCCCCACCATATGGTGCGCCTGCCTGAAAGGCACGCCTTTCATCACAAAATAATCGGCTAGATCTGTGGCAAGAAGCAGCGGATCCGACACTGCCGCAGCACACCTGTCTCTCCTGAAAGAAGCTCCTTTGAGAGCCTCGCGCAAAACATCAAGGCATATCATAACCTGCCTGAAAGAATCAAATACCGGGGGCTTATCCTCCTGCAAGTCGCGGTTGTAGGTAAGAGGCAAACCCTTAACAAGGGTAAAAAGACAGTTCATGTTTGCTATCATGCGGGCAGACTTACCTCTCAACAGCTCAAATGAATCTGGATTCTTCTTCTGTGGCATAAGGGAAGAACCTGTTGTAAATGCGTCAGGAAGAATTATGTATCCAAACTCCGCGCTGTTCCATAGAATTACGTCTTCGGCAACCCTCGAAAAGTGCACCCCCAAAACCGCGCAGGCGCAGGCAAACTCCATAAAAACGTCCCTATCGGCAACGGCGTCCATGCTGTTGCGCGTTACACGCGGACGTCCGGATTCATCTATAAATCCGAGAAGGCAAGCCTCGTACTCCCTGTCTGTGGGCAAAGTTGTGCCGGCTATAGCGCCGCTGCCAAGTGGAGATACATTTGCGCTCTCCCTGGCAAATGCAAAACGCTCAAAATCTCTGTAAAACATCTCTGCCCATGCAAGTATATGGTGCGCCACGCTGACGGGCTGAGCCCTCTGCAAATGTGTGTACCCGGGAATGAGTATATCTTTATTTGCGTCCGCCAAGTTGACAAGCTCCGCAAGAAGATCCCTTATCTTAACGATAATTTCGGAACACGCATATTTGAAGAACAGACGCATATCTGTGGCGACCTGGTCGTTTCTGCTCCTTGCAGTATGCAATTTGGCGGCGGCTGGAGCTATCTTTGTGAGAGCCTGCTCTATGTTCATATGGACGTCTTCAAGATTCTCGTCCCAGACAAATTTGCCCTCATCTATCGTCTTAGAAATCTTATCCAGACCCTTGAGAATTTGCGAGCATTCAGACTTTGTTATTATTGAACACTTGCAAAGCATCTGCGCATGGGCCTTGGAACCTTGTATGTCGAACTGCGCAAGAGCGCTGTCGAAAGACACGCTCTCTCCAAAAGAGAGCATTAGCTTGCTGGGAGACTCCGAAAATCTTCCACCCCAGCTTGCCTGTTCGGTTTTACGTTCTGATTTCTTTGCCATACTATAAACATCTAACCCCACCCGCGCATTTTACAAGAATTTTTACCCGCATATAGGGCCTAATTGCTATCACATTTTGCAAAGCAAAAAATGATAGCTATGCCGCATAGCAATCTATGCTGCTACAAAAAGAAAAATAGGAACAATTCTCCTCAAAAGAAGAGCTTAAAAATAACAGGCGCCCTCAACCTTTTCCGCGCCCTTTGGCCTCTCCGACTCCGACGGCCTTATCCAATATTCATTCACATATTTATCCGTAAAAGAATTGTAGTTCTCCCAACGCCTTCCCATGATTCCAAAGAGCAACTGGGTTGCCCCTCCCAAATGTATAGCCTGCTTGCCTATCCTCTTGCAATGCGCGCCAAGAGGCAATCCGTACGCGCCGGCTCCAATAATGGCTATGTCGAAATCTGTCTTGTCTATCTGGTCTGTCATGCTCTTTAAAGCCTCAAACCAGGTCTTGAAAGGAAGCGTATCTTTATTGTCGGCCAGGCTCTGTACAGCCCTTATTGTCTTTAGCTCAAACTCTGGCAATATGTCTGGATTCCCCGGGAAGAGCTTCTCGCGGCGAGCATACTGGCTCCTTATTGAGTCCTCAAACGGATGTATCACCAAAACTTTCTTGCCCTTTAAATATTTTCCCCAAAAACCTTCCGCCCCATGCACAAAATCCATAGACTCAAGCGTGCAAAGCTCGGCCTTAGGACAATACTTATCTACAGCCTCGCGTTCGTAGTTGTTAAACCAAACTCCCATTATATCCACCTGCTTAAGAGCCTCGGAATAAACTTTGCAAAATTCCAGCAGATGGGCGTCGTCATTAGGGAAAAATCCGCAACAGACGCTTATGCCACGCGCCGGCCCCTTGGGGAAATGCCTTATATTTGGATTGCATATGTAATGCTCCAGTATCCCCAACTCTCCGCTGCCCATTCTTGCCACCAGGCAAGGTTTGTTCTCCGAGAGTTTCTCTAGTATCAACGCGGGCCTGTCGGACTTATCGTGAATCTTCCTTTCCCCGTAATGGTCAAATATCTTCCTCTCTTTCCACCCGAACGGAAAATATTTTCTACGAAATTCCTTTCTGGCCAAACTGTTGAGAATAAACAGACACCTGAATTTCACCCAAAGTACAAGCAGTTTCTTTTTTAAGCCCGAATTCATACCTCTTAAATTTTTCCAAACCTCAAATATTTGTCAACACCAAGAACTATTTTCCTCCCGTTATACGCCTATTCCAATATAACTCCTAAAATAAAAAAATCCCTGAGATTTTAAGCGTTAGAAGAAATCGTCTGTAAGCATCGGTACAATATAAACACTTATCTAAAAAAAAAAGCCCCGCTTGCGCGGGGCTTAAATGTAATCCGTATTTAAAGATTAGGACAGACGCTCCAAGAGGGCGGCTCTCTCTATCTTCAAAGACTCAGGAAGCTGCTCGTACAACTCGTCCTTGAGAGGCTGCGTGGCAACTATCTCAGGATCAAACGTCATAAGTGCAGCAAAGTCTTCCTTGCTGTAATCGAGACCCTTCCAGTTGATGTCGTCGTAAGTGGGCATGTTGCCGATAGCTGTCTCCTTTGCGCCAGCCTCGCCATGCACGCGCTTTACCATCCAAGCCAAAACTCTGGCGTTGTCGCCGAATCCAGGCCACATGAAGTTGCCTTCCTTGTCTTTCCTAAACCAGTTTACATGGTAGAAATGCGGAGTCAGCTCCAAGCCCTTGCCCATCTTCACAAGATGTCCAAGATAATCAGCCATGTTGTAGCCGCAGAATGGCAGCATAGCCATCGGGTCGGAACGAAGCTTGCCTACCGTGCCTTCAGCAGCAGCCGTAAGCTCTGAACCCATCATAGCGCCCAAATATATGCCGTGCGTCCAATTGAATGCCTCAAATACAAGCGGTATTCCGTTCGGACGCCTTCCGCCAACTATCATCACAGAAATCGGAACGCCCTCAAGCTTGTCGGCATTCTCGTCGAGAGAAGGACAGTTGCGTATAGGCGCAGTGAAACGGCTGTTCGGATGAGCAGCAGGCTCGCCCAAATCCTTAGACCACTTTCTGCCTTTCCAGTCGGTAAGATTTGCCGGAGGCTCCTTGGTCATGCCTTCCCACCATACATCGCCGTCTTCTGTCAAAGCGACGTTTGTAAAGATACTGTCGCGGGAGCAGGAAGCCATAGCATTCGGATTGGTCTTTACGCTAGTTCCCGGAGCTACGCCAAAGAATCCATTCTCAGGATTGATAGCATAAAGCTTGCCGTCTGCAGCGGGCTTTATCCAAGCAATATCGTCTCCAACGCAGGAAACCTCCCAACCTTCCTGGCGCATCTCCGCCGGAGGTATGAGCATTGCAAAGTTCGTCTTGCCGCAAGCCGACGGGAACGCCGCCGTGACGTAAGTCTTCCTGCCGTTGGGCTCCTTTACGCCGAGGATGAGCATGTGCTCAGCCATCCAACCTTCGTCCTTACCCATTGCGGAAGCTATGCGCAAAGACAAGCACTTCTTGCCGAGCAGAGCGTTGCCGCCGTAGCCGGAACCTATGCTCATTATGAGGCGCTCCTCAGGGAAGTGGGCTATGTATGTGTTCTCCGGATTGCACGGCCATGCAACATCGTCCTCAGGCGTGTTGATCGGCTTGCCTACCGAGTGGAAGCACGGAACAAATTTGCCATTCTCTCCAAGCAGATCGAGAACCTTCGGGGAAACCCTCGCCATGATTCTCATGCTTACAACAACATACGGAGAGTCCGTAATTTCAACGCCTATCTGGGAGATTGGCCCACCAATCGGACCCATGCTAAAGGGTATTACATACATCGTACGGCCCTTCATGCAACCCTGCATGAGGTCGTGAAGTTTCGCCTTCATCTCTTTTGGATCCATCCAATTATTGGTCGGACCAGCGTCGCGCTTGCTCTTTGAGCATATGAATGTGCGGGACTCCACACGGGCGACGTCTCGAGGATCGGAACGGAAGTAATAGCTGTTGGGGTGCTTCTCTTCGTTTAGCTTGATGCAGACACCTTTGTCCATCATCATCTTGAAGAGCGCATCGGCTTCTTCCTGCGAACCATCGCAGAATTGAACTTTATCTGGCGTGGTTATCTTGGCTATGCCGTCAACCCATGCCAGCAGGGCTTTGTTCTTAATGGTATTTGGATCTATCATTTTATTCCTTTTGCCGTTTAAGGGAATTGCCCCCCAAACCAAAATTATGTATTTTCCGCAAACCGAAACACTAATCAAGCTATTTTTTCATTTTATTTTGAACTTTTTCCGCACCAGAATTTTGCAAAAACACCCTCAAACCCGCAGAAAAAGTTGCTGAAAAGCGGAAAACTACCCCAGCAATAAAGCCTAAAAAAACGGTAAACCCTGCCCTTTTTTTTATAAAATATAAAAGCACCTAGGCTCACTTTTCTATCAACTGGCAGCAGAGAGTATTAAATACGGGCAAAATTCTCTGAAATTGGCTTACAGCCTCAAAAGGCAAATCCTCCCCGGGCAATATGCGCCAGTTTTCGTTATTTCCGATAAGCTCTCGGGCCCACTGAAAATATCCGTCGTGGTCGGTCCTAAAATACAAGCGGGCACCGCTCGCGCAATGAGAGGCAAGCATGTTTAGAAAATCTGTCTGTATTAGCCTGCGCTTGAAATGGCGTTTCTTCGGCCAAGGATCCGGAAACATTATAAATATCTTTTCACACAGAATGCCGTCTCCAAGAGCATCGAGATACTCACCCGCCTCAGCCTTTTCAAAAAAGGCGTTTTGCAACCCCATACGGGCAACCTTGTTTCTGGAATCCCTTATGCGAGAACTTATCAAGTCCACCCCAACGCAAAGTTCGTCCTTAAAATTTTCAGCATACGCGCTTAGAAAATGCCCCTTGCCGCAGCCTATCTCAAAAGTTATGAGATTTCTGCCGCGGGCAAAATCTGTGGACATCATCTCTGAAACTGACAATTTGAGCTTCTCTACCCGCTGCGCCCGGCGCTCGGCGGAAAGTTTCTCGCCCTCTTCTCTCGATTTCTGTTGGTAAGGCATCTTTATGTTTTTTAAATTCGCCCGAAATGTTTTGCATTTCTAAAACAAAAGACAATTTTAAAGTTTTTTAAAACGCATGGCGCAAAAAATATCCAGACGCTCATTCTGCACGGCGGCAATATGCTCTCTTGCGCCGCTTGCCGCTCTGTCTGGAAATATGCGAACTACACCGCCCCAAAAAAATCTTTCAGAAAATAAGAATACAGCAGGCAAAGATTCAAAACTCAAAAAGAATCTTGTAAAAAAAATATTTCCGCCGTCGAGAGCAGGCATAGACAGATTTGAAGAACTCTGCACAGGCTGCATGGCCTGCGTTGGGGCATGCGATGGATTTGTCATAAAGCCCAATAAGACAATATCCGGAGTTGAGATGGATTTCAAATCTGGTTATTGCATATACACATGCACTTCATGCATGGACGCCTGCCCCACCGGAGCTCTCATGCCTGTAAGCAAGCAAGAAAAACTCACGTTAAAAATAGGGCTTGCCGTATTGGAGGAAACTCTCTGCCTGAATGTGAAAAATTCCGACGGCATGTGCGCAATATGCGCCGAAGCCTGTCCGGCAGCCGCTCTTGAAATGGCTCCTCTGCCGGGCAACTCAGACACCACTATTCCCGATATAGCTCCAAACCTATGCGTAGGCTGCGGCGCCTGCGCCAACATGTGCCCAAGCAGCGCCATAAAGATTGTTGCAGTAGAGCGCTAATATCTCCGGGCACCATGATGCGAAAGATATATAGGGGTCTTTTTTAATTGACCGGAAAGATTTTATCGCAATCTATAATACCATGATTTTGAAAAAGGAAAAGCCCCTCATGCTATTTGGGCTTGATATTTGGCAAAGCTCATACAGAGGTTTGAAACTGTTTCTTGGGGTGTATGTGTTTGCAACGCTCTTTGCCGCAGTGCTGACGCCTCCGATTTACGCCATAGCAAAATGGTACAACAGTACCTTCCATTCAGAGACAACCCAATGGCTTGTGGACAAGGGCGTGGACAATTTCTTCGACCGCATACGCTATATACCAATAATACTTGCCCTGCCTTGGATTCTAAAGAAGTGCTCCCTGCTGAGCCTGAAGAATCTGGGTCTTACTCCAAGTGCCGACAATCTTATAAAATTTCTCAAATACTTTGCCTTTGGCATAATCTTGGCTGTGGCTATATTTGCCGTGCAGATAGCCTTTACCGATGTGGTGATATCTCCAGAGACGAACTCTGCCCGCATAGCAAAGGCGATTTTTGGCGGCCTGCTTGGAGCCCTGGCTGTTGCCTTTATAGAGGAGCTTGTATTTAGGGCGCTTGTGCTCAGATGTTTTTACACTGCATGGGGAGCGTTTTCTGGCATATTATTTTCATCTTTATTTTTTGCGTACAAACATTTCAAGGTGCCGAACAGCATTTGGGACAACATAGATGTGCACAGTTCCTCATGGGATATAGGATTCATAGTGGCCTATTACGACACGGTTGGGGTTTTCATGACATTCGACCCGCTTATGTTTGCAACCCTTACGATATTTGGCATGGCGCTTTCGGCGATGTATTTATATACGCGTTCGCTGGGTTCTCCGATAGGGTTTCATGCGGGCATAGTATGGATGATATTTGTGTTCAACTCGTTTTTGGCAAACTGCAACGACGCCCAAACCATGAGGATAGTTGGTTCCATGAAGCTGTCTGACGGCTGGGTTGGGCTGATTGTTTTGTCTGTAATATTTATAGTTTTCACGTTTGCGATAAGGCGCAGGCAGAGGCTCAAATGCGAGGTGCTCTGATGCGCGCAAAAGGTTGTATCTGCCATAGACTTGCAGATTTTGCGTAAAAAAATTTGCGGGGGCGAAGAGCTTGGTGCAAAAAATTTTTGAAAATTTTCTTTTAATCTATGGCAAAGTGTGCTTTATCGACGAAATTTAATTAATAAAACACAACAATGTTCAGTTAGCTAAAGAGATGTCGGATTTCTTCGAGTTGGTCAATGTTGACAAGTCTTTCGGCGAGCACCATGTGGTCAAAGACGTCTGTATCAGCGTAAAGTGCGGCGAGGTGTTCTCGTTGCTTGGGCCCAGCGGCTGCGGCAAGACTACAATTCTTAGAATAGCCGGAGGATTTGAAACTCCCGATTCCGGCACAGTCTGGCTCGACGGCAAGAACGTAACAAATCTTTCCCCAAACAAGCGCAAGGTAAACACGGTTTTTCAGAACTACGCGCTGTTTCCGCACATGACAATTTGGGACAACGTGGCTTTCGGGCCGCGCATAGCGGGAATGAAGGAGTCGGAAGTAAAAAAGCAGGTTGGCGAGATGCTTGAGATAGTTAGGATGAGCGCCCATGCCAACAAGCGTCCCGACCAGATAAGCGGGGGGCAAAAGCAGAGGGTTGCGATAGTCCGCGCGCTGATAAATTATCCGAAGCTGCTTCTGCTCGATGAGCCGCTTGCGGCGCTCGACCTTAAGCTTAGGCAGTACATGCTTCTTGAGCTCGACAGAATCCACGATGTTTTCGGAACTACGTTTATATATGTAACGCACGACCAAAACGAGGCCATGAGCCTGAGCGACCACATAGCCGTAATGAACGACGGCCGCATAGAGCAGGTTGGGACTCCGGCGGAAATTTACGAGAATCCTGCAACGAAGTTTGTGGCAAGTTTCATAGGAGACACAAATCTTTTCGACGCTACGGTAAGCTCTGTTATAGACTCCGAATACATGAAAGTTGACATAGCTGGGCTTGGAGAGTTTTGCGCCTTCAACGAACATAAATTTCCTGCGGGATCAAAGATAACACTCAGTATAAGGCCGGAAAGGTTCAGGATATTTTCAAGCAAGCCTGCCGCTATGGAGCATCAGAATTTCATAAAGGCCAAGCTTATAGACATAATCTACCAGGGCGCGCAAACTCGCTACTGGGTAGAGACAAACGGCATGCGTATAAACGTTTTGCAGCAGCACAACCGCTGCTACCTCGACCAGAAGCAGCCCACTTGGGACGACGAGATCTGGATAGCCTGGCACAGCGACGACGTCACAACCCTTCCCAAAACTAGAGACTGAGGTTTTAAGAAAAGATGAATACTGGCGAGATAACCGCAAAACCGTCTTCGCTGGCGCATGTGCCCAGCCCGATAGGACGGGGAAAGTTTTGCGAGGCGTCGCTTACGCTGCCGTCTTTGCTTTGGCTATTGTTCTTTTTTGCGGTACCTGCCGCTATGGTTTTTGCAATAGCCTTCAAGACGGCGGACAGTTCTGGCGGAATAGGAACCTCTTGGACTTTGGAAACCATAAAGGAGGTTTTCAATATAAACTATGCGCGCATAATGTGGCGCACTGTGTGGGTTAGCTTTGTCATTACTGCCATATGCCTTTTTCTTGCCGTGCCTGTGGGCTACTGGATATCGAGGCAGGACAAGAAGTACAAAAATTGGCTACTGCTGCTTGTAATAATACCTCTTTGGACAAACTTTCTGATAAGAATTTTTGCATGGAAGTTGCTGCTTCATCCGGACGGGATAATAAGGACGGCGCTGATAAGTGTTGGAATAATTCCTGAAGACGTGTTTTTGCTAAACAACATGGCTGCAGTTATAATAGTTAGCGTATATACGCATCTTTCTTTTGCGATACTTCCAATATATGCGGCTAGCGAACGTTTCGACTTTTCCCTTCTGGAGGCCGCGCGCGACCTCGGCGCCGGAAGGTTCAGGGCGTTTTGCCTGATATATCTTCCTGGAATAAGGCGGGGAATTATAACGGCGTTTCTTATAGTTTTCATTCCGGCGCTCGGGTCGTACGCAATACCCGATCTTGTGGGCGGCATAGACTGCGAGCTTCTCGGCAACAAAATAGCATTTAGGGCCATGGCCAACAGAAATCTGCCCGAAGCTGCGGCAATATCTGTTGTACTTGCGTGCATAATAGCCATACCGTTTTTGGCATTCTTATTCGGCGGGGGGCGCAAACGCTCAGAAAGCGGCGCAAAGGTGGAGACGGAGGCGGTTTCAAGGCAATGAGCGCAGCACGGGGAAAGTTTTCGTCGTTAAAATCGACATCGCTGATAATCACGATATTCGTGATGATATTCTTGTATATGCCCATAGTGATACTTGTGGCGCAGTCTTTCAACGAGTCGAGGTTTGGAGGAAAATGGGCGGGTTTTTCCCTCAGGTGGTACGAGGCTCTCTTCAACGACAGAGGCGTGATAGAGGCAACTTTGAACACCCTCTATATAGCCCTAAGCGCAACGCTGGTTTCAACCGTGCTTGGCACTCTTGCGGCATGGGTTCTGAATCTTTATAAAAGCCGCCTGCAAAAATTCAACTACGCAATAACCTATGCTCCGCTTGTCATGCCCGACATTCTGATGGGAATCAGCCTGCTTTTATTCTTCGTCAGCCTGAAGATAGAGTTGGGGTTGTTTACGGTTATATGCGCGCACATAACCTTCTGTGTCAGTTTTGTTACATTTGTAGTGTTGGCGCGCCTGCAAGATTTTGACTTCAACCTCATACATGCCGCGCGCGACTTGGGCGCAAACTGGAGAGTGATAATTTTAAAGATTCTGCTTCCCGTGCTTGGCCCAGGTATAGCGGCGGGAGCGATGATGGCCTTCACGCTATCGATGGATGATTTCGTCGTGACATTTTTTGTAGGCGGTCCTGGCAGCACAACCTTGCCAGTCAAGGTGTACAGCATGATGAAGCACGGAACTCCGGCCATAATCAACGCGTTGTCGGTAGTGTTTATGGCGCTAACTTTTTCTGTGGCTTTAATAGCCCAAATAATAACAAGGAAGAAAGTATAGAGAAAAGATGAAGAAACTTGCGGCTTATATTTGCGCGTTTGTGGCGCTTGTTTGCCTGTCGGCCTGCGGCCCGTCAAAGCCGACTCTCAGGGTTTACACCTGGTCGGACTACATAGACCTGGACTTGGTCAAGGAGTTCGAACAGAAGTTCGACTGCAAAGTGGTCATAGACTGCTTTGATTCCAACGAGATGATGTACGCCAAGATAAAAGCAGGAGGTTCTGGCTACGATATAATACAGCCAACCACCTACATGGTTAAGATCATGGCAGAGCAGAACATGCTTCAGCCAATGAACCTCGAAAATATTCCCAATGTAAAATACATAGACAAAAGCTACATAGACCGTTTTGCCTACGACAAAACCTTAAAACTTTCCATACCCTACATGATAGGCTATGCGTGCATTGCCTACAACAAGAAGCAGCTTGGCCAGATACCCGACACATGGGGTGTGTACGACACCGACAAATACGGCAAGCGCCTGACTCTTCTAAACGACATGCGCGAGACCATAGGAGCCGCGCTTAAGTACAAGGGCTACAGCTTAAATACGCGTTCCGACAAGGAATTGCAAGAGGCAAAAGAGGTTCTCTTGCGCTGGAAGAAGAACGTCTCCCGCCTTGAGAACGAGGCGTACAAGGGCGGTATAGCCTCTGGTGAATTTTATCTGGTTCAGGGTTATAAGGGAGACTTATTCCAGGTTTTGGAGGAGAATAAAGATTTGGACTTTATGCTACCAAGAGAGGGTGTAAGCCTCAGTTGCGATGATTGGGTAATTCCCGTTGGCGCGCCGAACAAGGAACTTGCTGAAAAATTCATAAACTTCATGCTTGAGCCAGCCAACAACGCAAAGAATATGGTATTTACCATGTACACTGCCCCTATGGAGGAGGCCATGAAATATCTTCCCGAAGAACTTAAAAATTCAAACAAGGTAAAGCTCCCAAAAGAGATAATGGAAAAGAGCGAAATGCTTGAAGATCTCGGCGACGACAACGAAAAATACATAAAGATTTGGGACGAAATCAAGGCAGACTAACCCTCTTTTAAAATATTGCAAAATTAGCAATTCTACAACAAAACGCGGCGCACTGTGGAATTTCCCGTGCGCCGCGTTTGTATTTATGATGCGATTAAAATTTAAATAAGTTAGAACGCATGCAAGAGCAAGGCTTACGCAACATACCATAAGCGCAGAAAAAATCTCCAATAAAAAACGGCAACTCTGGCCTATGGATAAAAACTTACAGACTTAAAAAAAATTAGATATTTACAGCGGCCTCAAGCTCAACTTCAAACAGCAAATCGCCGCGGCATACTATGCTGTAAGATGGAATATGCGGCATATCGGCAAGTCCGTTGTCGGCAAGCCATTTTTTAAAGACCTCGTAATACTCCGGACGCAAACAATACGATACAGAACGCACCGTGTCTTTCAACGAAAGTCCACGCGCCTCCAAAATGGCGGATATTACGCGCATGGTAAGATCAACCTGGGCGGAAATATCGTCTTGATAGAGGGTTTCACCTCCCGGAGCTATGCTTGCCGTTCCGGAAACAAGAATGCGCTTGCCAGATGGAGTGTCTATCTCAACCGCGCGCGAAAATGAACTTCCGTACTCTGGCGCACCGCACTGCAGAGGGCTTTCAATCTCATATGCCTTAACAGAGGAATTTTTAGGCTTAACAACAAAAGCTCCGCTCTCTATACGAACATGCTTCGGATTCGGCGCACCGATACCAGTACTTGCGGGAAGGAGAGATCCAAATATTCCGCGCTCCTTGTAAAAACATGTACGAGCCTTGTTAAAAGGCTCATACCATGATAAGATATCGTCGTTGTAAAACCATGTGCGTACTATATCAGTATACGCATAGCCGCCCGCGCGCAATATGCGCTCAAGCCGAGATATATTCTCATACGTATGGGAATATTCGTCCGCAGGAAAAGAGTCTGTTGTTATTCCAAAAGTGCGGAAGTACTCCGTGCCCTCCCCGTCTGAATATTTTACCGCAATATCTCCCTCCGACGAGCGAACAACTTCAACATCAGCCCCCTTAACAGCTACGACATGCGCCCCTCCCAAAACAGGTTTTGAGTTCTCGTCCAATGGAAGTATTCTGTTTACGGGAAATTCATACCCAAAAGATGCAATATACTCCTCCGACGGAGCATTCAGCCAGTCTCCCCCAAAGAGCTCAAGGCTGAGAAGCCTTGCACCTGATTGGGTTATTGCGGAAGCTATCTTTGAAAACCCCTCACGCGCACTCTGTTCAGAATTGAATATCCCCGACCAGTTCAACTCCGACACCCTTTTGGACAAAAAAAATTCTTTCATGTTTTCGGACATGCTAAAATATATAAAATTCCTCCGTTTGCCGTAATTCAAACGCTGTTTGATAAAATGTCAACCGTTCAATTATTTCAACGGCGCATAACAGGTAAAAGTTTCACAAAAAGATAAAAAACCTCCGCAAAGAAAAGATCTGCGGAGGCAAAGAATTATGCACCTAAGCATTGGGGACAATGGCGCCGTTTGCGCGCAATGTTTGGACAAGCAGATTAAAATTAAGGTTGTGTAGAGAAATGTTTGCTTTAGCACATAGCGCAGCAGCGGCGCCTGCGGCTTGCCCCATAGCCATGCAAGGCGCCTGAACGCGCAAGGCCGAATTTGCAAGCCTGTCGCTGGAGACGCACTTACCGGCAACAAGAATATTTTCAGAACCCTTTGGAACTAATGCGGAAAGAGGTATGGTTGGAACTTTGCCACGATCAAGAGGTTTGGGATTTACACCGTGGGCATGGTGCAAATCAACCGGATAAAAACAGTAGCAGATAGAATCTGGCCAAAGTTTAGCCGAAGTGTAATCGTCAAGAGTTATTACGCTTTCCCCCTTTATTCTGAATGTCTCGCGCACGCCAGTTTCAGGGGCAAGATAAGAGACTTTTACATTTTCCAAACCCTTGAAGTTTTTCAGGAAACGCAAGACTCTAAGCATAGCTGCCCTTCCACGCGCGGATGTCTCAGAAATGGCTCCGGAACATACATTGCGGGCATCTAGCACATGCTGCTGATTAAAACCTCCCGTGTTGAGAAAATTTCTCATTCCGCCTACTATATCTTGCTCCTTAAGAATGCCTTTTTTCTTTGCCTCTTTTACTGCGGCATCGAGTGCGGGTATATCGATATCGGAAAGATTGTAAGAGGAAAATCTATAAATCTGGGTACCAGGCTGTATCTCAGAATTTGAGAAACGCTCAAATCCGGCAGAAGCGGCAACTGAGGCGTTCCCGGTACAATCAACAATAAGTTTTGCGCGTATAGGGACGGTCTGTCTGAAAGAATTGGATTGGGTATCGCAAAGAGGCAATATACTGGCAGTCCATATGCCGGAGTCAAATCTAGCACCAGCAACTGACGCACCGTAAATTACATGCGCCCCGGAGGATAGAATCTCCTCCTCAAGCATTGGCGCAAACAAAAACGGATTCAACCATATCTGATGTAGCCAATGGCGTTTTGGCTCTTTGGAAAAATCAGGAAGCAAGTCTCCATTGAGATCGACACATTTTTTTACGATATCAAATCCTATGCCAGATATAACTTGTTTTCCCCATGCGTGAAAGATTCCCGGATGGCAAACACCCGCGTTTGTCATGGTTCCCCCGGGTTGTGTAGAACGCTCTACAAGAAGGGTTTTTGCGCCGAGGCGCGCGGCTTGTATTGCAGCTATGGCACCGGATGTTCCGCCGCCCGCTATTAGGACATCGTAATCATTTTCGACACTCAGACTTACCGGATTTTTGCAATCGCCGATATTTGCCAACGCAAGCAGTTTTCCTCCGGCAATGGTAGAAAGTGCACAAGCAACAAAAGCTCTTCTTTTCATATGTAATTTTTTAAAGAGTTTAATTTAAAACATGATAGCTTCTTGCAGAATATACCGATATATAAATTGCATGTAAAAGTCAATCGCCAATACAATAAAATATTGGGATTCATGACGAAAATTTCTATAAAAACCGGTTGATTTTAAGCGCGAAGAAATGCTATACTTCTCAACAAATAAAGGATCTTGATATTATATGGACACAAACAAGAACAGTTCAAAGCCCTCCGGTGGAGATTTCGTTCTGAGCAAATCCAGCACATATCGGGAGTTTCTCGCTGAGCGCGAAGAAATTATGAAACACAAATGGCTGGAGAGCGAAAAGGCCGGGCACGATATAGGGTTTGAAAAAGCCCTAATGGATTGGGCTCTGAACCACAGAGAAAAGTGGCGCATGGCGCGCAAAAAGAAGAAAGTATCCGCATAGCGGGCTAACCGAAGGCGAATTTTAAAGAATTCGCCTTTTGCATATTTCAGGATAATTTTAGTCTGGTATTCGCCGGATAATGTGGTATTGATACAAGCTTTAACAGGTTAAATTGCATGGATAAACTCGACGAAATTTTCAATCAGCAATACGAGCTGAACAAGCGCATAGGCATAGACACGCAAAAGCTTACAGACGAGGAGCGCATAAAATGGCTGCTTAATTATTCGCGGGCATTGGCGCAGGAGAACGCTGAGCTTGTAGATTCTGCCCCGTGGAAATGGTGGGCCAAGTACCAGAGTTTCGACGTGCAAAACGCGCGAGTAGAGGTGGTAGATATGCTGCACTTTCTGGTGTCCATTGCGCAGACTCTGGGCATGAGCGCCGACGATTTGCACGCCGCATACGTAAAGAAGAACAAGATAAACCACCACAGGCAGGATACGGGCTACAAGGTTAAGGACGAGAACGACTGCAAAGAAATTTAGCACAGATAAGAATTTTCAATAAAAACTCCAAAGGAAAGGATTATATAATATGAAAGATCCAATAAAAGTTGCTGTAACCGGCGCTGCCGGACAAATAGGGTATTCTCTGCTCTTCCGTATAGCATCGGGAGACGTATTCGGGCCAGATCAGCCTGTGGAATTGCATCTGATAGAGATAGCTCCAGCGATGAAAGCGCTCGAAGGAGTTCAGATGGAGCTTGACGACTGCGCATTTCCGCTATTAACAAAGGTAGTTCCCACCTGCGATTTGGCCGAAGGTTTCAGAGGTGTAAACTGGGCACTGCTGGTTGGTTCCGCTCCGAGGAAGGCCGGAATGGAGCGCGGAGATCTGCTTGGAATAAACGGCAAGATATTCATAGGCCAGGGCAAGGCCATACAGGACAATGCCGCCAGCGACATCAGGGTTCTGGTTGTAGGCAATCCGTGCAATACAAATGCGTGGATAGCAAAGAACAATGCGCCAGATGTTCCCTGTAACAGATGGTTTGCCATGACCCGTCTTGACGAGAACCGCGCAAAGGCACAGTTGGCGCAGAAGGCTGGCGGCCATGTAAACGACGTTACGAATATGACGATCTGGGGCAACCACTCCTCCACGCAGTATCCAGACTTCTACAATGCCAAGATATTCGGCAAGCCTGTAACAGAGGTAATTAAGGATGAAGACTGGCTCAAGAACACGTTTATACCTGTCGTGCAGAAGCGCGGTGCGGCAATAATTGCCGCAAGGGGAGCTTCGAGCGCGGCGAGCGCGGCAAATGCTGCTATAAACACCGTACAGAGCCTTATCAATCCAACGCCTAAGGGCGACTGGCACAGCGTCAGCGTATGTTCCGAGGGCCAGTACGGCACCCCGAAGGGAACAATAACCTCCATGCCTGTCCGCACGGAGGACGGCAAGACTTTTGAGGTTGTTGAAGGCCTTGAGATAAACGAGTTCTCCAGGCAGAAGATAGACGCCACAAATGCGGAGCTTCTCGAAGAGCAGGAGCTTGTAAAAAAGGCTTTCGCTTAATAGGCAAAGTTATATAAATTTAGGAAGTCCGTCTAGCGCATGCTGGACGGACTTTTTTATTATATAAGAGCATAGCGGCATATTATGCTCAAAGATTTGAAGGGCTGAAATTGCGATTTTTCTTGTTAAAGGGAATACGCAATCTAAATTAGTAAGATCTATGCCGGAACGAAACACTGAGAATCTTCCAGAGATAAGGGTGCTTCCCGACGACGTCGCAAATAAGATAGCCGCCGGAGAAGTTGTGGAGCGTCCGGCCTCAGTGGTAAAAGAGCTGGTAGAAAACTCCATAGACGCTGGGGCTACGCGCATAGATATAGAGTTTAAAAACGGCGGGAAATCTTTTATAAAGGTAAGCGACAACGGAATTGGAATGACGCCAAACCAAGCCGTGCTATGCCTTGAACCCCATGCCACAAGCAAGATAAGGTCTGCGCCGGACTTAAACAAAATAACGAGCTACGGTTTTAGGGGGGAGGCAATTCCGTCCATAGCTTCAGTGAGCCGTTTTACGCTAAAGACGCGCCCGGCTGGAAGTGCGGAGGGAACGCTTGTGAAGGTTGTCGGCGGGCAGATAGAAGAGAGCCGCTCTTGCGGAATGGCTTTCGGAACAGAGATAGTTGTGGAGAGCCTGTTTTGCTCGGTGCCGGCAAGAAGAAAGTTTTTGAAGTCCGATGCGGTTGAGGCGGGACACATAGTTAAATTGTGCAGGCTATATGCGCTTGCGCTTCCGCATATATCATTTAGCCTTGCGGAAAACTCAAGGGTATTGTTCAGGTCGGAAAAGAATCCCGATATCATAGGCAGGGTTGACAAAATTTTCGGCAGGGAAATTTCTTCCAAGATAATTCCCCTAAAAAAAGTTTCAAGCGGAGCAATGAGCGTTGAAGGGGCGGTCTTAAAACCCGGAGAGTTCTGCGTAAGCACAAAGTATGTGTGCACATATATAAATTCGCGCCCTGTGGATCTGCGCGCGGCATATTACGCAATCAAGGACGCCTACGGAGCGTCTATACCGCGCGGCAAATATGCGGCGGCGTTTCTTTTTATAAACATACCTCCGGAAGATGTTGACGTAAATGTGCATCCGGCAAAGAGAGAAGTTAGATTGAAGAACGAATTTATCGTCAGGGACTTCCTTTACGAAAACATACTAAGAACTCTGGAGAATTTCTCTTTAATGCCATCAGGTGCGGGAAAAAGCGCTTTAAAGCCGCAATATGTCAATCAGCATGGGGTCTTAGAATTTCATAGAGGCGCACTTTTAGAGAAAGATCAAAAAGATGGGGCCGATGCCAATTCCAAGGCTGAAGAGAAAGCGTCTTTCATCTGCCATAATCCCGAAGAAAGAAAGCCTGAGAATGCGGCAAAGCTAAATATTTCAAAAGATACATTTGCCGCTGAGGATTACTCCCATATACAATTGAAGAGCACGCCTGCGCAATATGAGGGGCATGTAATATCCGGGAATATTTCATTTCAGGAATTTATCGATGATGGCCAGTTGCAAAATAAAGACGCCGAAGGATCGGCATTGGCAAACGGTTGGGAATTTCTGGCATTCTACCGGGAAAAATACATATTGTTTCAAACTCCAAAAGCGCTTGTGATGATGTCGGTTCCCGCGGCGTTAAAGCGGATAAATTACGAGAATATCCTAAAATCTAAGCAGGAAGAACACAAGGCGGCATCGCAGAGGCTTGCAATCTCTCCCATATTGAATCTCGACAGGGCCTCTGCGGAATTTTTTGAATCTGCCCTGGAACACTTCAACGCATGCGGATTTGATATAGAACCTTTCGGCAAGGGAACCTACAAGATACGCGCAGTGCCAACATGGCTTGAAACATCGCCGGAAAAGTTTTTGAAGGACTTTCTCGAAGAAGCTCAGAGCCGAAATGTGTCCATAAAAAGCAGGCGAATAGAGCGTGCCGCATTTGCGCTTATGGCGGTAAAAAGAGCTTTTGGAGCTGGAATACCGCAGACTAAGGAATGCGCTCTTAAGCTTTTGGAGGAACTTTTCTCGTGTTCAATGCCCATGCTATCGCCCGACGGCAAGCCCACTTGCAAAGAGATAGACTTTCCTTTTAAATAAAACAAAGAAACACTACCTGTAAATTTCCAGGCGCAAATATTAACTCTCAAACTGCATGAAAACCTTCTGTAGCATAAAGAAATTCTCCGCTTATATTTTAACTTTAATTTTTTTATTTTCTGTGGGGCACGCAGAGCTTGCATACAAAATGTGCCCATCAATAGAATCTTCCGCAGCAAATGACTGCATAGATGTAGTTATGAAAGATGTCTCTTTGCCTGCTGGGCTTATAGATAGCATCTTTGCTGCCGCCGAAAAGAAAGATGTTAAACTTCTCGGGAATTTTCTCACAAACCCCAAGCTTGCCAAGCGAGCCATGAAGTTGCTTTCTGCAATGGATAAGGCTGCTTTCAAGAATTCAGCAAAAGCCTGTGCCATGGGAGACGGTAAGATTGCGGTTTTCTTCGAGTGCGGAAGCGGAAGATTACCCGCTGGAATGAATTTTATGGAAATTTCCAGCGCAAAGTGGAATCCATCTTCTGCCGACCCTCTTGCAAGAATGATAGCGCAAGATTTAAAGTCTTTGCAAAAGTCTGACATATCCGCAAAAGAATCGTCTCCAGAGTTCTTCTACAAGAAAGAATCCTTAAAGCTTGCACGCATGCCGCAAGAGAAGCTCGAAAAGAACGCGGCGTATATATTCTACAAGCAGACCCAAGATTTGTTCTATGCGCTAGATTTCGACTCTTTCAAAAGCAGGCTATGCCCGCAAAGCCTCAAGCGATACGAGGCCGCCTACGGGTCTCTTACAAAAGATCAGATGGCGCAGAATTTGAAGGATTATCTTAAAGTTTCAAAGGAATATCTGTGCGTGTGGGACTTTGATAATTACGCGCTTGTATTTTTCAAATATGCAAATTCAGAAGAGGTACATGTAGGCTATGTGCTGAAAAATCCGGACGGAATGAAAATTGCAAATTACATATCCGACCAAACCCCATTCGATAAATTCGCCGCCGAATATTTCGGCAAATAAATAAAAAAACGGGGAACGCGATAAGCCCTCCCCTACTTTTTTTATAAATAAATAGGGAAATTACGACTGCAACTTAAGCAGTTCCGGCAGCGATATTTTGTTTTCGTATATGGCTTTTCCAACTATCGCGCCGTCGAGATTTTTGTAATTTTTTGCGAGCTCTGAGAGCTTCTCAACATCCGTCAAGCATGACACTCCGCCAGATGCAATGAGAGCAGTTTTAGTTCCGGCAAGAGTCTTTAACATGACTTCTTGGGCAGGTATATTTGCGCCAGTTAGCATACCATCGGTATCTATGTCAGTATATATTATTGTGGATACCCCTCGTAAGGCCATATCGGATGCCATCTCCTGAGCCGACACCCCGCTGACTTCCACCCAGCCCTTCACGGCAACCTTGCCGCCCTTTGCATCTATGCCTACCGCTATCTTTGAACCGAATAAAGAAACCAGCTCCGATGCGAACTCCGGCTGCGAGCACGCCCTCGTGCCCACAACCACCCTCGACGCTCCCGCCTCGACTGCCGCGCGCACACATTCCACAGACCTCATGCCTCCTCCCGTCTGAACTTTCACGCCAAGCCCTGCAATTTTTTCAACAAAAGACAGGCACGACGAAACCCCTCCGAAAGCCCCGTCCAAATCAACCAGATGTATCCACTTGGCTCCCGAATCCAAAAAGAGTTTGGCCGCATCGAGCGGATTTTCAAAATACACGGTGCTATCTGCGGCAACGCCCTTTTTTAGCCTAACGCACTTGCCGCCCTGTATGTCTATTGCGGGATAAATATTCATTTGTAAAAATCCTGCCCTAATAAAAAATTCCTTACAACAAAATTCACCTGTTTTTTATTTTCTGGCAGGCTTTTTTTCATATGTTGCCGAAATATTTTTATATTCCGCCGCGCCATTAAAGGGCCCCGGCATCTCCCAGCCTGTATTCATACCTGATATGGCAATATCCTTAAGTTCGGAATTTTTCAGGTAGCTTTTTTTAAAGGCATCTTCAAGAGCTTCCTTCATGAGAGGAAGAACGTCTTTGTCGAACTTAATCCATCTGCCCATGCGTACTTTGGAGCGGTGAAGCTTTCTGCCATCTACGGCGTATATATATTTTGCGGTTGCATCGGCCTTTCCGGCGTCTACGGCTTTGTGCGCAGGCGGAAAATCATGGCGGGAATCGTATATGGGCAACCCAAACCAGATGTAGTCTCCATATCCGGCTGAAGCCTTATTTCTATCTTGGAGAGTAAAGAACATAACAAGTTGCGCAGCATGCAAAGATTCATCCATGCGCTCTTTACACACGGCGCGGACATCTGAGATTTTCACCTCGTACGATACCTTGAAATTTTTTATCTCGGAAATCTTCGGGAGAGCATCGAAAGACTGCTCTATAAGAAGGTGAGGCCATGCCTCGCCGGGCTTTCTGAGCTTTCCGCCGTAATCGTCACCCGCTCTTATCTCAAGGCGCAAGACTGTATCTTTTCCGTCTTTGCGCAGCTGGACAAGCTTGCCGGCATTCTCCATAGTTCTTGAATTCCCATCGTTTTTTTCCGCAACGCCCTCGAGGGAATAATTAGTGCCCCACTGGGCGAGCCTCCACTTTGGCCTGCTATTGCCGTCTGAGAATATATATCCAACCTCAACAGGATTTGCACGGGAATCTGTGGCTGAAAGCCTAAATCCCCCGGCAAAATTCCTATCTTCAAAAAGCTGCTCCTGCGCAGATATGAAAATTGCGCAAAAAAAACATGCTGAAATCGAAACAAATAGTTTTTTCACAATGGGAATATAACCAAAAAACTTAATTTGTTTCAAAAATAAAAAACGCCGCAAAACGCAAACGAAAGTTCGGCGCATTGCGGCGCAAAAAAAACTATAAGATAAAAAACTCTTTACTATCTGGCGTCGAAGATTTTCTCCAGACCGTCAAGCATGCGCTCAAGCTCCGCTTTGGCGCGCTCTTTTGCGCCGGCAAGCGCAGATTTGTCTGAAACAGCCTCCTTGGCAAATCCGTAGAATTTTATCTTAGGCTCCGTACCGCTTGCGCGTATAGCAAACTTGTAGCCGTTCTCGAGCTCGTAGAAGAAGAATTTCTCGCGAGGAATCTTCAGGCCGTCGGCATCGAATATCTCGTCCTTGAAAAAGTCCGTAGCCTTGGCAACCTTAACGCCACAGACCTCGTCTATGGGCTTTTCGGCTATCGACTTTAAAAAGTCCTGTATCTTCTTAGCACCAGCGGCGCCCTCGCGGTAAATGCTCTTAAGAGATTCGTAGAAATAACCGTACTTCAGGTAAATCTCGTCGAGATACTCGTCCACCGTCATGCCCCTGCCCTTAAGCCAGGCGGTCATCTCGCTGAACATTATTACAGCGGCGTTGGCATCTTTGTCGCGCACATAGTCCGTGGCAAGATAGCCGTAGCTCTCCTCCCCGCCGAATACGAAGAATGTGGAGTGCTTCTGGTAAAGCTCGCGACGGCGCTCGTACGAGATATTATCGTAATTCTCTCCACCTAAAAATGGCTCAAGCTGCCTCTGATAATACTCAAGCCTGCCGCCTATCCACTTAAACCCTGTAAGGGTGTTTATGCATTTCAAGCCGTGAGCAGCGGCTATGGCATCTTGCAATGGAGATGTTACAAATGTCTTTATTATGGCGCAATTTTTTGGCTCCTTTATCCAGCCAAACTCCTCCATTCTCGATATGCGATACTCCTCCAAAAGGGCGCCTATCATATTGCCCGTAAGCAGGCGCATGGAACCGTCGCGAGTGCGAACGGCAACACCCATTCTGTCGGCATCGGGATCTGTTGCCATAAGACAATCGGCAGAAACCTCCATAGCCTTGGCTATGCCCATGGACAAAGTCTCAGGATACTCCGGATTAGGCTGCTTGACCGTCGGGAAACGTGGATCCATCTTCATCTGCTCGTCGACCAAAACCGGCTCAAGCCCAAAATGGCGCATAATCTTAGGGCACAAAGTTGCACCCGTTCCGTGGACTGCTGTAAAGACCAACTTTGGCTTATGCTGGCGCATTGCCTGGGTATCTATAACGCAGGCCTCGATTGCCTTTATATACGCTTCTTCTGCGGTGGCAGGAACTGCGCGCACCGCCTTTAAATCTATGCCAAGCCGGCTTTTTACATCGCCCCAAGAAACCTTTGCAACCTCTTCTACTATGCCTTCGGCAACGGGGCTTATAACCTGCGCGCCGTCGGAAAAATAAACTTTATAGCCATTGTCGTGCGACGGATTGTGCGACGCCGTCACAACTATTCCCGCCGTTGTTTTAAGCTCGCGCACGCTGAAGGAAAGCTGCGGAGTGCTGCGTGGACCGTCGAATATCATGGCCTCGCCGCCAAGACCAGTCCATATAGACGCTATCAGCTCGCAAAAATGGCGAGAAAAATGGCGTACATCGTGTGCGACAACAAGGCTCGGCACCCCAAGACCCTTTTCGGAGCAATACCTTTTGCAATAGTTGAAAAGGCCTATCGTAGCGCGGGCAACGGTGAAGTCGTTCATATTGTTTGTCCCCAAAGCGGCGTGCTCTGGAGTACCCTGCTCAGATACCTTTCCAAGTTCCGCCGCCGACGGCACCTTGCCTATAGTCCGGCCCCTCATGCCGCCTGTGCCAAATGCTATGACGGTAAAGAACCTGTCGTTAAGCTCCTCGTAAGCGCCGCTTTCAAGCAGCTCTTCAAGGGTGCTCATAGCCCAATCAGGCAGAAAGTTTTCGTCGAGCAGCTTCTTTATGTTGCCCTTGGCAGAATCTAAAAGTTTTGCCTGCGCCTGAGGACGCTCAAGCAGTTCCAATATATTTTCTTTCTTTGTCATTGCCGTAGTAAAATTTAACCGCAAAGTTCAAAACATTTACATAAAAAGCGCAAATCTTTTCTAACAGCATATTTTTAGCAAAAAAAATGCAAAATGCGCATTTAACGCCTCCGCGGAACTTCTCTTAATCCGCAAATGCAGCGCGCAAATATGCCGCAACTTATGCGCTTTTAGCTTAGGCTATTTTGCGCTCCAAATTTCCCTTCTGGATTCCCCAAACTGAATCTTCTTTACCGAAGGCGCTTTTAAAACCGTAAACCCGAAATCATTTTTTGCGTGTTCGTCTGTAAAGCCCGGCTGCACAGGCCTAACCCTAACCCACGCGTTGGCGTCTTTAGGTTCGTACCTTACGTCTATCTGGGAAACCCTAACAGATGGATCTTTGCATTTTCCCTTGAAGGATATTCCTTTCTCCAAAATCTCCGGAGCCGACAGCTCAACTTCAGAAAGCTCCAAAACTCCAGGCGTTTTCTTCTCGCATCCGCAAAGCGCAAATGCAAAGACAAACGCGGATACGGCAAAAATCTTTAGCGTGTTCATATCTTTTATATTAATCGTCATTTATTTTCTTTTTGTCGAAATATTTTTGCAAGACATCGTGGATTACCGGACCTGCGGTGCGCCCTCCGGAAGCGTCTCCGGGAACCTCGCCTTGTATTATCACCGCAACGGCAATTTCAGGCCTCTCAACAGGCGCAAAAGCTATCATCCATGCGAGCGTCAGCGGACGACCGTCAACCATGACCTGAGCCGTGCCGGACTTTGCCGCCACACGCACCCCGTCTATCGCCGCTCGCTTAGAAGTTCCGTATTCCACAGACCCTATCATTCCCTCCACCACCGCATTGTACTGCTCGTCCGAAAGTGCAAGCTCTTCTGCCCCGTGATATTCCAATCCTCCCTTGCGTTTTGCATCGTGAAGTATAGACGCCTTTGTGCGGGTTCTCTTTGCGGCAAAAGATGCCGTCATACAGGCAACCTGCAAGGGTGTTGTCCTGAAATACCCCTGCCCTATGCTCATGTTGGCGGTATCTCCGCCCGTCCACGAGCCGTCTCCGCGCTTCTTTTTTATCTCCGGCGTTGGAACTATACTCCTGCGCCAGGCGTCCTCGTAAAGTTCAACTCCGCTTGAAGAATCAAGCCCGAACTCTTTTGCCATTGCAGATATGGCCTCGCTACCCATCTCCAGGCCGTATTTGTAAAAATAAACGTTGCAGCTGTACGCAAGCGCCTTGCGCAAGTCAACCTCGCCGTGCCCGCTTCTCTTATGGCAAGGAAAAATTCTATTGCCTACTTTGTATCCGCCAGTGCAATTCACAGTGGCCGACGGATCTATAACACCCGTCATAAGCCCCGCACATGCCGTCGCAACCTTGAAGGTAGACCCCGGCGGATAAAGTCCCTGCGTTGCCCTGTTGAGCCATGCCTCGCGCTCTGTTATGTCCTTTGCTACCTTATTGGATATAAACGGAGATAGATCCTCTGGATTGTAACTTGGCTCGCTTACAAGGGCAAGTATCTCTCCCGTGTCTATATCGAGCGCAACAACGGCTCCCTTTCTGCCCTCTATGGCCTTCTCGCCCACAGCCTGCAAATCTGCGTCGAGAGAGCAATATATGTTCCCGCCCTTCTTTGGGGCTATATCCAAGAGCTTGTCGTACTGAAAGCCGTTAGGATCTACAACATATATTCTAACGCCGCTCTGCCCCGACAAAGTCTCGTCGAAAGCCTTCTCTATTCCGCTTTTGCCCGTCTTGCCCACAAACGAAAACGTGGTAAGCTCCTCTCCAGGAGCTCCCTCCTGAACCTTTTCAAAACTCTGCGATACATACCCCAAAGCATGCGCCGCAAGCTTGCCGTACGGATAGGTGCGCGCGGTATCTGAAAATATCTGCACAGGACCGTCCACAGGCAGACGCTCCGCAAGTATTGCATGTTCCCTATGGCTTAAATCTTTTATCAAAGGAAGGGGCAGAAGCTGGCGGCTCGAAAAGTGCCTGTTGAAATCTTTAGTGTTAAGCTCGTAGCTTGATCCCAATATTGAGTTTACCTCGTCTATATATCCCCTCAGAATATTTTCCCTGGCTTTAAAAGACAGCTCAGCCGAATTTATCGACGCCTTTTCCCCTCTCTGTTTAGCCCTGGCTATAATTTCAGATTTAAGACGTTTGTACTCCTCCCTGAAAGGCTTGCGAACCTCGTTGAAATACACCGAGGCTGAAAACCTTGCGGAATTGCCAACAAGCAAATTTCCGTTGCGGTCAAATATGTCTCCCCGCGCACCTGGAAGAATCACCCTTCTTAGTATTTGGCGCTCGCTGAGTTTTACGTATTTATCGTGCCTGAGTATCTGCTTGTATCCCAACGCCGCAACCAGAATAGCAAAGAATACGGGAAATAGCACAAAAAATACCACCAGTCTCCCGTTTCTTTTTGTATATGTTTCAACCTTCGCCATATCAGACGCGCCCGTAATAATCCAAATCTATGCCCAAAAGCATGAAAACTCCTTCACATACAGACACCGCAAACGGCGCCGCGGCCGCAACAAAAATAGACGAAACTACAAAATCCACTAACAGCCTCTCCGCATGAGAAAGCCAATCTGCCGCGCAAGAAGGCAGTATAGCCGCAAACAGCCCGAAAATAACCGCATTAGACACCGCAAAAACCAACGCCACCGACGGCTTTCCCAAAACTCTCAAACGCGGGGCAAACCACAATCCCGCCGCACACCCCGCAAGCAACACAAAAACAATAATTGCGTCTCTTATAGGTAAGAATGCCTCGAACAAAAACCCAGCGCAAAATACCACAATAGCTGCCGATACAGGCTTTAGAAACATGCACGGCGCAACAAGTAGAATTGCCGGCGCAAACACATACAAGGATAATCCGCTCAATGTGTCGTTCAGAACGCCGAGCATTAGTATAATAGCAATTTCAAACGCCGCAATTATAGGAATTCTTATGTCCGCACGGGTATTCACAGGCTAAGAATCCTCCCCTTCGACGGACTTCCCCAAATTGGAATCTGTCTCTTCCGGACGCACTTTAGTAAGAATCACAACCTCCCTTAGAGAAGCCAAATTTGCCCTTAGAACAACTTTGCCCTCCTTAAATAACGCGCTTGAATCTGCATTCAAAGATACAACGTCCCCTATGACAAGCCCCTCAGGAAAAGTTCCCGCAAGGCTCGATGTAACCAGCTTAAGAGGCCTCGCCGCGCTAGCCGAAAGATTCGACGGCACATCGGACACCTCCCCGCAAGGATCGTGAAAAGACAAAGCTCCCGCCCCCTGGTAAATTACCGGTTCATCAGAGCCTTCAAAATGCGCCGCAAGCCTGAATTTTCTACTGCTTAAAAGCTCCACAACCGCCGTGTTTAAAGACACTTCGCTGATCCTGCCCACTATGCCACCGGAATACACCACAGCATCGCCAACGCACACTCCGTCAAGAGACCCTCTGCGCACCGTCATCTGCTGCCACCATGCGCTCAAATCCCTCCGCACAACCCTCGCAACAACCGCGTTGAATTTCTCGTGCGACGGAAAATTGAATATAGACTCGTACCTTAGCAGAGTCTCCTTAAGCGACGCATTCTCAGATATCTTAAGTTCGTACGCGGCATTTAGACGCGCCAAGTCCCTTCCTGCCTCTATGAGCGCTCTCTTAGAGTTTGAATGCAAAGACCAGAATTTCTCAAGGTCGTACAATCTCGACGGCAGCTCGTCTATCGGGGCCCTGAACTCCTCAAACAACCCCCCCGTAAAATGCCTCACTGCACCCGGCCCAAGCAGACACAAAAAAAGCAGCGCCGCAAAGACCGCCACGCTCTGCACAGCCCTGCTCCGCTTCGCCGCCAACTCCCAGTCTCTTTCTCCTGAATATCAAAGCCCGATAAAACGGAATGCCGCCCTACTCCCCGTCGTCGAGCTTCTTCTTTAGATTCTGCAAAACTATGCCTGTTCCGTTGGCAACCGCCCTTAGAGGGTCGTCGGCAACAAAACAAGGCAGCCCTGTAACGTCGGAAATGCGCAAATTCAAATTGCGTATCAAAGCCCCGCCGCCGGCAAGGACCAATCCCCTGTCTACAAGGTCGGCGCTAAGCTGGCCGGAACAATGCTCAAAGGTTTCCTTTATGGCGTCGGTAATCTGGTTGAAAGTGTCGTCCAAAGCCTCGCGTATCTCCTGCGATGTAATAACAAGAGACTTCGGAAGCCCAGCTACGCTGTCGCGCCCCTTAACTTCCATAGTAAGCTCCTCGTCGAGAGGAAATGCAGAGCCAACCCTTATCTTTATTTCCTCCGCCATGCGCTCTCCAACTATAAGGTTGTAGGCCCTCTTCATGTACTGAGCTATGGCGTTGTCTATCTCGTCTCCGCCAACGCGCAAACTCTTGGAATATACTATATCTCCCAAAGATATTATTGCAATTTCTGTAGTGCCGCCGCCTATGTCAACTATCATGCTTGCGATAGGCTCACTTGTGGGAAGCCCAACTCCCATGGCTGATGCCAGCGGTTCGTCGAGAAGGTACACCATGCGCGCTCCAGCCCTTATGGCAGACTCTTTGACAGCCCTGCGCTCAACCTCCGTTATCCCGGAAGGCACCGCAACTACAACTCTCGGCGCAACAAGGTTAAGCTGTCCGCCGGCCTTCTCTATAAAGTAGCGCAGCATGACTTCCGTAATCTCAAAGTCTGCTATTACACCCTCTTTCATAGGTCGAAGCGCCGTTATGTTCATCGGAGTTGAACCAAGCATTCTCTTTGCCTCCGAACCCACCGCCCGAACTTTCTTAGAGTCCGTCCTTATCGCCACCACGCTGGGTTCGCTTATTATAACGCCCCTGTCTTTCGCGAATACGAGAGTGTTTGCCGTACCGAGGTCTATGCCTATGTCGTTGGAAAAAAACCTCGAGTAAAAACTTTTTAGAAATTTCAGCATCTTATATAAAAGCTCCCTTATTGAATTGCTCGCTT
>CALXQW010000027.1 GCA_944390805.1 uncultured Opitutales bacterium | reverse complement strand
GGATAGCTGTTGATTTTGCCGCCGACGGCACTTGCGACTTGATATCGCTGACGGGGGATTTTCTCAAGGCGTCCGGCGATGCCGGCGGCCAGTACACGTTTGAATTCAGCGGCAGCTTTGCGGCAGGGGAGACGGAGTACTTGATAATATCGTGGGAGAGCGATTCCACCGTGGACTTCGGCGAGGGAGATTTTTCCTACGAGTACAGCGGCACTGCCAATCTAAGCGACTGGCATTTTGTGATAAAGGATGACGGTTTGTACTTTGTTGCCGTTCCTGAGCCTGCTGAGTACGCCATGATATTTGGTATGTTGGCAATAGGTTTTGCTTTCCTCAAGAGGAGAAGAAAATAGGAATATTTGCTAACGACAAAAATGGCGGCTGGAAAGCCGCCATTTTTTTTACAAATTATACTTTTATGTAGTTTTTATATACTAAGAAATTTATTTGTTTTTAATCTATTTTTTTATGAGTTCATAGAATCTTTGCATATCAGATAAGATATTATCAAGATTGCAAGAAGGAGAGTTCTCTTTTGCGGTTATGTCTGATCCTCTTCCGCAAATGTCTAAAAATACCCTACCGATGAAGTCAACCGGTAGAGCTTTTAGCTCTCCATTTTCTATAGCCCGGTTGGCTATCTCTTTTAACAATCCGGTTTGTTTGGCTATATATCTCTTGAAACGCGGCTCGCGTTTAAGAGCCTCAATATAGAGAATATTATAATCAAAAATATCTATCTTTACGCCAAAATCCCGACCTAAATTCTTTATTAAATCTGATAGATTCTCAACCGTTATGTCTATGCACTTTTTAAAAGAAGTGTTTTTATCTAACAGCGCGGAGTCGAAGAATCTGTCGCAAAAGTAGAGCTTGAAACTCTGATATATAAGTTCTCTTTTTGTGGAGAAATATCTGTATGGCAGGCTTCTGGCAACACCCATTGCTTTGGTTATGTCGCCGGTTGATACGGCTGACATCCCGTGCTTTATCATCAGAACAAAAGCCGTCTCAAGAATCTTCTCTTTGGTATCTTTCATCTTTTCTCCCTTGCCAAAGCCGCTATAGGAAAGTAGTGGCAGTAGAACCCGTATTTGAGCATGAATCCTCTCGAGAGTTCCTTGCCTTGTGGCAGCGGGGTACCCTCTCTCAGATCTGCCTTGGCGCCAAATCCATAGCCGGGAAAACCAGTTCCGGTAAATTCCTCCTCATTCCATGTTCCATCGGCAGTTTGCGTTCTTTTTAGAAAATCCAAGCCATTCTGTATACTTTTATCAAGCGAGCTGTCTTTCAGGCTAGATAGCGCTATAACCGCCCATGCCGTTTGCGATGCGGTTGAAGCACATTGAGTGGAGGGCTGCATGTATGTTGCGGCGTTTTCGCCCCAGCCTCCGTCAGGATTCTGCTTTGACAAAAGGAAGTCTGCTGCTTTGCGAATACGCAAATCTTCCATGCCAAAACCGCAGGCCGATAAGGCTGTTAGCGCGCACCATGTGCCGTATATGTAGTTTATTCCCCAGCGCCCAAACCACGAGCCGTCATCTTCCTGTTCGGAAAAGATGAAGTCGAGCGCGCGCTTGACGGGTTCGTCGTCCTTGGTCATTCCAGAGACCAATAACGCCTCTATCACATGTGCGCTGACATCTACACTTGGCGGATCTAAAACCTCTCCGAAATCGCAAAAAGGAATTTTTGTTACAAAAGAGCTAGTATTGTCTTTGTCGAATGCGCCCCAGCCGCCGTTCTTTGATTGCATTGCCAATAGCCACTTTGCGGCTCTTTCTATTGATGCGTCTATTCTGCCAATTTTTGCGTCATTTGCCGGAAGAGAATTTCTAAATTTCTTAAGGGCTGTAATTGCAACAGCGGTGTCGTCTATATCCGGATAAAACTTATTTTCCCTCTGAAACGCCCAGCCGCTTGGCTCTATATTGTAGCCGACAGTTTGGGCCCAGTCTCCGTAATATTTGTTCTCCTTTGATAGCAGATAATCAACGGCCTTTGAAACTTCTGGCGTGCTTGCGTCTTTACCTGCATCCATGAGGGCATTTAGGGCAAGAATAGTATCCCACACGGGAGATTCGCTCGCTTTTATGCGCCTGCCGTTAGGGGTTGATTCTGTCCAATGCAAGTTTAGGGCATTTATGGCTTTTGCCATGTTCTCTTGGTCGAAGTCAAATCCTTCAAGCTTCATGGCTATTATTCCGTAAATCCACGGAGGTTGTATGCCGCCCCAGAAACCGTCGTCGTCCTGATGTTCAAGTATCCATTGCATGGCCTTCTTGCGGGCCATCTTATGTATAGTATAGTTTCTGGACTTCCCGTTGTAAAAGTGCAGAGCTTTGTCCACCGCACCAAAGAAGGTCTTAAATGAAAATATTGCCGACTTCTCACTATTTTGCGCCTCCATTATAGCAGTGCTTCTTCCCTCTGGAAACAGCTCGTCGAGCCGCAAGCTATCAGGCATGCGCTTTACAGGCCTCTGCGATGTCACAACGCAGAGCGGAACTATCGTTGCTCTTGCCCATGCCGCAAACCTATATATATTAAACGGAAACCATTTTGGGAAATATATTATCTCAGGTGGCAGGGCAGGGGTATACTCCCACTGCCATTCTCCGAATAACGCAAGCCAATATTTTGTAAATACCCTTATGTGTTTGTGCCAATGGTTGTTCAAAAGCCATTGGCGAGCATTCTTCATGTATGGGGCCTCTGGAGAATGTCCTGTAAGCCTTAATGCAAAATAGCACTCAAGAGTTGTGTTCACATCGCCGTTTTCAGCGCCGTGGTATACTTCCCAACTGCCGTCGCTTCGCTGGCACGATAGTATGTAAGAGACTATTTCCGGATTCTTATCGTAATCTATTGAACAGAATACCGACGCCAGAAGCCATTGAGCCTCCATGCAACAGTTTGTCTCAAGGTGGGCGTTCCAGTAGCCCTCGGGATATTGTTTCTCCAAAAGATATTTTACGGCCTTGTCCAGCGCATTGGGGTTGATGTCATTCATGCGGACTAAAAAAAGAGCAACTGCTCACAAACGTCAACAAAAAAAGAGCAACTGCTCTTTTTTCTATGCTATTGTATCTTATCCGTAAAAAATACTTTTAAAATCACACTCCTACGTTGGGGAGAATAGTATACCAATAGTTTGCTTAAAATAGAGTTCTTCTTTCTATGCCTGTGCCTATATATTTTGGCAGTACATATGGAAATATTATTTCCATACTTTGCATCTCTAATTATTGCGTCTAAAAATTATACGAAAATCCATTCTTAGAGCATGGGGCTGTTGTTGTATCAGAGGGGTATTTTTATGTTCTTTCGCATAAACGTTGGAACATCCAGATCCTCTCCCCTGTACAAATTAGGCTCGGTGTCTTCAAAGAAACCGCGTTGCTTACTCATCTGCATAAATGCAAATTCGCTCTGTTCGGTTTCAGTTTCGGGCTTAGGCTTAAAGATTTTCTTTTTAATCTTTGCCTTTATACGCTCTCCATGCTTGGACTTCTCCTCAAAATGCTCCGCATTTTTTACGGGGGTTGCTCCGGAAAATGCCGCTTGGGTGCCGTCCGATATTCCGCTTGCGCCTATTACGCATATTTCAACTCTGCCCTTGTAAGATTCGTCCACTATGGCGCCTATGCGCACCTTTTCCTTTGCGGAGAACATGTTTGATACGCTTTCAAGTATGTACTGAAGCTTGTTCATGCCCATGTCGGCTCCGCATATTACATTTATGAGAACATTGTCCGCCTTTTCGGGCGCCTTTGGCAAATTGAGCAAAGGGCACTTTGACAAGTCCGCCAAAGCCGCATTCACACAGTCCTCCCCGTCTCCGCAGCCTACTCCAAAAATGGTGCGCTTGCTCTTCTTTGCAAATAGCGACTTTACCACAGCAAAGTCTATGTTTATAAGGCCCGTGCAAAGAAGCATCTTACATATGCTCTTTACCGCCATGCTCATGCAGGTATCGGCCTTTAGAAAGGCATCAAGCAGACCGGCTTCTGCGGAAGCGTTCCTAAGCAGTATGTCGTTTGGAAGCGGTATTGTAGCGTCCGACTCAAGCTCAAGCTTTCTTAAAGACTCCTGCGCCTCCGCCTTTTTCTGTGCCCCCTCAACTTCAAAGGGCATCGTACAAAATGATATTACTTTTGCTCCGCCTTCAGCCGCGCAATGAGCCACTATAGGTGCAGCTCCGCCGCCAGTGCCTCCGCCAAGCCCCGCTATTATAAAAAGCAGATCTACTGAAGCCACCGCATTCTTTATGGCGTCTAAATCCTCTATTGCAGACGCTTCTCCCGCGGCGGAGTCTCCGCCGGCGCTCATAGATCTAGTGTTCTTTCTGCCGAGCAGAATCTTTTCGTCTATGGTACATTGCGAAAGTATGTTCGCGTCGCAGTCCATCGCGCAGAACTCCACCGACGGAATATTTTCCAAGCAAAGCTTGTACAACGCATTGATGCCCGCGCCGCCTATGCCAGCCACCTTTATTTTTAGGCCGTGCGAACCTTGCGTATTTGGAGTAGATAAGCGCTGTTCCATTTTTCGTCTATATCTTAAAAATCTTAGATATGATTGTCCTTAAAGAGGAATGTTTTTTATCGGTTCCGTCGGCCTCTACCCGCGCGAGAGTATAATCAAGCAAGCCGAGCGCCGCCGCATATTCTGGATGGCAAAGTGTAGGTTTTACTCTTGCGCTAAACTTGGTCTCAAAACACGGAACCCCAAAGAACTCTTGGGCAAAAGTTCTTATTCCTTGCATTCTCGAAGTGCCGCCCACTATCACTATCTCTTTGACGTCCCCATCTACAAAGAAATCTTCAAGCTCGTTTCTGACTATGCCAAACAGCTCTCCCATGCGCGCCCTCAATATCTTTGTTATGGACAGCAATGGTATGGATCTGTCTCCTATCTGCTTGTCTCCCTCAGTCCATATAGAGCTTTCGGCTTCCTCCTGCGTCAATATGAGCTTGCCGAATCTGCGCTTCAGTTTCTCAGCGTTCTTGCGGCTCATTCTCAGCCCGAACGACATGTCGTTTGTGAAGTGGTCTCCGCCAACCGGAATGGTGCCCGCCTGAAATGTTCTGTCGTGCTTGATGAATGCGTAGTCTGTTGTTCCGCAACCTATATCGAGAACAAGAACACCGTCTTGCCTTTGTCTAAATGTGGTGACCATTCTCGTTGCTGCGAGCGCGTTTACCACAAGATATTTCACCTCAAGCCCGAAACTTTCCACTATGTGTATGGCGTCGGCAACTTTCTCTGAGTCGCCATAAAGCATGTAAAACTCTGCATCTATATGCGATGCCTTTTTGCCGAGCGGCTCTGTTGTGTATTCGCCATCGAGATAATATCCGCAGCAGATGTTGTGTATGAAAACCTTGTCATCTGATATAGATTTACTCTGCGCGTCAAGACATGCCCTTCGAATATCCTCCGCACCAACTATACCATCTGCCCCGCTTACATTTGCACTGCCAACATTCCTAAAGCCTCTAATATGAGTTCCGCTGATTCCAAGGCATACCCCGCCTATACGGGCTCCGGAGGTCTTTTCTGCATTGGAAAGCGCCGCCTGAGCGCTCGCGGCGGCCTTGCTTACGTCCATTATGTCGCCTTTTTTGACATCCGATACGGAATTCTGTCCAAGCCCAACTATGTTCAGGAGCTTTCCGTCTATAATTTCGCCTATGAACACCTGCATTTTGCCCGTGCCCACGTCGAGAGCCGCAATTGTTTTTGAGTCGTTCATTCTATTTGGCAAGTTCCACAACAGCCCTGTCGGAAAGCGACAAGTCTATGCGGGTTATCCCTATTAAGGGTTTTCTGGTGGAATATTTCAAGATGTAATCGAGCCTGTCGAGCTGCTTTTCAAAATCTTTTGCCGCGAATACATATTCCGCGCCACTTTCCGATATAACGCTTATGAGCGGAGCAGTCAGGCTAGATAGCTCGCTTAAGTCTATGGTTCGCCATTTCATGCATTCCACGGGCATCTTTTCAGCGGAACACTTTAGAAATTCGTTTAGAATATTTGCAAAAGGATAGTCGAGCGGCCCCGAATCCGACAATATAAGCTTTATGCCCCTAAGCGACGGAAGTCTCGCAACGCTCTCATCTGAAATGCATACCGGCTTGAAGAATTTTCCGTCTGCGCTCAAGAGGTAATATTCTATTTTTGCGTCAGGCTTTACAGCTATTTTAGCTATTGGCTCGTATTCGGATATGGTAACTCTAAGGGTATCAGGATATATTCTGCTTACATTTGAGCTTTTTATCTGGCCTACAGAATCCAGCAGCTCCTTTATAAAAAATATGTTTATGTCTGAAAGCGCCGCGTCTTTAGGCAAATCTATATATTTGAATATCCACGCAGCAGATATTACTCCGTCTGTCTTTAGTTCAAACTTCTTTATCTTTCCGGCCTTGGGAGATATAATTCCGGTGAGTACTCCATTTGTAGCGGCGTAATATGCCCCATAACATATTGCAACCACTGCCACGGCTGCCAGTATCCTTAAAAAATGCGTCTTCCAGCTTTTCAGCCGCGCGCGCATAGAAAGCGGACGCCGCTTTCCCGTTGCTTGAGGGAACTCGTCCTTCTTTTTTAAGTCGCGCCACGACCTCTGCCTTCTTACGCCTCCAGCCATCTTTACTTGTATTTTGCAAAGTATCTTTCCATTGCCGGCATTACAAGATTTTTACACAAAGTTTCATAGTCTATTCCCATGCAGCTTGCGCTCTTTGGCAACAGGCTTGTAGGAGTCATTCCCGGTAGGGTGTTAAGCTCCAATGCAACTCTTTCGAGAGAGTCATTTTTTATCAAAAAATCAACCCTTGCAAAATCTCTGCATGAACAGGCCTCGTACGCCTTCTGAGCGTCTACCCTTACCGCGGCAGTCTGTTCTTCTGAAAGCTTTGCAGGATATTCGTAAACCGTACTGCCCGCCGTATATTTCCGCTTAAAGTCGTATACTCCGCCTTGAGGCTTTATCTCCACCACTCCTGCAGCTTTTCCGCCTATTACGCCTACGGAAAGCTCGCGCCCTTCAAACATTTCCTCCGCAAGCCATAGCCCGTCTTGCAGATTCTCAAGCGCGGAAGGTATCTCTGATGTGGATCTTGCTATCCTAAGCCCCACACTGCTCCCGTTATCGGCAGGCTTTATTATGATTTTTTCGCCAAGAAGAGATTCGAGCGCCTCGGCCGACGGCGGATTCTTTGCATCGAATATTATCTCTTTTGGAACTGGCACACCCGCAGCGCGCATAAGCGCTTTTGCCGCCGGTTTTACCATGCATACGCGGCTTGATAATTCCTCGCATCCGGCAAATTCTATTCCGCGCTGCGCAAGTTCCTTTTGCAGCTGACCGTTTTCTCCGTATCCTCCGTGCATTGCCGGATATACAACATATTCGCGCGGAGTTATAAATTGAGGTACTTTGTTTTCATCTAAGCGCACAAGCTGGGCGTCGAAATTCTTACTAAGAGCTTCAAATACAAATTTGCCGCTCACTAAAGATACCTCTCTTTCTGGAGATATTCCTCCGCAAAAAACTGCTACTTTAGGTTTCATAGTTTAAAAATTTTCTTCGCTTGAAAATACAAGTCTCCGGCGCCAACTATTGCAAGCGCGCGTTTTATTCCGTCTCTTTTCGTGTCTTCGGCAAGTCTTAGAGCGAATGAATCGAACTCTTCAAAAGACCCAAGCGGTAGGATCTTGTCTGACAGTCTTACTATCCGCTCCGATGTCCCGTCTGGATCGAAAGGCTCACTCGCCGCATAAACTGGCGTAACGTAAACAGGGCAGTCTTGTTCAGACAATATCTTTGCAAATTCCCCAGCAAACCGTTTTGTTCTTGTGTATCTGTGCGGCTGAAACACCACTATCCTATTTGGGAAACGCTCCTTAAACCATGACAAGAACGCCTTTATCTCGTTCGGGTGGTGCGCATAGTCTGCGTAAATTTCAAGAGCTCCTACATTTCCAAGCCTCTCCTGTCTTCTTACAACACCGCCAAAATCTTCAAATGTTTTTTTATTAGGGTAGACCTCGTCTGCCTTGTACAGATTTAAAGTTCTTTTAAAAGCTTCGGCGGCAAGACGTGCGTTTGTCTCTGTAAAATCGCTTGAAGCTTCAACCTGCGTAAACGGTTTGCCCGATTTTAACGCGGCATCGAGCAATATTTTATCTCCGGCCAATATTACTATGTGCCTCTTTGTGCGCCTGAAAAGCCGTTCGAACATCTTTGCAAGTTCGGACGAATCCGCATATTGGTCTATATGGTCCAAATCTGCGTTTAATGCCAGGCAGACCTCGGGAGAAAAGTTTTCTATGGTGCCGTCGCTCTCGTCTATCTCAGCAAAAATAGGCTTTCCTTCCTCGCAAAATTTTGAAGGCGAAAAGCCCGCAGGTATGGCTCCAACTATATATCCTGCTTCTGCCCCAAGCTTCCTTGTTGCGTGTGCAAGCATAGCAGTAACAGTGCTTTTGCCGTGCGATCCAACCACAGCCGTAAGTTTTCGATTCCGGCAGACCTCGTCTGCAAGAAATTTTCCCCTCCTTATTGGGTTTAATCCCTCTGGTATGTCTGTTCCTATCCTGAGCTTAAGCGCTGAGCTTATTACAAAGGCGTCGGCCGATTTTGCCGCGTCGGCGTCGAACCTCCCAGATACGCTTATTCCATTTTCTTCCAATAGGGCTGCAACTCTCTTTGAAGCGTGGTCGTCGAAACCACAGATGTCCATTCCGCAGCTCTTCGCAAAAAGCGCAAGAGGCGCCATGCCCATTCCGCAGACGCCACCCATGTAAATTTTCTTCGGCATATATGGCCTAATGCGGATTGTTCGCTATAAAAGTGAGGTCTTCAACTATCTTTGCCATGTCATTTAGAGAATCAACCCTCTCAAGATTCTTCAACATGGCCTTGCGCAGATTCTCATTCTTCATCATGGATAAAACCTCGTTTAAAAGTGTGCCTATGTCAGCCTGCCTGACAAGTACCGTGCCTCCTTGCTTCTCAAAGCATTTTGCATTTTCAAGCTGGTGGTTATCGGCAGAATGGGGGTAGGGCACAAGTATGCTCGGAAGCCCGCAGCGCGCAAATTCAGCTATGGTTCCGGCTCCGGCTCTCGCAACGGCAAGATGGGCGCACGATAGGGCGGCGTTCATGTTGTCGCAGAACTCAAGGTATTTTATGCGGTGGATCTTCCCGTCGCTTCCCCTTAAGGAATAGTCGTCTCTGCCATTCTTTCCCGGCCCGCAAACGCACAGAACATCTATGTTGTTCTTTGCAAGTTCCGGGAAGTTTTTCTCCGCCCAAGAGTTCAACACTGCTGCGCCTTGAGATCCTCCCAATATCAACAATATATCTGCATCTGGTGCGAACCCGAAAAATTCCTTAGCTGAACGCTGAGATATCTTTCTTATCTCCTGGCGTATAGGATAGCCCGCATGCTTTATTATTCCAGACTTCCCCCTGCTTATATTTACCCCGTGCGGCACATATACTCTCCTTGCGAATCTTCCCAAGACTCTTATCGCTTTTCCAGCCTTGCGGTTTGATTCATGCAGAACAAGCGGAATCTTAAGAATTGCCGCCGCGAGCGACAACCCCATAGATGTAAATCCTCCAAAGCTTATCGCCACATCGCACTTTTCCCTTCTTAGCAAAGATAGCATCTGAAAAACCGCCTTTGTTTGGGAAAACAGAAATTTTAAGAGTTTAATTGGCGATACTGAAAACGGAGTTCCGGCCGTCTTCACAACTTTAAAATCTTTGTATTTTGCCATTAACTTGGAGTCTATCTCCTTTTGGCTAATTACAAAGACAACATCATTTCCAGCTTTCATCAGCGCCTGGCCTATGGCTATACCTGGCGACAGATGTCCGCCCGTTCCCCCGCATGCTATAACAAATTTGCTCATGTCTATTCGTAGAAAGTTGGTTGAATTTCCGTGCGTTTCCCCCACGATCTCACACAGTTTGTAAGAATGCCCACAAATGCAAACATCACCACAAGATTTGAGCCTCCGTAGCTGATGAAGGGTAGGGATATTCCCTTTGTAGGAACAAGTCCTGTAACAACGCACATATTGAAAAGCGCCTGCAATACTATCATTAGCATTGCTCCAATAGCCAGGCTGAATTCAAAAATATTTGGAGCTTTTCTGAGCTTCAGCATTGTAGAGACAAACAACACAAAAAATGCCGCAGCCACAAGCAGAGTAAATATCAATCCAAGTTCTTCTCCTATTACTGCAAAGATAAAATCGGTGTGGGCCTCCGGCAGGAATGATAACTGTTGCCTTCCCTGTCCAAGGCCAACTCCATCAGCTCCGCCAGCTCCAAAGGCAAGTATAGCTTGGTACAACTGGTATGTTCCCTCAGACTTATTTGCCTCGAAATCCAAAAAGCTCACAAGCCTTTGAAATCTATTTGGATTAAAATATATCAATACCGAAAACGCCGCTCCTCCGAGCAGAATTGACGGAACTAGATATTTCATTCTCGTTCCTGCAAGAAATATTATTGCAAGACCAACTCCTCCGCACAGTGCCGTTGTTCCAAAATCTGGTTCCAGTATTATCAATCCGCAAAAACACGAAAGTATCATAAACGGAATCAGAAAGCCGAATAAGAATGTCTTTGAGAAACGCTGGTAGTCGTAAACGTAGCTAGACAACATTATTACCAGTGCAAATTTCGCAATATCACTTGGCTGAAATACCACCGGTCCAAGAGCTATCCATCTGCGCGCACCGTTAACTTCCTTCCCTATCTGGGGAACCAGCACCAATATTAACAGGAATATTGAAACTGCCGCAAGCGGCATTGCATATTTGCGCAATTTTGACAGGTCTATAAAAGTTGCTACGGCGCATACGCACACCGCCAAAACCATCCATGCCGACTGCTTCTTTACCAGCGCCATCTGGTCTGCATTATTTGCTCCTGCACTCGTCAGAACAAGCAGACCAAGCACGCTAAGAAAAATGACAGGCGCAATAAACAATATCAATGAACCCGGAAAACTTCCGCGGTTCAAAGCGGAGGTTTTTCCCGCTTCATTGTCAGCGCTCATCTATCGGCTTTACGCATATATTAAAGGTCTATCACTTCCGTGCCGCCCTCGGTCTTTACCCCTTGCGCTCCAGTGCCGGAAGTTGTGGGCTGGTCGGCATTTATTACCTCTACGGTTTCAACCTCCTGAATCTGCTGGGGGACCGCCGCTGCGTTTTGTGTTGCAGAATCCGGAATTACAGTTGCCGCATTAGGCTGAGTTTGCGTTGCGGTTGTCTGCTCAGGCTTCTTTGCTACCTCTGTTGCAGTTTTCTCCGGGCTTGTTGCAACCTGATTCTTAACCTGCTGTGTCTGAACTTCCGCCGGTTTTTTTACTGCCGACGATGAAGAGGAGGGCACTATTATCTTTTGTCCTACTCTTATCTTGCGCGGATCTTTTATTGCGTTGCGCGAAACAATCTTGCTTACGGAAGTGCCGTATTTTTTTGCTATCGCGCCGAGAGTCTCACCTTTTGATACTGTGTGGATTGCCTCTCCGGCCAGAGCTTGTGTTCCGCCGCTTGTCGCAACTGATACAACTGCAGCCTTCTTGCCCTCCGGAATCTTTAGCTTCTGGCCTATTCTTACCATATCGCTCGAAAGGCCGTTAAGCTCTTTTATCTGGGAAACTTTTACGCGGTGCATAACTGCTATTTTTGAAAGGGAATCTCCCTTCTTTACAACATATACTGTTTCTTTTCCGCTAGAGACGGCAGCTTTCTGCTCTGCAGGTTTATCTGTAGCTGTTGCCGACGAAACCGCTGAGTTGTCTGCCGTTTTTGTTATGGACGGAATTTGTATCTCTTGGCCTATTTTTATCTTGGAATTAGAAGTCATCCCATTGGCTTTGAGAATTTCTCCGAAGGGCACATTGTGCTTTTTAGCTATGGACCAGAGAGAATCACCCTTTTGTACTTTGTATACGGAAAGCTTAAGTGTGGGAACTTTATTTTGAACCTCCTGAGGTTGAGTATCAGCAGGAGCCTGTACGGAAACCGCATCATTTTGTGGCGTAGATTCCTCCACAATAACCTTGCCGCTTCCGTTCATGTTCCATGTTCCAGATGGGCGCGTTGGAGCTGCCCTCAGGCCTGCTGAGCCCTCCGGAAGAGCCGCTTCTGGCTGCTCTTCGGCAAGTTTATCGGCCTCTGGCGCATTTGCCGATACAGAATCTCCCTCCATAGGCTCTGAGAGATTGACAGCATCTGAAGCCTGGGATTTTGCGTCGGGTTTGTTCTCCTCTGATGTGGAGCCGCAGCCGGGCTGTATGAACATCATGCTGATTACCGCTATGTGCAGCGCTATAACAGTGGAGAGTGTGGTCAATTTTTTCATAAGATTAAAACCCCTTTATTCTTTTTCTTTTATAATTGATAATTTTTAAAATTCTTCAAATCAAAAACCGCATTTTGAAAAACTTTTCCCCTCTCAGAATATCCTGAGAACATTCCAAAACTAGAAAATGCGGGACTGAACAGCACAACAGGATTTTCCCCGCCATTTACCTCAAGTTTCTTTGCTTCAATATACGCCTCTTTTACAGCGTCTTGTAGGCTATTGCAAACATGCGCCTCCAAATATTCCCTATCTTTAAGTAAACCTTTTAGAATTTCTGCGGTTTGGCCTATTAAAAATATTTTCTTTGCGCGGCTGCAAAGCAGATCTGCAAAACCTGATAAATCGCAGTTTTTATTTTTTCCTCCGCCTATCCATATTAGGGTTCTGCCGGATAACGCTTCTATGGCTGCTTCTGCTGCATGCACGTTTGTTGCTTTAGAGTCATTTATAAATTCAACGTCGTCTATTACTTCTCCTTTATGGAATCTATATTTTGCCAGCTCAAAGCCTTCAGCAGCCTTGCGCAAGGCGGACTCGTCCATAAGCATGGCCTTCCACAGCGCACATGCAAGCGAGTAGTTCTGGGCTTGCACAGGACTATCGAAGGGCGGAGGGCATTCATTTGGGCTCATAGACTCTGCGCATTGGGCAAATTCAGGAAGTTCTATCCCGCGCATTTTAGCGTAGTCAAAAACACTCCTTGAGGCTATGAATATTGGAGATTTTAGCAGCTTGGCTATGTTTAACTTGGCGTTGAAATATTCGTCGAGCGATGTGTGCCAATCGAGATGGTCCGGCGCAAAATTTGTCCAGATGAATGCGTCCGATCTCATTTTTGAAAGCGCGGCAGATTGGAAAGAGCTAATTTCGCATACGGCAATTTTTTCAGAGTTGTCGCATCCGTAAAAATCGGCGCAGAAATCCGACAACGGAGTTCCTATATTTCCCGCCGCGAAAGAGAAAAATCCGCTTTCAGAAAAGGCTTTTGATAGAAATGACGTAAGCGTGGTCTTTCCGTTTGTTCCGCTTATGGAAACTATCTTGCCGTTCCAAAACAAAGAGGCGAAATCCGGCTCGCAAAGTGTTATAGCTCCGTTTTCTCTCGCAAGATTTAGCCATTTGTGGTCGGGCCTAAATGCGGGCGAATATACCACAAAAGAGTGCTTCTTTGCCGCGTCTTGGTTGAATTCTTCCGCGCCGGAATTTGCATTTTCAGAATAATATGTATACTGTGTGCCGATTTTGTCCAGCAGCCTTGCTGCGGCGCGCGCGCTAGCCCCTGTTCCAAATAGGGCAACAGGGCCAGATTTTAATAGCTTTTGGACATCTTCTTGCATGAAACAATTTCTCTATCTGAGTTTAAGCGTGGCAAGCCCGGCCAATGCGAATATCAAAGACATAATCCAAAAACGCACAACAAGCCTGTTTTCCTTCCAGCCAATTATCTCAAAGTGGTGGTGTATTGGAGACATCTTAAATATTCTCTTCTTTCTTAACTTAAACGATGACACCTGAAGAATTACAGACATAGTCTCCATCACAAAAACTCCACCTACTATCACGAGGGTGATTGGCTGGTGTGTCATAAATGCTATTGCCCCTATGAGCCCTCCGAGAGCTAAAGATCCGGTGTCTCCCATAAATATGTCCGCCGGATTTGCATTGTACCAAAGAAATGCCATCGAAGCCCCAACTAGTGCAAAACATATTACCGCAAGTTCTCCGCATTCGGGAACCATGTGTATGAATAGATATTCGCACGCTATTGAATTTCCCGTAACATAGGCAAAAACCGCATACACGAGGGCAACAGATATCGTGCAACCAATGGCAAGTCCGTCAACCCCGTCCGTAACATTTATAGCGTTGCTTGAGCCTGCTATCACAAAGAACAAAAATGGAAACGCAAACCAAAGAGGCATATACTCTATCAGGGGCGTCTTTAAGAAGGGTATCCACAGTTCTCTCATTGACTGCGCGTAGGTCTCTGATGTGTACAGTATGGCTATTGCTACCGCCGTTGTTATAAATTGCACAAGAAGCTTTACCTTTGCGGATACCCCGTCGCTGGTTCTCCTTTTTATCTTTAGAAAATCGTCCGTTGCACCCAGAGCCGTTAGCACTATATAAACGAACATCGCCGTTATTACTAGCGTATTGAATTTTGCGAACAGCAGTGTGGATACCATCACTCCGGCAAATATGATCAGCCCACCCATAACAGGGGTTCCTTTTTTGCCTTCATGCAGCTGCGCCAATACGCCGACTTGTTCCGCCGTTCTGAAACTTTGACCAAATTTTAGTCTGCGCATCAGAACTATTATGTGCGGCGCAACTAGCATTCCCGTTATAAAAGCGCACGCGCATGCAAGAGCGCAGCGCACGGAAAGATACCTGAAAAGTCTTAACGGACCAAAATAGGTTTCTAAATCGGAAAGTTCTGGAAACATTTTTAAATATTCTCCCTCTCGTCGTCGGAGTCAGAACTGGCATTATCGGGCTGGTCGTCTTCAAACTCGTCCGATTCCGGAAGTATCTGCGCGTGCTGGTCGAGGTCTTCAGAATCGTCGTCGTCCATCTTTCTGTCGTCCTCAATTTCAGGGCGCTCTCCTAAATCTGTTATAAGAGGCCCAGAATCCTCAATGGGAAGAGAGTCTGCCTCAGGTTCCTGCGCCTCCACGCCGTTTGCTGCATCTATTACAGACTGGGGCAGGGCTTCTTCAAGGCGGCATATGCGGCTTCCCTTAACGAATATGGCTCCGCTAAAGTTTGATATTATATCTGCAAGCTCCTGCAAATTTTCTATAATCCTTATGCGGTCTTCCGGCCACCCATTTTCAAGAAGGCCGCTCTTATAATCTTGGCTACGGCTTCCAACAAGGCATATCCGCGATGTCTCCGAATAGGGCACAAACTTTGCTATGTCCTTATGGTGTCTGAGCGACGCCAACCCTAGTTCAGCCATCTCTCCAAGCACATACAGCTTGTCCTGGAAATCTGCACATGCATCTGCAAAATGGGAAAGCGCGTCTTTCATTGAAGTGGGTGATGCGTTGTAGCAGTCAAGATAGTACGCGCAATTTTCCGTTCTTACAATGGAACCCCTCATCGGAAGCGGGCGTATGGATTCTGTCCTCATGGCTATCTGCTCCTCTCGGGTGCCGAGCATAAGGGCGGCCGATATGGCCAATATCAAATCAAGGGTTGTTCCTTCGCTTAGTTCCGGCAGCGCAAAACAATATTCGTCTCCGCCCTCGATTGAAAGTTCCAGATTTCTCGATCCGTTATTTTCAGATTCTGAAACGGCATATCTAAATACGAGATCCGCCTTAACTTCCCCCGCGTCCACAGGCGCAAGCACAGCCTTCTTGCAGGTTAGATTCTCAAATGCCTTCCAGCTTATGAGCTCGTGCGGCATGAGGCACCATCCACCCGCCATGGCGTGTGCTGGAAGTACCGCTTTTTCCGCGGCAACCGCACGTATGTCTTTAAATCCTTCAAGATGCGCAAGAGCTACATTTGTAACTATGGCCAAATCTGGCTCTATCATTTTTGCGAGAACTTCCATGTCTCCAGGCTTGGAGACTCCAGCCTCTATTATTGCGCACTGGTTTTGCTTTGTGTCTATAGCTGTCAGCGACAGCGCCACTCCTATTTCATTGTTGAAATTCTTCTCCGACGCCAACGGATTCTTCCACGCCACAAGATTTGCTAGAAACTCTTTTGTGGAGGTCTTGCCGCACGAACCCGTTATGCCAACCACCGGATGGTCGAAGCGCAACCTGTGAAATTTTGCTATAGTCTGAAAGGCCTTCAATGTGTCTTGCACAACCAGAACCGGAACCGGGCAATTCTCTATTTGCCTGCTTGCTATTACGGCTTTTGCACCGTTCTTTACGGCGTCGTCTATGAAATCATGCCCATCGCGGGCAGCTTTCAGGGCAACGAAAGCCGCATAAGGCGGCATGTTGCGAGAATCGGTTGAAAACGCCCTTATCTCGGGCTTCTTGTCGGACAGGCCGAACCATTTTCCGCCGGTCCAGAGTTGCATGTCGTCTATTTTAAAAAGAGGCATTTTTTTTACAGTTTATAGATTTTTTACCCATGTTCTTGCAATCAGACAAGACCTTTTAGCGTTAAGAGCTCTTCGGCAACGCGCTTGTCGTCGAAGGGAATTATTGTCTCGCCAAGCTCCTGAAAGGCCTCGTGCCCCTTGCCGGCTATGAGAATGCAGTCGCCCTCGGAGGCGGCTTCTATCGCCAAATTTATTGCCCTGCGCCTGTCCTCAACAAAGGCAATTTTATCAGGAGCGGTTATGCCTTTGCGCATGTCGTCGAAAATTTGATTTATATTTTCCCCGCGCGGATTATCCGACGTTGCCCAGGCTATGTCGGCAAATTCCTGCACTGCCTGCACCATCTTCGGGCGTTTTGTCCTGTCGCGCCGCCCGCCGCAGCCAAATACAACAAGAAGCCTGCCTTTGGCTATCTTGCGGAGCATGGACAGACCGTTCCTCAAGGCGTCGTCGGTATGGGCGTAGTCTACAAATATATCGAACTTGGCGTTGCCGGATACTTTCTCCATACGCCCTGGAACTCCTTTGAAATCGCGCAGTGCAGCCGCGGCTGAAGCTATGTCTACCCCCTGCGAATACAAGCACGCAAGCGCCGCAAGAACATTTGATACATTGTAGTGTCCAGGTAGCCTTGAGAATACCTTTATCCTGCCGCCGGGCCATACGAGGGTAAATGATGACGAGGCGGAATCCAGTTTTAAGTCTTCAGCCCTGATTGTTGCGGTATTGTCGTCTATTGCAAAGCTAACAACAGGTACTTCTCCCTTTATTCTACGGGCAATTTCCACTCCGTGGGGATCGTCGAAATTCAGCACGGCAACCTTGGGCTTTGATCCAGTGGCTCCGGTGAAGAGCGAGGCCTTTGCCTCAAAGTAATCCTCCATGGTTTTGTGGTAGTCTATGTGGTCTTGCGTGAGATTCAAAAAGCATGCGCAGTCCATGTCCAATCCGCCCACGCGCTTCTGGCATATGGCATGTGAGCTAACCTCCATAGCAACACTTTTGCAACCAGCATAACGCATCTGGTTTAACATTGCGTATACTGCGAGGCTCTCTGGGGTTGTTCGGCCGGCCGGAAGGCAGCGCCCGCCCAGATCGTAATGAATGGTGCCTATAAGACCGCATTTCTCTGAAAGATGCGCAAGCATGTGCTGTATGAGCCATGTTACGCTGGTCTTTCCGTTTGTTCCGGTTACGGCGTAAACGCGCATGGCTTCATCGGGCTTGTCGTAATATTTCTTCGCCGCGCGGGACATCGCAAGGGCGATGTCGTCAACTTCAAGCCATGCCGCAGGAAAGTATTTCTCTGGCGCGGGCCTTTCGGAAACTATCGCGACAGCTCCCCTGTGTACGGCCTCCTCTACATATATGTTGCCGTCGGTATTGTTGCCGTTTACGGCAAAAAATACAGCGCCCGCCGACACCCTGCGGCTGTCGTTCATGAGCATTTTTATCTCCGCGGAAGTGTCTCCCGTGACCTTCTTGCATTGCACCGCCTGCGCAATGAAATCAACCGTGCGTTTGGGAGAGCCGCCTTCGGAATTTGAAAATGCCATTCTTCCGAAAGGGTTTCCCATGCCGCCCAGACATACCAAAGATGCGAATTGTTCCAAGCTTATCATTTTATCTGGACTGTCTCCATGCGACCATCTTCTCAAAGTCGCTGTCTGTTTGAATTCCCAAATAGTTCGCAACCTGCGAACCTATCCTCGAAAATACCGGAGCGGCAACCACGCCGCCGTAGCCTATTCCCCTCATCTTCGGATTGTCTACCACCACGGTTATGACAACCCTTGGACGCTGCGCGGGGAAGAATCCCGTCATAGATCCAACATGCTTTGTATTGCTGTATCTTCCGTTTATAATCTTTTGCGAGGTCCCCGTTTTGCCGGCAACCTTGTATCCGGGTATTTCAGCCCTTCTTGCAGTGCCTCCCTCTCCGACTACATCGCAGAGTATGTCGCCGAGCAATAGGGCAGTCTTTGTTGATATGACGCGCCTTTCCGCCACCGGAGGAAAGTTTATTGAGCTTTCCGCATCGTACACCCTCTTTATAATCTGTGGACGCATGTATATGCCCTGGTTGGCTATGGTGCTCATCGCGCAGTGAACCTGTATCGGAGTTGCCGCCACGGCGTGTCCCATTGGCAATCTTGTTATTGTCAGACCGTCCCAATCCTTTACCTCGTGCAAAGTTCCGTTTATCTCTCCGGAGAGTCCTATGCCAGTCTTAGACCCATAGCCAAAGGCTTTTGCATATTTGTAAAGCATGTTTTCTCCCATTAAAACCGCCAGCTGGGCAACGCCCCTGTTGGAGCTTTTTTGGGTTATCTCGCGCACGGTTAGACGGTCGTGCGGATGGGAATCTTTGGGCAGCCTGAGTATTCTGCCCTTGTAGGATACGCTCGGGCTCTTGCAGTCGAAAGAGTCGTTTTCGGTAACGATAGATTCGTTCAAGGCGGCGGCTATTGGCACGCACTTGAAGGTTGAACCGGGCTCAAACTGGTCGCATATGGCCCTGTTGCGGAGAGCGTCTTGCGGATATTTGTTGTAGTTGTTTGGGTCGAAATTCGGATAGCTTGCCATCGCCAAAAGATAACCGGTAGAGGGCTCTCCAACTATTATAGTGGCACTGTCGGGATCGTACTTTTCAACTATGTCCTTAAGTTCTCTTTGCGCCATCTCCTGAATGATCAGGTCTATGGTCATCTCGACATTCATTCCGTCTTTGGGCTCAACTTCGCGCGTCCTGAACTGGGCGGCCTCGCGGCGGCGACCGTCCCTTTCCGTCTCGCGCCAGCCGTCCTGCCCGCGCAGGTAATAGTCGCACTTCTTCTCGGCACCCATCTGGGCTACAAACTCCTTGTTCAGAAAACCTACGGCATGGGCCGTAAGCGCCCCGGCTGGATATACCCTTACATATTTCCTGTTCCCGTAGACCGCCTTTATTTTAAGCTCGCGGATTCTCTCGTAAGTGGGGTCGTCTATATTCTCGGCAATCTTGCGCCAGCGTACCTTGCGCATCTGTGTGCCGTCCTCGTCCTCATATACTACGGTCTCCTTCTCGCACTTCTTCAGAAGTTCGGGGAAGGGCATCTCTATCATTGCGGCAAGCTGCTGGAGGGCTTCATTTTCCTCGGGCGTTCCCTCTAATCTTTCGGGATCCACACCAAGCTCTATTACGGGGCGGCTTGTGGCAAGAAGATTCCCCCTCGAATCTACAATATCTCCGCGGCGAGCATCTATCTTGTCAAAGCGGTTGCGGGCTTTTGATATAATCTGCTCGCTCCACTTCTCCTTGACTATGTGCAAAACGTAAAGACGACAAAACACCGCCCCGAATGCCGCGCACAGCAGCACTCCGACTAAAAGAAATCTCCACCTCTGTATAAAAGAGGAGTAGGGCGCCGTTCTTCTTGTTTTGCGTTTCATTTTTTACCTGATATTTTTAGATGTGCCAAGCTGCGGGGTTTTGAAAGATATGAGCACCTTTTCGTCGCGCGGGCGTTCCACTACGGCATTTTCGAACTTCTCGTACGCCCAGACCACCGCGCCGAACTCCGGCTGGGCGAGCGCAGTCTTGGCCATGGCGCGCAGCGCTTGCGGATTTTGCGCCGCAGCAATTTGCGCGTTGAGATTCTCGTTTAGCCTTCTGATGTTCTCTATTTGCATTTCGCAGCTCTTTATGCGCGCAGCTATGTCGGCCTTCTGCTGTCTGAGCATGGCCAACGAAAAACCGCCGGCCCCTACGGATATCGCAAGGGCGAGAAGCAGTCCGGATAGAACCAGTATCTGTCGGTTTTTGGTTTTCATCTTAGAGCTTTCTTATTGCGCGCAGCTTTGCACTGCGGCTTCTTGGGTTTTTTTCTATTTCGCCCGCGCCGGCTACGACGGGTTTGTTGGTTAGCAGTTCGGCAAGCTTTACCCTGTCTTGAACGAAGCTTCTGTCGTTAGAATCGACTGGGCGGCCTGCCATTTTCTTAAAAAATCTTTTTACAATTCTGTCCTCGAGCGAATGAAAGCTTATCACCGCAAGCACTCCGCCTGGAGCGAGCTTGTCGAAAGCTTTCGGAAGCGCCCTCTCAACTTCTCCTAGTTCGTCATTTACAGCTATGCGGAGCGCCTGGAAGGTCTTTGTTGCAGGGTTTATCCGCATTCCTCTTCCGGCAGGGCCTATGGCTCTTGCAACAATTTGCGCCAAATCTGCTGTCGAGTTTAACTCACCGTTTTGAGACGCCTCTTTAACAGCCTTTGCAACCTTCCTGAAACGGGGTTCTTCGCCGTAGTCGCGCAGTATCTTGGCAAGCGAGTCTTCATCGAGACTCTCTATTAGCTCCTTGGCGGAGAGTCCCTCGTTGGGATTCATGCGCATGTCGAGGGGGCCGTCTCTCAATATGGAAAATCCGCGGCGCCCCTCATCGAGCTGAAAGGAAGATACGCCGAGGTCCATCAGAACTCCGGCGTACCCGTTTGTGCTTTGTTTGTCCAGTTGTGAAAAGTTTCTCTCAAAGAACGAAAAACGCGCGCCGAATTCCTTCTTGAATTCCTCCGCGCGCACAGCTGCGTCTGGATCGCGGTCGAGAGCCTCTACGCGGCAGTTAGCGCTCTGAAGAATGGCCCTTGAATGTCCGCCGGCTCCGAATGTGCAGTCAAGATATGTGCGTCCGTCGGCAGGCGAGAGCAATGATATGCTTTCTCGCAGCAAAACGGGTATGTGCCCCTTATTCAGACTTTCACGGACGCTTTCCGTCATGGTTTCTTGCCGACTCCTCGGCGGTTGCCTTTTTTGTATCTTTTGTTCCTTCTTTGATTGAAAAATTTTTCCCGCCTTTTTGCGGCTCCGTGAAATAACTTATAAGTCTTTCAGCTATTGCGGGGCTGTCGAATATTGTGCGGTTGGTTTCCATAAAAGTTTCCTCGGTTTAAAGCCCAAGCTTCTCCAAAATGCTTTCGGGAGACTCGTCGCCCTCCTCAAGATATTTCTTGTAGCGCTCGGGATTCCAAATTTGAAAGTGCGTTAAGGCCCCGGCGGCAACGGTCTCTTTCTCTATCCCCGCATGCTTCATCAGCTTCTCCGACAAAACTATGCGCCCCTGTTTGTCGCATCCAAAACGATCGCCGCTGCCGAACAAACGAAGTATCTGCCTCTGCGCCGACGGATTCGACATCCCCACTTTCGACACCGTCTCCATCAACTTTGCTATCATCGAAGGCGGATAGACCGAAATTGATCCGTTTACGTTGGGTATGGCCAAATATGCAACATCGGAGTCATCTCCCTTGAATCGCCATTTTGACGGCACAGTCAGACGCCTCTTGTCGTCGAGAGGTTTTTCAAACTCCCCAACGTAGAAAACTCCGTCTGTCAATGCGTCCGCCATTAATCACCCTTTATTTGCCATTGATACCCATAATTGCCCACTTTCACCCATTGTCAAGTAAAGTTTGCCACTTTTTGAAAAATTTTTTATTTTTTTTGAAAAAATATTTTTATGAATATAAGTATCTTGTGTAAAATTTACACTTCTTAGCTCTATCGAGCAGGCCTAAAGGGGAAAATCATTTGAAAATTTTTATTTAATTCATAAAGATTTTTTCATGGATACATTTTATAAAAAGAAACTTTTATGTTTTGCGCTGTCGGCATTTCTACTCTCAGATCTTTGTGCAGAAGTTGTTCCAAACAAGCTGTTTTCAGACAATATGGTGCTGCAGCGAAATACTCCGGTAAAGGTGTGGGGAAAGGCTTCTCCAAATGCGGAAATCTCGGTTGAATTTCTTGGGAAAAGCGCAAAGACAAAGTCTGATTCGTCTGGCTCGTGGGAGCTTTTTATAGGCCCGTTTGAGGCGAACTCCAAACCTTCCGATATGAACTTCTTTGAAAACGGAAAATTATCCAAGAGCGCAAAAGGAGCTCTCGTTGGGGAGGTTTGGCTTACAGGCGGCCAGTCTAACATGGCGTTTTCCCTTAAGGGTGTATCCACTTTTTCAGATGTGGAAAAACGCGCAGATTATCCTCTGCTTCGATATTTTAAACAGGGTTCGGCGACGGTTTCAGAAACTCCGTTTGACGATTTTGTAGAAGGTTCCCAATGGGTGGTCTGTTCTCCTGAAGTTGCCGGAGGCTTCAATTCAGTTGCGTTCTTTTTTGGAGAGGGTCTACTTGGCGGATTGAATGTTCCCGTGGGGCTGATTTCCACTGCAGTTGGAAGCGCTCCCATGCGTACCTGGCTGCCTATGGACGAGATGAAAAAGCGCAGAAATTTCGACTCCATCCTTGCCGACCATGCCGACAGATTATCGAAATTTGACATAGAGGCCGAAAAACTCAAAGCCGAAAAGCTCAATAAAAAGTACGAGGCCGCCCTTGCCGTTTACAAGCGCGACGGAGGCAAAAAGCCCAAAGCGCCCCGTACCGAAAAATACGCCGGTTCTTTGCGCGCTCTCAGGCCAAGTTTTCCTGAAGGGCACAGAAGCCCCCAGGCTCTTTTTAACACGCGTATAAATCCGGCTGTTGGATTTGCCATAAAGGGAGTTCTGTGGTACGAGGCCGAAGCCGACGCATACGGGGTTAGCCTTGAGACTTTATCTGAACAGTTTGAAGGTTTCATAGATATATACAGAACCTTGTGGAAGAATCCATCCATGCCGTTTGTATTTGTGCAGCTTCCAAGCTATGGCAAGGTAAAGACTTGGGATATTGCAAGGCTTAAGCAGGAACTTGTATTTAGGAAAGTTCCAAATTGCTATATGGTTGTGAGCGCCGACACCGGAAACGACTCCGACATTCACCCAACAGACAAGGAGCCTGTTGGACGCCGCTGCGCTCTTGCCGCATTAGACAGAGTTTACAAGGTTTCAGATAAATACTCATTAAGCCCAATCTTTGAGTCGGCAACTTTCAAGGGCGGCACTGCGCGCATTAAGATGAAAACTGGCGGGCGCGGGTTGATGTTTAAGGGCGAGCCCCGCGGATTTGAGGTTAAAGCCGCAGGAGAATGGACTCCCGCTTCCGCTTCAATATCGGGCGACTTCATCACACTCGTTCCTGCGGACAAGTCTTTGTCAAAATCTAAAATCACCGAGGCCAGATACCTGTTTAGCGCGGCCTCGCGCGACAACGCTTGCCTCTTTAACAAAGATTCCCTTCCTGCCGCTCCGTTCAACACGGAAATCATCAAGTAGGCTGCATTTTCTATAGGCTAAAAATTGCATTAAAAAACGGGCCGCGTATCCTTTGGATTGCGGCCCGCTTTTTTATAACACTTTTTTTAGGGCGAAGCTTTTTCATTGGCAGCATATGGTTTTGCTTTGCAATGCTTCTGCCGGCATGAAGTTTTTTTATCTAAAACTTTTAAAATTCCAATTCCGGCATGACTTCAAATAAGGCGTCCGGATAGAGGCTTTTTAGCCTTGAAGATATTATTTTCTTTGCGTCTTCCGATATGAATTTGTCTGGCGAGCCATGCTCGTTAAATACAACCTGCGCAACCTCTATTCCGCGTCTTTTGCATGCATCAAGTGAAAGAAGCGCATGGTTTATGCCCCCGAGTTTTCCGGATACCACAAGTATTACAGGGTATCCTTCCGCAGCTATATAATCTATGGTAAGAAAATTTTCCGTAAGCGGAACCATCAATCCGCCAGCTCCCTCGAGAAGTACTGTATCAAAATGTTTCTCGAGCTTTTTGGTGCAGCGCAAAATCTTGGCAAAGTCTATTGGCTTGTTGTCCTTTATAGCGGCAAGATGCGGCGAACACGGATAGCTGTAAACACACGGACACGTTGTAAAATCGGTGTCAAACTTATCGGGAGCTATTCCCATTATTCGCCTGTGTGTCAGTATGTCTTCAGAGATCCCCTCGCAGCCTGTCTGTATGAGCTTTTGTGTGGTTATCTTTGCCCCATTTTCAAGCGCCCGCTTTGCAAGCCAGCCTGTCGCAACAGATTTGCCCACGTCGGTGTCGCTGCCGGAAATGAAATAAACTGCCATAATTAACCTTTTTTTGCTATGATGTATATTGGATTGTACGTCAGATAAACTCCGCTGCCTGCGGAATATCTGGCGGCGTATTCGCGGCGGAACCTCTCGAAGGTTCGGGGTGTCCAGAAACGCTTGTGCGCCCCGTTTACGCCGGTTAGCTTTATATGTTTCAAAACGTCTTTTACTGTTGGAAATAGAAGTTCTTGATTCTGCTCTTTTGCAAGCAAAATTTCAAAGCCGCAGGTCTGAAGCTCCTCTTTTAGCGTCTCTAAAGATGCGTATTCAAGTCCGCTTGAACACAGACTCTTTATCTGTATGAGATTGTTTGGCCCAAATGTTGAAAATGCAAGTATGCCCCCTTCCTTTAAGGAGTTTTTGCATTTGCAAAACAATTGTCGCCGGTTGGATATCCATTGCAGAAAAGATGCCGATGATATTATGTCTACATTTTTTGCAAATGCAACGCTCTGCGCGTCTGCCGATATGAAACAAATCCTTTGTCCGGCCTCTTTTAAGATTGGGTCTTCTGGGCTTTGGCAAAGGTCTATTGCATCTATTCTCGCCGACGGAAAAGCCTCTAAAAGCTGTTTTGTAAGAAATCCTGTGCCGCTTCCAAGTTCTATTATGCGCTCGGCACCTTTTTCGGCGACCTCCGATATCATTTTTGATAGATTAAGCGCTATCGACTTTTGCACAACGGCATTTTCCGCATAGCTTTTTGATGCCCTTTGAAATGAGTTTCTAAGATTGAAGATGTCTTCGCAATTCTTGAAAAAATCTACCAGAAAAATTTCAGCCGGATAATGTGCATTTCCGGAGATTTCCAACTTATCGCCCCATGCATTGCGCATTGAGGATATAGGGAAGATCTTGTCGGCTGGCGAGGCTATGGCACGAGTCCAATCCTTTGGCGTCTGCGGATTTTCCTTAAAGAATCTGTCCAATGCGGCAAGTTCAAGTTTCTGATCATCTGCCGGAGCATGGGGTGCATATTTTAAAAGCTCCTCCATGCGGCTGTAAGATCCAAATATTCTTGCTAAAAACTTCTTCTTTGCGCGCTCGTCGTAAGAATTCAACGTTGCTCGGAAAATATCTTCAGGTATTCCGCGCGTGTCTGATACGGGATCCCAAGATCCGTTGATTGCTATAGATATCTTTCTCTTCGGAAACCTGTCGAAGAACATGTTTGCAACCCATACACCAAAAGACCATGCAGCAAGATACACTTTGTCATATGGGGCAAAATCGGGCAGGGAAGGCATTTCCAAAGTACGGTAGTCGTGAAAAAAAAGCAGATCTGCGTCTTTGAATGCGTCCGGATTAAGGCAGTTTTCCGAAAATCCCCAGCCTCCAAAAAGCACCACCAGGCGTTTTGCCCCGCTTTTTTTTATCCAGACGCTTCTCACTGTTTGCCTCCGGTGAAAATATCTATGCCAAGTTCACGGGCGGTGTCGCATATGGCACTGGCAAGAGTGTCTATATCGAGCCTGCTGTGGGCGGCTCCAGCGGAGAATCTTATTCTGGCAGTTTCGGCGGGAACAGTAGGGTGCCTTATGGGACTTGCCCAAATGCCGCGCCTCTTCAGCCCGTCGGAAAACGCCAGAGTGTCGGCGTTTGAACCTATGACAAGCGGCGCTATCTGGCTTTGGCCACGCAATGCGGGAACGAGCTTTCTCAATGCCGCCATGTTATCCCTTAGTTCTGCGCGCTTGCTGCTCATATCTCTCATCTTTGAAAAGGCGAATTTGTCCCACATGACATTTATGGGGGGCATTGCGGTAGTAAATATAAGGCTGCGGCAGAAATTCACAAGCATGTCGTGCGCGTCTTTTGAACACACCGCGTATGCGCCCTCTCCGGCAAGTGCCTTGCCAAGTGTGCACATGATTATGTCTATGCTCTCTATCAGAGAGAGCTCCTCGCAAAGACCAAGCCCGCTTTTGCCGAATACTCCAACTGCATGTGCCTCATCGACGTATAAAAATGCGCCGTAGCGCTCCTTTATATTTACAAGCTCCTTTAAGTCAGCAAAGTCTCCGTCCATGCTGAAGACAGATTCCGTTGCTATGAATATTCTTTTAAATTTGTCTCGGTTTAATTTGAGAAGCTTTTCAAGATGTTCAATGTCATTGTGGGAATAGCGCAGAAATTTGCATTTGGACAATTTTAAGGCGTCTATTATGCTCGCATGTACAAGCTTGTCTGCCAAGATTAGATCGTCTGGGCCCGCAAGTGCCGGAAGTATGCCGGTGTTTGCGTGGTAGCCGCTGTTGAATACTAGAGCGGAATCTCTCCCATAGGCTGAGCATATCTGCTCTTCAAACTCTCCAAACTCCGTGAAATTTCCTGTTATCAGCCGGCTTGATGTAGATCCAAATAGAAAGCTTTTGCGGTCCGTCTCGGTTATGCGCATTAAAAATTCGTCCTGAAGTTCGGGCATGGCGGATAATCCAAGATAATCGTTGGAGGAAAAATTCAGATATTCCGATCCGTCCGGCAGACACAGGTGTGTCCCGATGTTTCTACAGTCGGCAAGGCTGCGCAAAAGCCCATCCTCCTTCAATCTCTCCAAAGTTTCATTCACGGCATTTACTCCTATAAACCTTTCGCTATATCGAGCATGGCCGATGTGAGTTTGTCAAGCTGCGAGTCTGTTGTTATGTACGGAGGCATTGCGTAAACCAGCCTTCCAAAAGGCCTTATCCATACCCCTCTGTTTACGAAGGCTTCCTGTATGCTTTGCATGTCGACAGGCTTCTTTGTCTCTATAACCCCTATAGCGCCAAGTACCCTGACATCGGCAACCCCATTGTATGCGGCGGCCTTTGGAAGGGTAGAACTTAGATGGGCCTCTATTCTCTTTACGTTTGCGCAAGTTTCTGGTTCTTGGGCCATTTTTACGGCCTCGCAGGCAACCGCGCAGGCAAGCGGATTTGCCATGAATGTTGGCCCGTGCATAAATTCCGACGGAATTCCTTTGGATATTCCAAGCGCAACTTCCTCCGTGGCGAGGGTTGCCGCAAAACTCATATATCCGCCTGTTATTGCCTTGCCTACGCACATTATGTCGGGCGATACCCCCGCCCATTCGCATGCGAACATCTTGCCTGTGCGCATGAAACCTGTGGCGATTTCGTCGGCTATGAAAAGCACGCCGTTTTCCCTGCAAAGAGCGGCGGCTTGCTTTAGAAATTCAGGAGAGTAAAACCACATTCCACCGGCGCCCTGCACTATGGGCTCAAGTATTAAGGCGGCAAGAGTATCGGCATTGCTTTCAATTATATTCTTCAGGCTAAGAATGTCGGTCTGGTCGAAATCTTCCCCAAATCTTGTGCGTGGCCTGTCGGCAAAATGTTGAATTGAAAGCGCCCCGGAAAATATGTTGTGCATTCCTGTTACAGGATCGCACACGCTCATTGCATGCCATGTGTCTCCGTGGTATCCGCCCCTTATAGTTGCAAAGCTCCTCTTATTTGGCTTTCCCTGGGCATGCCAATACTGCAAGGCCATCTTCATTGCAACCTCAACGGAGACCGAGCCTGAATCGCAGTAAAATATTTTATCAAGACCTTTTGGCACTATCTTTAAAAGCTCCATTCCAAGCCTTACCGCGCCTGCGTGCGTAAGCCCGCCAAACATTATGTGGCTGGTCTTCTCCATCTGCGACTTTGCCGCAGCATTTAGTCTTGGATTGTTGTACCCGTAGGCGGCCGCCCACCACGACGACATTCCATCTACAAGCTCCCTGCCGTCGGCAAGCCTTATCAGCGCGCCGTGCGCCGACTCCACCGGATAAGTCTTAAGCGGATGCGTCATCGACGTATAGGGATGCCACAAATGCTCCCGGTCGAATCTAAGCAAACTATCTATATTCATATCCCAATTCCGCAAGCATGTCGAAATCGTCCTTCATTCCTGCTCCGGCGGTTGTCAGCATGTCCCCAACAAGAGCGGCGCTTACTCCGCATTTTAAGGCCTCGCGCTGTATGTGCCTTATTTTTAACCGCCCGCCGGCAAACCTGATTTGCGCGTCTGGGTTTATTATGCGGAATATTGCAAGGCTCTTTAAAATTTCTTCATCGGGCAGGTCTGGTGTGCCGTAGAGCGGAGTTCCCTTTATTGGAATTAGAATGTTTACGGGTATAGACATAGCGCCTATCTCCCACAACTTTGCGGCAAGCTCCGCACGCTGTTCAAAAGTCTCTCCCATGCCGATTATCCCACCCGAACATATCTGCAAGCCTATCTCCTTTGCCCAGTATATGGTTTGAAGCTTGTCCTCCATCGTATGTGTAGTGCACAGATTTGCAAAATTTGACGGGGCGGTCTCAAGATTGCAGTGGTAGCGCGTCATTCCGGCGTCCTTCAGGATTTGAAGCTGGCTCTTTGTTAGCAAGCCGAGCGACCCGCATAGCCCTATATTCATCTCTTTCTTCAAACGCTTGAAGATTTCTGCCGTCTTTGCTACATCGCTGTCTGACAGCGTGCGCCCACTTGTAACAAGTGAGAATCTCTTTACGCCGGCATCGCTGAAAACCTTTGCAAAATCAATTGCCTCTTGTGCAGAAACAAGAGGATATACCTCTGCGTCTGTGTGGTTGTGCGCCGATTGCGCGCACCATTTGCAGTTTTCCGGGCATCTTCCGGAACGAGCGTTCATTATGGAGCAGGTTTCAAATTTGTTTCCAAATGCCTTCTTCCTTAACTCGTCGGCCCTGGCTAAAAACTCCTGTGTATTGACTCTCTTTGCAAGATCAAGAGCCTCATGCATGCGCTCCAGCGCTTCCGGCCCCAATTTTGAGGAAATTTCCATATCTGTATATGTCCCTAATTTCTAATAGATATTTTCTTATTGCTCCTCGGCTTCAAATACCCTAACTCCAAGATACTTTTCCACCATGGCGTCGCGCTTGGGGCGCATCTGAAGCATATAAGGCATTTGTCTGTGAGTCTGGTAGGCGTTCGAGTCTCTGTACAGCTCGAAAAACATAAATGTGTTTGGATTGTTCACGTCGCGGAGAAAGTCGTACTCAAGGCAGCCTTCCTCCAAGCGCGACGCCTCCGCCACAGCCGAGAGCGTCTTTATAAATTCTTCAACGCATTCCTCCTTCACGGAGAGGGAGGCTCTTACTATTATGTTCTTTGACATCGTATTCTTGCCCTTTCAAAGTGATAAATCTTTCCGCCTATATTCAGAAAAAAGAATCTTATCATGATGATTTTGAAGAAGTCCGTGTCAAACAATATTGCCTATCTTCAAGACGATTATTGTTGAATGGCGAGCGGCTTTGCGCAATAATGCAGGTATGAAAAATATGTTTATTGCTCTTTGCGCGTCGGTTGTGCTTGCGCTGTTTTGCGGATGCTCATCGACCCAGGAAATGAAAGACGGCATAAGCTTTGCCGATATAAAAACATTCTATGTAGACCAGCCCACAGGCGCCGACAGAGTGTTTTACTCCATAGGCTCGCGCGAGCCTCTCGATGCGGTTGTGGTTGCTAAAATAACCGAGAAGATGAAGGCAGAGGGATATGTTCCCGCGGCAGATAGAAAAAGCGCCCAGATGCTGATACGTCCGCAGTGGAATACTGTGCTGAGGTCGGAGCGCCAGGAGCCAAACCTTTTGGGAACGAGGGCCCTGTCTATTGGGCAGGATAATTTTGGCGCGTACTGCATGCTTGAAATACAAATATATTTCCCAAATAGGGAAGATTGGGTATGGCGTGGATTTGGTCCTATAGAGCTTACTTCAAGCAATTTGAACGAAGGAACCATAGCAAACCAAGTTTACTGGTGCTTGTCGGAGTTTCCTCCGGAGAAGTATCCGGATATCCTTACAAAACTCCGCGAGGAGCGCAAGCGCAAGGCTGAAGAGGAAGCAAATCCGTTTGCCCACATAAAGGTAGAAAAACAGCCTCAACCTGCCGTGCAAGATGCCAATTCTGCCTCAGCCCAGGCTAAAGATTCTGCCCAGAAGGCAAAGTAGCGCATTCTTTATATCTTTAGGAGCTATCCTAAAGAGGCTAAAATAATCTATTTTTATATCTTTTAATCTGCATTTTTATGATAGTGCAGTATAAGAATACCGCTATTGCAAGATAGCGGTATTTCTATGAAAACTTACTGCTGATAGACAGATGCAATCTGCCTTTGCAGTATTATTATTACGGCCTATATTCTGCCACTGTAATTTTTCTTATAAAATATTGTCTGCTTACAGATATACGGCGTATTCTTCAGGAATTGGAATGTTTTTGTCTTTTACAAATCTTTTGAGTAAATCTTCCAGCCACTTCTTTGAACAGGAAATATTGCTTATTTTTATAAAATAGCTTCCCTCGTAAACGCTAGGATCGGATATTATCTCGTATTTTAGAACATTCAGCTTTATGGAGGAATCTTCTCCAACGAGCTTTACACTAAGACTTGCAGATTTGTTCTTGGTGTCTAAATCAAAATCTAAATCGCCGTCTATAATGTCGGCGAATTTACGTTTTATGTATGAGGATATATAGCTTCTTTTTAATGAATCGGGTATGAGCATGGAGAGATAATCTACCTTAGTTTATAAATTTTAAAAGAGATTTTTATATATTTTTACGCGTATAAATATTCTTATATTGTATATGCCATTTTATAGAATGGAATCTTGGAAAAATTTAAAAAATTTTTATAAAAAGTATTGACTTATTAAAAATAATAACAATTACTGTTTTTATAAAAATATGAACTATTCAAGACAACGTGAAGCTATAGTGAATTTTTTGAGGAGTGCAAAGGTAAAGCACCCGTCGGCTGATATTGTATATGTGAATGTCCGGAAGAGCTTTCCCAATATAAGTTTAGGCACTGTTTATAGGAATTTAAATCTGCTTGCACAAAAAGGAGAAATTTCAAAGGTAAAGCTGCCTTCAGACGCAGATAGGTTTGACCATAATACGGAGCCGCATTTTCATATAATATGTGAAAATTGTGGGCAGATAGAAGATGTTGGCAGTGGGCTTGTAAATATAGATGTAATGTCGATAGAAAGATTGAGTGGATTTTCTGTGGACTCAGGGCGAATAGTTCTAAAGGGGCTATGTCCGGAGTGCAGAAAAAAACTTTCCCCAACAAAAAAGAAAGAAGAGAAAAAATGAAATCGTTAAAAAATACTCAGACAGAAAAGAACCTCTTAAAGGCATTTGCCGGAGAATCCCAGGCGCGCAATCGTTATACTTACTTTGCAAGTGTGGCGAAAAAAGAGGGCTTTGTTCAGATATCTAACATATTCGCGGAGACTGCAGATAACGAAAAGGAGCATGCAAAGCGTTTCTTTAAGTTTCTCGAGGGCGGAGATGTTGAGATTACGGCAACATTTCCTGCCGGCAAGATAGGCACCACTGCCGAGAATCTTCAGGCTGCTGCTGCTGGTGAAAACGAGGAGTGGTCCCAGCTTTATCCCGAGTTTGCCAAGGTTGCAAAAGAGGAGGGATTTGCGGAGATTGCCGTTGTATTTGAAAAAATCGCCGAAGTTGAGAAGCACCACGAGGAGCGTTATCGCAAGCTCTTTGCCAATGTGGAGAAAGGCGAAGTCTTTGTGAAACTTTCCGAGACTAAGTGGAAGTGCGGAAACTGCGGATATATTTATACGGGAAAAGAAGCTCCCAAGATGTGCCCGGCATGTGCGCATCCGCAGTCTTACTTTGAACTTCTCTGCGACAATTTCTAATATAGTTTTCCCCCGGCATTGTCCCTTCAGTGCAGGTCTTTTGGGGAATATGAGATTTGTCTATATATTTCTCAGGGGATTTGGGGCAATGCTTATGTAATTTGATAAGAGTAAAATTATTATGTAGTCTGAGGGCTGTTTCCTTAATTGGGAACAGCCTTTTTTGTATGTTAAGCTAATTGGTGGGCGTATGGTATCATTATATATAGTATATTAGTGGGGCAGCATGAAGTAGTGGGCTGTGGGACATTTTGGGTGAGTCAAAATGTCTCTTGTGTAAATAGATTGTCTCTAAAGGTGAATATTATAGCGGGGTGAAGATATTATTAGTGTATGATAATTATTTACATATAAAAAAGAGTTAAAGTTGGCACATGAAATGCTGATAAAGGAAGTATCATGAAAATCTTAGGTATTGATTTAGGTACTACAAATTCCTGCATGGCAGTGATGGAAGGCGGCGAGGCCTCCGTCATTCCGAATAGGGAAGGTGCAAGAACCACTCCGTCCGTAGTGGCATTTACAAAGACGGGCGAAAGATTGGTAGGCCAGGCGGCAAAGCGTCAGGCGGTGACCAATCCTGGCAACACCATTTATTCGGCAAAGAGACTTATAGGCAGAAAATTTTCCGAGGTAAGGGAAGAGGCAAAGACCCTGCCATATAAGGTTGTTGAGGGGCCGAATGGCGCTGCTATGATAGAGTGCCAAGTTGGCGGAAAGACGGAGAGATTTACTCCGGAGCAGATTTCCGCTATGGTACTTCAGCAGCTTAAGGCTGATGCCGAGAGCTACTTGGGTGAAAAGATAACAAAAGCAGTAATTACAGTTCCTGCGTATTTTAACGATGCCCAAAGGCAAGCAACAAAGGACGCAGGCACTATAGCTGGTCTTGAGGTTATGCGTATAATAAACGAGCCTACCGCAGCCGCGCTGGCATACGGTTTGGACAAGAAGAATGACGAGCGCATAGCTGTTTACGACTTGGGTGGCGGCACATACGATATTTCCATTTTGGAGATAGGCGACGGTGTGTTTGAGGTTAAGGCCACCAATGGAGACACCCATCTTGGTGGAGATAATTTCGATGAGGTGATAATCAACTGGTTGGTTGATGACTTCAAAAAGGCAAACGGCGTGGATTTGCGTGCAGATCCTATGGCGTTGCAGCGTTTGAAGGAAGAGGCAGAGAAGGCTAAGATAGCGTTGTCTACCTCGCAGCAGACAGACATCAATCTGCCGTTTATAACAGCTGATGCTACTGGTCCGAAGCATTTGAATGTAACGCTGACAAGGGCAAAGCTCGAGCAGCTTACAGATTCTCTTGTAGAGCGTACCGATGCGCCGTTTGAAGCGTGCTTGAAGGATTCTGGTCTTTCGAGGAGCGACATTAACGAGCTGGTTCTGGTAGGCGGTATGACCCGTATGCCGAGAGTTGTTGAGGAGGCTAATAAGCTTGCTGGCAAAGAGGCGAACAAGGGTGTAAATCCTGATGAGGTTGTTGCTATGGGCGCGGCCATTCAGGGTGGTGTTTTGCAGGGTGATGTGCGCGATGTACTGTTGCTCGATGTAACTCCGCTTACGCTTTCTATAGAAACAGCTGGTGGCGTTGCGACACCTATGATAGAGCGCAACACTACAATTCCTAAAAAGGCCACGCAGATATTCTCCACATACTCCGACAATCAGACGGCAGTTGACATCAAGATATTCCAGGGCGAGAGGCCCATGGTAAGTGGCAACAAGCAGATAGGCAACTTCAGGCTTGATGGCATAGCTCCAGCTCCGAGAGGGGTTCCGCAAATTGAGGTAACCTTTGATATAGACGCAAACGGTATATTGAACGTAAGCGCAAAGGATAAGGGTACTGGCAAGGAGCAGAAGATCTCTATAACTGGTAGCAGCACTCTTAGCAAAGACGAGGTTGAGAGGCTTCGTAAGGAGGCTGAGCTCCACGCGGCGGAGGATACCCGCATGAAGGAGGGAGTCGAGGCCAAGAACGAGCTGGACAACATCATCTATCAGATAGAAAAGCAGCTCAAGGAGCTTGGAGACAAGCTTCCGGCTGATGTCAAAGGCAAGCTTGACGCCGAGATAGCCGAGGCTAAGAAAGTTCTTGAGGCTTCCACGAGCAGCAAGGACGATTACAAGGCAGCCACTAAGAAGTTGACAGATTTGTTCCAGAGTTTTGCAAGCCAGATAGCGGCAGCGCAGCAGGGTTCTGCAAATGCGGGAGCTTCTGCTGAGGCGGGGCAAAGTGCACAGCAGGCCGCAGGTGCGGATTCATCCGCGGGGCAGGCGTCCGGTCAGCCGGTAGATGCAGACTTTGAGGTTGTCGACGACGACAAAGACAAGAAGCAATAATATTTTGGGCGATTTCCCCGTATCGTCCGAAAACGGGGAGCGGGCAACGATTTTTGTTGCCCGCAGCCTTTTTTACGGGCAAAACATTTAAAAATTCAACAAGAGAATAAAAAATTATGGCAAAGATAAAACTACAACCGTTGGGAGACCGTGTATTGGTCAAACAGGCAGAAGAAAAAGAACAAATCAAGGGCGGAATCATAATTCCTGATACCGCAAAGGAAAAGTCGCAGGAGGCTGAAGTTGTAGCTGTTGGCACGGGCAAGACCGTTGACGGCAAGAAGGTGGATTTTGAGGTGAAGGTGGGAGACCATGTTCTCATTTCAAAGTACGGCGGCACCGAAGTTAAGCTTGGCGACGACACCTATATGCTCCTTCGCGAGGACGACATACTTGCGGTTCTTAAATAATTTTATAATAGGAAAGGTAAATTTATATTATGGCAAAACAACTCGTATTTGATGAAGCGGCACGCAAGAAAATTCTTTCTGGCGTGGAGATTTTGGCTAAGGCGGTAAAGACAACCCTCGGCCCGAAGGGCAGAAATGTCATTATAGACAAGAAGTTTGGCGCTCCGCTGGTTACGAAAGACGGCGTAACGGTAGCTAAGGAAATAGAGCTTTCTGATCCGTTTGAGAACATGGGTGCGCAGATGGTAAAAGAGGTTGCTTCAAAGACCTCCGACAACGCCGGAGACGGTACCACAACGGCAACAGTTTTGGGCGAGGCTATCTAACGTGAAGGTCTGCGCAATGTTGCGGCGGGTGCCAACCCGATATTCCTCAAGCGCGGTATAGACAAGGCTGTAGACGTAGCTGTAAAGGAGCTTGCTAAGAACTCTAAGAAGGTTAGCGGCCGCGAGGAGATACGCCAGGTTGCTACGGTTTCTGCAAACTGGGATTCTGAGATAGGCAACATAATTGCCGATGCTATGGACAAGGTTGGCAAAGACGGCACGATAACCGTTGAGGAAGCTAAGAGCATAAATACCACTCTCGATGTAGTAGAGGGAATGCAGTTCGACAAAGGTTATCTGTCTCCCTACTTTGTAACAAATACAGACACTATGGAGTGCGTATTTGAGGATGCCTACATTCTCATTCACGAGAAGAAGATATCCAATCTGTCTGAGCTGCTGCCTATATTGCAGGCTGTTGCGAAGTCTGGCAAGCCCTTCCTTATCATTGCTGAGGATGTTGAGGGCGAGGCTCTCGCGGCTTTGGTTGTCAACAGATTGCGCGGTTCTTTGCCTGTTTGCGCGGTTAAGGCTCCGGGCTTTGGCGACCGCAGAAATGCTATGCTTGAGGATATTGCAATTCTCACAAATGGCAGATGCATCACTGAAGATTTGGGCATCAAGCTTGAGAACCTCCAGCTTGCCGATTTGGGTAGGGCAAAGAGGATAACGATATCCAAGGAGAATACGACCATCGTTGAGGGCGCAGGCAAGACTGCTGATATACAGGCTCGTGTAAAGCAGCTCCGCAGGGCGATAGAGGAGACCACTTCCGACTACGACCGCGAGAAGCTCCAGGAGCGTTTGGCAAAGCTCGCCGGCGGTGTAGCGGTAATCAATGTTGGCGCTACAACAGAGCCCGAGATGAAGGAGAAAAAGATGCGTGTTGACGACGCTCTGCATGCAACAAGGGCTGCGGTAGAGGAAGGTATCAGCGCTGGTGGTTCTGTAGCGTTGCTGCGTACGGCAAATGCCATAGATAAGCTTCAGGCGGAACTTTCCGGCGACGAAGCTGTGGGCGCGCAGATAGTTCGCAGGGCCATAGAGGCTCCTTTGCGTCAGCTCTGCCAGAATGCTGGTGAGGAAGGCGCTCTTGTGGTAAAAGAAGTTCTCAAGAGCAAGGGCTCCATGGGCTACAATGTAGCGACAGGCAAGTTTGAAGACCTCATGAAGGCAGGCGTGGTTGATCCTACTAAGGTTACACGTAGCGCTCTTCAGAATGCGGCAAGCGTTGCTGGATTGTTGCTTACTACTGAGTGCATGATTGCCGACAAGCCGGAAGAAAAGCCTGCAACTCCAGGCATGGGTGACGGCATGGGCGGAATGGGCGGTATGATGTAGTCTGTTGCCGGATATTTAGTCCGTTATTTTCTAAGCTCGGCGGAATGCTATTCTGCCGGGCTTTTTTTGTGGTGGTTTTGTTGCGCGCCAAGATTATTGAGAAATCCAAAGAATGTTGAGCCGATTTTTTTAAGAGGGGAAATTTTTATAGTTTTTTAATGAGGCAAGGGGCGTATCTTTTGTCTGAGATATTTTTGTGTATTTTTGTTGTTTTTTTGAGTGCCGATATTGAGGTGAATTTGATTCCTTAAAGAGGGTATTTTTTTGTTTGAGTAAGGGGGAAGATCTTCCGTTGTACAGATGAGAATAAAGGGTATTATAAGATTCAGTTTGGGTTAAAAAGAATTGACAAAATTTGGGATTTAAATTGGTATAAAAATCCAGAGGCTTTTTTCCGACAAGACAGGAGGTATTCGCTTGCATAGGTTATGCGGCGAACCTTTGTGTTTTATCCGAATGTATTTTAACCGAAAAAACAGCAATAATGAAAGAGAACAAACCATTGTTTGAAGAGTTCAAAGCGTCTTCTTACGAGGAATGGAAAGCCGCCGCCGAAAAGCTGCTAAAAGGCGCTCCGTTCGACAAGAAGATGTACACGAAAACACCCGAGGGTATAACTCTCAAGCCCATATACAATATGGAGGATTTGCCCGCTGCGGCTGATTCTCTGCCGGGTTTTGGAGACTATCTTAGGGGGACGTCTTCGGCATCGTACCGCGCCCAGCCTTGGGTAATATCGCAGGAGATTCCCGCAAGCGAGCCTGAAGACTTTAACAAGCTTCTTCTGGAAGCTCTTTCAAAAGGGCAAACGGGAGTAGAGATAGTTTTAAATGATGCCGCAGCCAACGGCATAGACGCTGCTTCCGATAAATCTGGCAGAGCTTGTGGCAGGAGGCTTTCTGTTTCAACTGCTAAAGACTTTGAGGTTGCCCTCAAGGATGTCTGCACGGATTGTGTGGATATAAACATTCATACCGGGTCTGCGGCTGCGGGAGTTGCAGCAATGCTTTATGCCGCAAAGGGCGGCAAGCAGCTTTCTGGCGGCATATATTTTGATCCGATATCGGTTTTAGCGGCAAAGGGAGAGATAGCCCGCAGCCTTTCTTGCGCTTTCGACGAGATGGCCGATCTTGTTGATTTCAATGCGAAGAACTTCCCGAAGATGGGTGCTATAGGCGTTGATGCTATGTGCTATTCCAACGCCGGGGCGAGCGCCGTAGAGGAGCTTGCATTTGCGTTTGCAACGGCGGTTGAATATATAAGGGCTATGCTCGAGAGGGGCATAGATATAAATACGGCGGCAAAGTCTGTTAGATTCCGCCTGTCCTTGGGTTCTAACTTCTTTATGGAGATAGCCAAGTTGCGTGCGGCTCGCCAGATATGGAGCAAGATAATTTCCGAGTTTGGCGGAGACGACGAGGCACGCAAGATGCGTTTGAACGTCCGCACGGCTAAGTTTAACAAGACGGTTTACGATCCGTATGTAAATATGCTTCGCACGGCGACAGAGGCGTTCTCTGGTGCGCTTGGGTCGGCCGATTCCATGACGGTAGGCGCTTTCGACGAGATAATCCGCAAGCCAGACGAGTTCTCCATGAGAATTTCCCGCAACCAGCAGATAATTTTGCAGGAAGAGTGCAATCTGCTCGACGTTATAGATCCAGCTGGTGGATCGTTCTACTTGGAGAATCTCACGCAGGAGGTAGCCAAGAAGGCCTGGGAGATATTCTCGAAGGTAGAGGAGCTTGGCGGAATGGTTAAGGCATTGGAGGCTGGTTTTGTGCAGGATAGCATAGCAGCAACATTTGCCCTCCGCAAAAAAGGCTACGACACCCGCCGCAGCGCGGTTGTAGGCACAAACATGTATGCAAACATGTCTGAAAAGCCGCTTGAAAAGCCATCGTGCAAGTGTGCAGAAAATGCCGAGAAGCTTGCTGCGAAGGCAAAGGAGCAGATAAAGGAAGTTTCCGTATCTTGCGATGCTGAAAAGCTCGGCGGTAAGATAGAAAAGCTTGTTGAGGCAGCTAAGCAGGGGGCGGGTCTTACGGCGCTGACAAAGGCTATATGCAAATGCCAGTCTAAGACTACCGTAAAGGCGCTTCCTGCGGAGAGGGCAATGTCTCATTACGAGAATCTGCGCGCGAAGAGCGAGGAATACAAGAAGGCCAACGGATTTGGGCCTAAGGTATTCCTTGCAACAATGGGGCCGCTTGTTCAGCACAAGGTTAGGGCGGACTTTATCCGTGGGTTCTTTGAGGTTGCCGGATTTGAAGTGGTATATCCAAATGGGTTCGATTCCGCCGATGCGGCGGCGAAGGCCTTTGCGGAAAGCGGCGCGAAGTTTGCCGTAATCTGCTCTACGGACGATACCTATCCGGCGATAGTTCCCGACACCACCAAGGCTCTTAAGGCGGCGGTTGCCGGTTCTGAGGTGTATCTTGCGGGCATACCCGCGCCGGAGTGCGAGGAATCGTACAAGCAGGCGGGGCTCGACGGTGCGATAAACATAAAGAGCAACAATTTCGAGACGCTCAAGGCGTTCCTTACGAAACTCGGCGTGCTCTAAACCTCAAAAATTAGGAGTATTTTTAAGATGAAGAATCCGGATTTTACAAAGATCGCATTCGACGCGGCGGCCGATAAGAAAGCCTCGCTTGCCGAATGGCAGAAGAGCATAGAGGCCAAGACGGGAAGAAAGATTGACGACCTCATGATAGACACTATGGAGCAGATTCCCGTAAAGCCCCTTTATACTAAGGCCGACTACGAGGGCATGGAGCACTTGGGCTTTACAGCCGGTTTAGCTCCATATCTGCGCGGTCCGTATGCGACGATGTATGTTGTCAGACCCTGGACGGTAAGGCAGTATGCGGGCTTTTCAACGGCGGAAGAGTCCAACGCGTTCTACCGCAGGAATCTTGCGGCGGGCCAGAAGGGCTTGTCTGTTGCTTTCGACCTTGCAACCCACAGAGGATATGATTCAGACCATCCAAGGGTTGTAGGCGATGTCGGTAAGGCTGGCGTTGCGGTCGATTCCATAATGGATATGGAAGTTCTCTTCGACAAGATACCGCTTTCCCAGGTGTCTGTATCGATGACTATGAACGGCGCAGTTTTGCCCATCTTGGCGTTCTACATAGTAGCTGGTCTGGAGCAGGGCGCAAAGCTCGAGCAGCTTACCGGCACCATACAGAACGATATTTTGAAGGAGTTCATGGTGCGCAACACCTACATCTATCCGCCTACTCCTTCCATGAAGATAATAGGCGACATATTTGCGTACACCTCCAAGAATATGCCCAAGTTCAACAGCATATCCATCTCCGGCTACCACATGCAGGAGGCTGGCGCCACTGCCGACTTGGAAATGGCATATACGCTTGCAGACGGTCTTGAGTATCTGCGCGAAGGTGTAAAGGCGGGTCTTGCAATAGACAAATTTGCTCCGCGTCTTAGCTTCTTCTGGGCAATAGGCAAAAACTACTTTATGGAAGTTGCCAAGATGCGTGCCGCAAGAATGCTTTGGGCAAAGATTGTAAAGGGTTTCAACCCGCAGGATCCCAAGAGTTTGGCGCTGCGCACACACTCACAGACGAGTGGTTGGTCTTTGACAGAGCAGGATCCGTTCAACAATGTAACGCGTACCGCCATAGAGGCCATGGGCGCAGCATTGGGTCATACCCAGAGCTTGCACACCAACGCTTTGGACGAGGCCATAGCCCTTCCGACAGACTTCTCCGCGCGCATAGCTCGCAATACCCAGTTGTATCTGCAGAGCGAGACAGGCATATGCAATGTGATAGACCCGTGGGGCGGTTCCTACTATGTAGAAAGCCTGACGCAGGCGTTGGCGCGCCGCGCATGGGCGCACATACAGGAGGCGGAGAGCTTCGGCGGTATGACCAAGGCTATCGAAGCTGGCTTGCCCAAGCAGAGGATAGAGGAGGCTTCGGCTCGCAGGCAGGCGCGCATAGACTCCGGCCGCGAGACTATTGTCGGTCTCACAAAGTACCGTTTGGACAAGGAGGAGGCTCTTGATATTCTCGAGATAGACAACTCTGCGGTGCGCAATGCTCAAATTAAGAAGCTTGAGATTCTCCGCAAGAACCGCGACAACACAAAAGTTCGCCAGATTCTTGAGGAGATCACCAATGTTGCGGCAAGCGGCAAGGGCAACTTGCTTGAGCTTTCTGTTGAGGCGGCAAAGGCGCGCGCGTCTTTGGGTGAGATATCCTACGCTTGCGAGAAGGTATTTGGCAGGTACAAGGCCACCATACGTTCAATCAGCGGAGTGTACGGCGCAGAATACAAAAAGGGAGGCAAGCACAACATGGAAATTCTCGAAGAGGTCGATAAGGAAATTAAGGCGTTTGAAGCCCGCGAGGGCCGCAGGCCGCGCATACTCGTTGCAAAGATGGGCCAGGACGGTCACGACAGAGGCGCGAAGGTTGTATCAACTGCCTATGCGGATATGGGATTCGACGTTGATATAGGTCCTCTCTTCCAGACTCCTGAGGAGACTGCAAAGATGGCTGTTGAAAACGACGTCCATATAGTTGCCATGAGCTCTCTTGCCGCAGGCCACAAGACATTGCTTCCTCAGCTTGTTGAAGAGCTTAAGAAGCTTGGTAGAGAAGATATAATGGTTGTAGTAGGCGGCGTGATACCTGTTCAGGATTACGACTTCCTCTACAAGCATGGCGCAAGCGCAATCTTTGGGCCTGGTACGGTAATTCCTGAGGCAGCCCTCAAGATGCTCAAGCTCTTGAATGCTTAATTTATTTATCTGACACTTGCGCGGTTGCGCATGTAAAAACAAAGCCCCCGTCTGGAAAGAATCTCCGCGGGGGCTTTTTGTTTCTGCTATATTTTTTGTTATCTATCTTACTGGTAAAGATTTTATTTCTTTAACCTAATTTTGCTGTTGTTAGCTTATACAGGAAAATATGCGGAAAATTTTATATATTTATATCTGGATTATTGTAGGATAGACTTTTATCGGTACGCAGTATAGCCACTTTGCAGACTGTGCAGAAATGGGTGTGTCAGTCTTTGTAAACTGGAAAATTCTCGCTCTTGGCTATACATACAGCTGCGCAAGTGTCTCCATAGACGTTTACGCTTGTGCGCATCATATCTAGAATTCTGTCTGTCATCCAGATTACCCCTACGGCTTCTGCTGGTATACCAACAACTCCCATTATTAGCACTATCGCTACAAGGCTTGCCGACGGTATGCCGGCAACGCCTATTGAGGTGAGCAGGGCAAGCACCATTATTCCAAACTGCATAGCTATTCCAAGCGGTTCACCACCCGCAGAAACGTATAACTGGGATATAAACATTACTGCTGCGCATTCATAAAGAGCGCTTCCGTTCATATTGACAGTGGCTCCTAAAGGCACTGTGAAGCCAGATATGTTCTTTGGTACCCCGGCGGAGTTTTCCACGCACTCAAGTGTAACCGGAAGTGCCGCCACGCTCGACGATGTTGAAAACGATGCAAGTATAGAGGGCATCATAGCCTTAAGATGCGCTATGGGAGAAATGCCCCACACGCGCAGTATAATGGACATCACCACAAACATGTGCAGTATAAGTGCAAGGCATACTGTTATAAAAAACATAAAAACCGGTGCAATTACGTCTCCGCCCGCCCTCATGCAAACTGGCGCCGTCAGACCGAATACCCCTATGGGCAGCAGGCGCATCACTGCTCCGGTAATTTTTTCAAATAGCGCGTTGATGGCGTTAAAGAAATCTTTTAGTATGTGCGATTGTCTCTCCGGCATAAGATTGACAAACACCCCTATGCAGACGGCAAAAATTATAAGCCCCAACAGCTGAGTGTTGTCGGCCGCCGCCTGAATTATATTCGGCGGAAACATTCTTAATACAAATTCAGACAAATCAAATTTTCCCGCCTTAATTTGCGGAGCTGCTCCGACGGCATCTCCCAGTATGCCTCTTGCAGCATCTGCTGATACGCTTCCTGGGCTTATAAAATTTACCAGGAGCAGCGTTAATATTATTGCAGCAACTCCTGTTGCAAGATAAAAAACAACTGTTTTTATGCCTATTCTAAGAAAACGCTTTCCTCCGCCAAGGCTCATGCTGCCGCATACGACGCTCGTAAATACAAGAGGAACAACTATCATGGAGAGTATCCTCATGAAGAGCTTGCCTATAAAGGAGAGAAACTCTTCTGTGCTTTCCCCAAATGGCGTTTTGTCGAGCCCTGTCCACCTCATGAAGACAGCGAGTACTATCGCCAAAACAAGAGCGATTGCCACCTGCCAGTGCAATTTTTTCAGAAATTTACGCATCGGAAAAATTTTTTCGGGATAATATATTTTTCTAAAATCTAATGCGCAACAAAATCTTACTTTATACGCCTCTTATAGTGAGGAATTTTTCGCCATAGTGCTTTTGAATAAAACAAATATTATGTATATATTTGTTGAATTTCTCGAAGAGTAAATTGTGCGCGCATGGCTGGTGGAGTTAAGAAATAATTTTCAAAGCTATTTGCGCCACACCTTATAAGTGGTTATGGGGAATGCTTTTTTTATTATATCTATGATCAAACAAACGCCTTAAAGCAAATTACGCAACTTATAGACAATTTATATTCAGCAACTTTTCTTGCTATACGTTATATTGGTGAACAAAGAGCTCCGGCTTTACATTTTGTATGCGGCATAGAGCCTCTTCCAAGCCGCCGTATCTGGCGCGTGCAAGCCATACATTTGCAAATTCCGCGGCTATCAGTTTTAGATTCCTTCTGGCGTTAGAAGTCTTTGTGTGTGGATCGTTCTTGGCGCGGTTTATGGCAAAAGCGGTCATGTCCAAACCGAGCTTTACCTCTGCTATGCATATCTTCCCGTCTGGACTTTTAGGCGCGCATTGCGAAAGCTCCCTCATGGCCGCTGCCCAAGTTTGCTCCATATAATCAAGCGCAATGGAGTTCGTATCTGAACGCAGCGAGTCTATTTCGGAATCCTCCGCAAAGAAAAGCCTATGGTGGTAGCTCCTCAAATTCTTTGCCGGGTCTATCCGGCCCATTTCCATTATGGCTGCGGCTAGCTTTCCGGTTGCATCGCGGAACATTAATTTGCTCATGCCCTCCGCAAGTTTTTTGGGTTCAAGCCTGGTCTGCCCACACCATGAGGCGCTTGCTGCGCATAGCAGGGCAGGATACATCGCGCAATATGGCTGGTGGTTGCCGCCGTCCCCCCAATTTGTGAGCATCAGCCCCTCAGCGCCGTGCTTCTTAGCAGCTTCAGCAGCCTCGGCTATATTTTTTGCGGCAGTCTCAAGCCTTATACCAAAACTGTTCCATGTGTTGCTCCCTGGAGCTACAAGGTAATTTAAACCGAGTGATGAAAGATAAGCGCAGTCTTTATCGAAAGTTGTGTCGTAATCGTATCCCCAAAGTATGGGAGAGGCGCTAGAGTCCAACTTTGCGGCATATGTTGGATCTTTCATTATGACGTCCGCCCAAAAGTACATCTTCTTTCCGTACTTCTTGCAAAGCGAGTTTAGCCCAAGCAAATATTTTAAATATACAGTGTATTTGCCAAACTCGGCAACTTCGGCGGAACTTCTGCCCATGCCAAGCTCCCAAGGTTCGTCGCAACCAACGTTGAATTTGTCCGAAGTGAAATTCGGAAGCAAATTCGCGTATAGGCCGTCCATAAACTCCAGTGCGGTCTCGTCCGGATAAAGAGTGGTTGGAAACTTCCTGACTGTCCCCAGCGGATCAACAAAAGGCGCCTTGCTCTCCGCCAGATATTGAAACTCCGGATACCTGAGCCAGCGCTCCATGTGCCCCAAACTGTTCTGGTTTGCAACTAGCTCTATGCCGGCAGCCCTGCACAAACCGTCCAACATACGGTATTCAGCAGGCGTCATGGGCGATGCTCCAGCCCAGACTATCTCGCGGTCTTTGTAAGCAAAAGTATGCTCTGTGTAAAGCTCAAGGCGATTGAACTTAAACAGCGCAAGTATATCGACAAGAAACCCCAAAGTCTGCATGGTGGGAACCTTGCAGCGGCTTATGTCGAGCATGAAACCCCTCGTTGAAAGGTCTGGCCAGTCTGATATCTCAAGGTAGGGCAGCCCCAACCCGTCAGACTGCATCGCTATTTGCCTTAAAGTCTGAAGCGCAAGCTTTGCTCCTTTTGCGCTTCCGGCAAAAATTGAAATGCCAAAGTCCCCTATGGAAAGATTGTACTGCTGCTCCTTTAGGCTCTCGTCGGGACATACGCAAACGAGGTTTTCGCCAGATGGCATGCCATCTTTGTCGCAGGAAAACTTTGCCTTGTTCCATGGCAGATACCCATTCCCGAGCTTGCATTTCTTCGGCTCGGGAATAAGCAAAATAGACTTTCCTGCTTCTGCGCTTTCCATGCCCTTTTAGAAGGTGTGCACGAATAATCCGGAACGCAACTTCGGCTCAAACCAAGTGCTCTTTGGCGGCATTATCTGCCCGGCATCTGCTATGTCCATAAGCTGTTTTACTGTTACTGGATGCATGGAAAATGCAACCGCAGCTTTGCCGGAATCAACCAGCCTCTCAAGCTCGGCAGTTCCCTTTATGCCGCCTACAAAATCTATTCGCTCGTCCGTGCGCGGGTCTCCTATTGCAAGCAATGGAGAAAGAACCCTCTCCTGAAGCAATGATACGTCCAATCCGCGCACTGCATCGAGACCTTCTGTGTTGCCAAACTTCAGCGTGTACCAGTTCTTGCCAAGATACATTGACACTTCCTTAGGCTTGCGCGGCTCCTTGCAGCCGTCTTTTACAACCTCGCATACCTTGGAAAGCTTTTCCAAAAATTCCGCTTCCGTATTTCCGTTTAAGTCTTTAACAACCCTGTTGTAGGGAAGTATGTGCAACTGCCCGGCTGGAAATATAACAGATAAAAACCAGTTGTAGTCCTCGTTGCCCGTATGCGCGGAATTAGCCGCCTTGAGATCTCTGGCGCAACGCGCGTTGCTGGCGCTCCTATGATGCCCGTCGGCAACGTAGGCGCAGTCTATATTGCCAAATATCTTAACTATCTTGTCTAAAAGTGCGTCGTCGGAAATCTTCCATACGCTGTGGCGTATGCCGTCGTCGGCAACAAAGTCAAACAATGCGTCGGAGTCTTTCTTGTCCTCAACAATCTTGTCTAACTCGGTGCCGTCCTTGACAGTCAAGAATACGGGGCCTGTGTTAACTCTAAGGGTCTTTGTAAGGTTGTAGCGGTCGTCCTCCTTGGCTTTGCGCGTCTTCTCATGTTTCTTTATAACGTCGGCATCGTAATCTTCCGCAGAGCATGTGGCAACCAAGCCAGTCTGGGAAAATGGCCCCATCTGCTGCCTGTATAAATACATGCAGGGCTTGTCCTCCCTTACAAGATGTCCGCCGTCTACAAGCTTCTGGAAGTTCTCCTTGGCGTGCAGATACACCTCTTGAGAATACGGATCTGTTCCCAAGGGCAATTCAAGCTCAGAACGCACAACGCGCATAAAACTCAGCGGTTTGCCCTCGGCCTGCTGGCAGGCCTGTTCAAAATTTACAACGTCGTAGGGCAGGCTGGCTATGTCCTTTGCCTCGGATGGAATTGGTCTTAAACCTTTGAAAGCTTTTATTTTCATGCAAAAGACTACATACACAAATTACACCGTTTTGCAAGGAATCATATATCTATTTTACTCACCCGATATTGACGGGAAAGGTTAAAATTTATATCTTTACAAAAGGTGTATTAAGTGCAACTGTGTAAACTTATGACCAAGGACGAATTTAAGCGGCTCCTCGATGAAAAACGCAAAAAGGTCGAGGAGGCAATAGATGTATATCTTCCAAAGGCGGATACGCGCCCGCATATAGTGCACGAAGCCATGCTATATAGCATGAAAGTGGGCGGGAAGCGTCTGAGGCCCATACTGCTTATGGCGGCCTACGAACTTTTCCCGTCGGAACTCGACCCAATGCCCGCATGTGTGGCAATAGAGTCTTTGCATACCTATTCGCTCATTCACGACGATCTTCCATGCATGGATAATTCCGACCTCAGGCGCGGAGTTCCAACATGCCATAAAAAGTTCGACGAGCCCATAGCCCTCCTTGCCGGAGACGCTCTTCTTACACACGCCCTTTGGCTTTTGGCAGACGCCTATAAAGATCATCCGCAGGTTGCCACAGACTTAGTTTGCGACTTGGGCGACGCCGCGTCGAGCAGAAAGCTCATAGGCGGCCAAGTTGAGGACATACTTGGCGAGCGCGAGGGTAAGATGACGGTTGACAGGCTCAATTTCATACATGCAAACAAGACAGCTGCTCTGATAACCTCGGCGGTTACAATGGGTGTAAGGCTGTCGAGCGGCTGCAATGCCCAGAGGCTTGAGGCTGCCCGCCAGATAGGGGCAAAAGTAGGCTTGGCTTTCCAGGTTATAGACGATATTCTAGACGCAACGAGCGATGCTAAAACCATGGGCAAGCCCGTTGGGCTCGACGAGCGCAACGAGAAAATGACTTATGTTAGCTTGTACGGAATAGAAGAGTCGCGCAAGATTGCTGAGAAGCTCAGCCGAGAGGCTGTTGAGCTTTGCGGAGCTTTGAGTGGATCGGCGGACTTTTTCAAGGCCCTGATAGAATACATGCAAAATAGAATTTATTAAGGAGATTTTATTATGAAAATAACCCCACGCATAAAAGGCTTTATCTGTCTTACGGCGCATCCTGAAGGCTGCGCGAAGAATGTCGACGATGCAATAGCTTTTGTAAAATCAAAAGGCGCCATAAAAAATGGCTGCAAGAGTGCGCTTATAATAGGTTCGTCCACGGGATATGGGCTCGCCAGCCGCATTGTTGCAAGTTTCGGTTGCGGTGCGGATACCGTTGGGGTGTTTTTTGAGCGCGGGCCAGATGTAGAAAGAGAAAGACCTGCGAGCGCCGGATGGTACAATACAGCTGCATTTACGCGCCGCGCGCGCGAGGCTGGTCTTTATGCTGCCAATATAAATGGCGACGCTTTCTCCGACGAGGTAAAGCAGAAGGCCATAGAGGCTATAAAGAAAAGCCCGCTTGGCAAGGTTGATTTGGTTGTCTATTCCCTTGCGTCTCCGCGCCGTACAGACCCCAAAACAGGAGAGGTGTACAAGAGTGTTTTAAAGACGGTGGGCAAACCTTGTGTAAACAAGTCTTTGGATACGGACAAGGCGCAGATAATAGATGTTGAAGTTCCCGTTGCTACAGATAAGGAAATTTCCGACACTGTAAAAGTTATGGGGGGCGAAGACTGGAAGCTTTGGATGGAGGCTCTCGACAAGGCCGGCGTTATTGCTGAAGGCTGCGCAAGCGTTGCGTATTCCTACATAGGGCCTGAGTTGACCTATCCGATATATCGGGAAGGTTCCATAGGGCAGGCAAAGAAGGATCTTGAGCGCGCCGCCATGGAGATAGATGCTCAGCTGAAGCTTCACAGGGGCAAGGCGTTTATTTCGGCAAACAAGGCTCTTGTAACGCAGGCTAGCAGCGCAATACCGGTGGTTCCTCTTTACATATCCATTTTATACAAGGTTATGAAGAAGATGGGCTGCCATGAAGATTGCACCGCGCAGATGCAGAGGCTCTTTGCCACGCAGCTTTACAACGATTCCTTTGCCGATTTCGACGATGAAGGGAGAGTTAGAATGGACAATTATGAGCTCTCCGATGAGGTTCAAAAGCAGGTATTTGAAATATGGCCCAAGGTTACAACTGAAAATCTCGGAGAACTTACCGATTTTGAAGGTTATAAGAAGGCGTTTTTGGGATTGTTCGGATTTGGTGTTGACGGAGTTGACTACAATAAGGATTCCGACATAAACGTATCTATAGATTGATTTTTATAACAGAAGGAAAAGAACAATGAAAGTGTATATAAACGGAAAGTTTTACGATAAGGACGAGGCAAAAGTATCTGTATTCGACCACGGTTTCCTTTACGGCGACGGCATATTTGAGGGAATCAGGCTGTACAGCGGAAATGTATTTAGATTGCCTATGCACATAGACAGGCTTTTTAAATCGGCCCGTGCGATATGTCTTGATATGCCCTGGAGCAAGCAGGAAGTTATGGACGCGGTTTGCGCCTCCTGCCGCGAAAACAAATTGACAGACGGATACATTAGGTTGGTGGTTTCTCGTGGGAAGGGCGCATTGGGGCTTTCTCCACTGACATGTTCTGATCCTCAGCTTGTAATTATTGCCGACCAGATACAGCTCTATCCTGACGAGCTTTACACCAACGGTCTTAAGGCAATAACCGTTCCAACAAGGCGCAACAGCCATGCGGCGCTTCCGCCAATGGTAAAGAGCCTGAACTATCTTAACAACATACTTGCAAAGATAGAGGCGCAGAATCTTGGTTATAGTGAGTGCCTGCTTTTGAATCAGGAGGGCAATGTTGCCGAATGCAGCGGAGACAATGTGTTTATAGTTTCCGACGGCGTTGTTTACACGCCTCCCACAAGCGCTGGCAATCTGAGCGGAATGACTCGCAGAGCCGTTATGGAGCTTGCCGAGAAGGAAGGTTTCAAGATGGTTGAGCGCGATTTTACCCGCTACGATGTCTGGACAGCCGACGAATGTTTCCTCACTGGAACCGCCGCCAAGATAATACCCCTCGTTGAGCTCGACAAGAGGCCCATTGGCACTGGCAAACCTGGAGAGATTACAAAGAGGCTCATATCTGCGTTCAACAAGATAGTATCTGTTGAAGGCGTGAAGATTTAACTGTAAATATACGGTTTTGCCGCGCGCTGAGGAATTTATTTTGCCTTGTGCGCGCGGTTTTTTTTATATGCGCCTATTTAAAAGGGATTTTGAAAAAGGAAAATATTGGTATTTTTATTTACCTGTATTTTTTAAGATAAGATTAGGTATATAATATTTCCAAAATTAGAAACAGATAAGTTATGTCCAACACTAAGTACGATAAATTTGCCCAATATTTGAATTTTAAAGTTGAAAAAGAGTCAGAGGACTGCGCAACCATATCCGCTGAGCCTAATGGCGACTGTTTAAACGGGGTGGGCATAGTTCACGGAGGCTGGCTATTTTCTCTTGCCGATTATGCAAGCGCGGTAGCATCTAATACCGACGATATTGCTGCGATAAGTAGCCATTCCATAATAAATTTTTTAACTCCCGCAAAAGATGGCAAAAAACTTATTGCCGAAGCCAAAGTTTCCGCCAAGACACCGAAAACAGCGGTTGTAGATGTGGTTATATCTGAGGTTGAAAGCGGGGAGATTCGCGCTACGATGCAGGCGAGAGTTGTCTATAAACAGCTTAAAAAGTAATTTCTTTTTGCACCGCTGGTGGGTGTTTCTTATATGCTTCCCAAAATGTAGTTTTACGCATTAGGGAAGCATATTTGTTTTTGTAGCCTTAAAATATTTATTATGGCATTTTATCTTATTTTTTAAGGTAAATTTAGATCTCTTTAGTGATAAAAAGAGAAATTTTTTTAGCGGGTAAGAATTTTTTTAACTGTTTTATTTTATTTATTATATAATTTATAATCATAAACTTATAACTGTTTTTGTTTGTCTGTATATATTTCTGATGGTGAGCGTGCTTAAAAAAAAAGACATTATTACGAAACAAGTAATAAAAAACGGCGTCTATAAACGGTACAGTTCAATTAAAAGAGGTATTATATATGAGGAAAGCTTATTTGATTGCTACAATTCTTCTCGGATTCGGATTTGGCGCGTATGCACAGAATTCGGATACGCAGACTGTAAATTGCAACAACCAGAATAACTGTCCGGTAGCCCAAAACTGCCCGGCGGCAAATCAGAATTGCCCAGGGGTTCAAAACTGCCCTGTGGCGCAGAATTGTCCGGTAGTCCAACAGAACTGTTCTGTGGCGGCTCAAAACTGTCCGGCAAATCCGCAGGACTGTCCTAAGGCAAAACAGAGATGCAAAGTTCGCAAAGGATGCGGCAGATAATAATATAGGCTATAATTATTTGTAATTGGTTGGCGTGTATGTTATTTTGAGTATGTGTGTTTAACATGTATTGAGGTTAGAGGGGCGTGCGGAGACTTCGTGTTTCCGCGCGCTTTTTTTTAATTATAAGTGGTGTTATTTTTGCTGGACAGATTGCGTAATTGTGCGTGGCGCTAAGAGGCACAATGTAAACTTTTGTGGATTCTAGCGTTTTAGAGTCGCAAGATTTTCATTTTGCATGTAAAAAGAATCAAGGAGATAAAAGAATCTGTCATTTAATAGAAATATATCTTATAAAATTGTGCAGGTTGTGCATTTTAAGAGATAAAGCGTTAATTTTTATTTGCAAGGCGGGGGCTTTTTTTCAAATATCTTCGCAAATGGACAAATCCGAGAATAAGGCATTTATACGCACGGAAAACCTGGTGAAGGAATACGGGCACAGAGCGGTGGTGCGCGGCGTTAATCTGCGTTTGGACGCGGGTGAGGTTGTAGGCCTTCTGGGGCCGAATGGAGCCGGGAAGACAACTAGCTTTTATATGATAATGGGGCTGGTTCCAGCGACGAGCGGAAAGGTCTTTCTTGACGGAAAGGATATAACCGATGTGCCGATGTATATGCGTTCCAGAATGGGAATAGGGTATTTGCCCCAAGAGGCGTCGGTTTTCAGGAAGCTGAGCGTTTACGACAACATCATGGCCGTTGCGGAGACTCTTCCCATACCAAAGAAAGAGCTTAAGGGGTTTGTCTCATCCATGCTTGACGAGCTCAACCTTGGGCATCTTGCCAAGCAGAAGGCCTACACCCTCTCGGGTGGAGAGCGCAGAAGGCTTGAGATAACGCGCGCGTTGACCGCAAGGCCCCAGTTTCTGCTCATGGACGAGCCTTTCAGCGGTGTAGACCCAATAAGCGTTGCGGAGGTGCAGGATATAATAAGGGGCCTGAAGAAAAAAAACATAGGAGTGCTTATTACCGACCACAACGTCAGGGAGACCTTGAGTGTTGTTGACAGAGCTTATCTGATACACGAGGGGCGCGTTCTTTGCGAGGGCACGAGCGACTTTCTCGTAAACGACGAGCAAAGCCGAAAATTCTATTTGGGTGAAAATTTCACGATGTAAAGATTATGATAAAGAGTTCTCCAGCCAAGTCTTCGGGTAAGATTTCCGTAAGGGATTTTTACGAGTCGTTCAAAGATTCCTTAAGTCTTGAGATAATAGGCGGGGTAAAGGGGTTGGACAGAATGATTCCGGAGCCGAGTGTAAATAGGCCGTCTCTTGCTATAACCGGATATTTTAAGAATTTTGCCTACAATCGCATTCAGCTGTTTGGGGCCGGGGAAGCTGCATACTTGAAAGATCAGCCCATTCCGAGGAGGCGTAAGATTATAGAGGCTATAATAAAGCAGAATATTCCGTGTGTTGTTGTATCACGCTCGCTTTCTCCGTCTAAAACAACGCTGAGATTGTTTGATAAATACGATGTTCCAACATTTTCCACATCGTTAAGCTCGCGCCAGTTTACAGCGCAGGCGACTGTCTTGTTAGAGTCTAAATTTGCTCCGCGAACGTTGGTTCACGGAACGCTGATAGATATAAAGGGAATAGGAACTCTCATCTGCGGTGTAAGCGGCATAGGAAAGAGCGAGTGCGCCCTTGCGCTAATAGAGCGAGGGCATTCTCTTGTTGCAGACGATGTGACCTATTGCGAGCGCATCAACGGGAAGATATTTGGCCGCTCCAACGACTTGAATCGCGGCTACATGGAATGCCGCGGCATAGGAATAATAAACGTGGCTGAGCTCTTTGGCATAAAATGCGTAAGGTTGGAAAGCAGCGTAGATTTGATAGTAAATTTTGTGGAATGGAAGCCTGGAATGGTCGAGGAGCGCACAGGTCTTGAGCATCATTATTCCGACATTCTGGATGTTAAGATTCCCCATATAGAAATTCCAGTAAGGCCTGGGCGAGATATGGCAAGGCTGGTGGAAGTTGCGGCCATGGTGCAGGCACTGCGCGCCATGGGGCACGACAGCGCAAAGGAGCTAAATGACAGGCTCATAGCATATATGGTTTCAAAGGGCGAGAAATAAGGCATAATAAAGGAGATCTTATTCGGTCGTTATATATAGGCGGGCGAATGTAATTATTGGACAAATCCGAGATGGACATTTTTAAATATCCAGCTTCCGCAAGATCGGAGGCGCTTAAGAAAATCTTTGCCGAGAGGATAGTGTTTCTCGACGGCGGAATGGGAACTCTCATACAGAGAGAGGGGCTTGACGAAGAGGATTTTAGACGCGGGAATCCGCGTTTAGAGGCGTGTTCGTTTCAGCTAAAGGGCAACAACGACCTTTTAAATCTGACCCGGCCCGATATACTTGCAAAGATTCATGCCGACTATTACCGCGCCGGCGCAGACATAGTTACAACAAATACATTCAGCGCAACGCGCCTTGTCCAAGATGAATACTCGCTTGGAGACATGGCCCGCCAGATAAATCTTGCGGCTGCGAAGCTCTTGAGAAAAGTTGCCGCGGAGGTTGAGCTTGAGGCGGGAGACGGTAAAATGAGGTTTGTTGCGGGGTCGGTAGGGCCGCTGAACAAGTCTCTTTCAATGTCGCCTGACGTGCTCGATGCGTCGAGGCGAGACTATTCTTTCGATGAGGTCTGCGCCGCCTACAAGGAGCAGATGGAGGCTCTGTGGGACGGAGGAGTTGATTTGCTCCTCTTGGAGACAAATTTCGACACCTTAAATGTAAAGGCCGCGCTGCATGCATATTTGGAGCTTGTGGAATCGAGAAAGGAGCGCATGCCAATAGGCATAAGCTGCACTGTTTCCGACGCCGCAGGCAGGCTTTTGAGCGGGCAGACTGTGGAGGCATTCTATGTTAGCGTAGAGCATGCACGCCCGCTGTTTGTGGGGCTTAATTGCGGTCTTGGAGCGGAGAAAATGCGCCCGTATATAGAGGCCTTCGACAGGCTTGCTACATGTTATGTGCATTGTTATCCGAACGCCGGTTTGCCTAATCCGCTTTCGGAATTCGGCTACGACCAAACCCCGGAAATAACGGCAAAGTATCTGCACGAATACGCCGCAGAGGGAAAATTGAACCTGATAGGCGGATGCTGCGGAACTACGCCTGCGCACATAGCCAAGATAGTGGAGCTTTGCAGAAATTGTCCGCCAAGAAAAAGAAAGCCGGAAGATTTTACCTTCAGTGTATCCGGATTGGAGCCCTTCTTCTTGCCGGAGAAGAATGCGCCCTTTATGCTAATAGGCGAAAGGGCCAATGTGATGGGTTCTGCGGCTTTCAGAAAGCTGATTGCGGCCGACAACTTTGAAGGAGCATTGGAGGTTGCAAGAAAGCAGGTTGAAAACGGCGCAAATGCGATAGATTTAAATTTTGACGAGTCCATGCTCGATTCTGAGAAGTGCATGGAGAAATTCCTGCGTTTGGCTTCCGCCGAGCCGGAAATTTCAAAAGTGCCCTTTGTTATAGATTCGTCGGATTGGAACACAGTTTTGGCTGGCCTAAAGAATACCCAGGGCAAATGCATAGTAAATTCTATAAGCCTGAAGGAGGGCCCGGAGACATTTATAAGTAAGGCATCGGAAATAATGAAGTTTGGCGCCGCCGTGGTAGTAATGGCCTTCGACGAGAATGGACAGGCGGCAAGCATGGAGGACAAAGTAAATATTTCCGTGCGCTCATACAAGATACTCACCGAGCAGGTGGGTATGGCTCCTGAGGATATTATATTCGACGTAAACGTGCTGTCCATATGTACTGGTCTTAAGGAGCACGACGCCTATGGGGCAAATTTTATAGAGGCTGTGCGCCGCTTAAAGACGCTTTGCCCGGGGGCGCGAACAAGCGCAGGAGTCAGCAACTTGAGCTTTTCCTTCAGGGGAAACAATCCGCTCAGGGAGGCTATGCATTCCGTATTTTTGTACCACGCAATAGCAGCGGGATTGAGTATGGGCATAGTAAACGCTGGAGTGCTGCCTCCGTACGAAGATATTCCAGCCGACAAGCGTGCCCTTCTTGAAGCCGCCATACTAAATACGTCTCCAGATGCTGCGGAGAAGCTCATAGAAGCGGCCCCGAGCTTTAAGAAAGATTCATCTCAATCGGAGCAGGCCCACGACGATTTCGATTCTCTGACGTGGGAAGAGAAGTTATACTCGTGCTTTACCAAGGGCCGGGAAGACCGTATAGAGCAGGTTGTAATGCACTTTTACAACGATAAGAAAGATGCTCTCGCCGTTGTAGAAGGCCCTCTTATGGACGCTATGAAGCTTGTAGGAGAGCTGTTCGGCGAGGGAAAAATGTTTCTGCCGCAGGTTGTAAAAAGCGCGCGAGTGATGAAAAAGGCCGTGGCAGTTCTTGAAAAATTCATGCCTAAGGCGTCGGCTTCGTCAAACCGTAAAAAGGCGGTTTTGGCAACTGTTAAAGGAGACGTTCACGACATAGGCAAAAATATAGTGGGCGTGGTCTTGGCGTGCAATGGATACGAGGTTATAGATTTGGGTGTTATGTGCCCGCCGGAGAAGATTCTTCAGGCGGTAAGGGAATACAAGCCTGATGTTGTTGGGCTAAGCGCGCTTATAACACCGTCGCTTGAGGAAATTGCAGTTGTGGCAAGGCTCTTTGAGAGCGAGGGCGTGAAAGTTCCGGTGATAATAGGGGGCGCTACCACGGGAGATTTGCATACGGCGGTAAAGCTTGCTCCGCTTTATTCAGGCGCTATACAACGCGTTGCGGACGCCTCGCTTGTTTCGGGGGTATGCGCAAAAATGTGCGCCAATGGAGACGAGGCCCAGGCGTATGCGCGGAGTCTGAAATTTAAACAGGAAAAGCTCAGGGAAGAATTTGAAAAGCAGAAAGAGTCTAAGTCTGCCTCAAAGTTATTGGGAATTTCTGAGGCGAGAAAGTTTAGGGTAAGATACTCACCAAGAGACGCTTCAACGCCCATGCCGGAACCTTCCGGAATATTGGTTGAAGTTCCAGATTTTAGCGCACTGGCGGAGAGAATAAACTTTACGGAATTTCTCCGGGCGTGGGCAATAAAAGGAGCGGCCTATCCAAAAATACTCGACGACCCAACTAAAGGCGAGGAAGCCCGCAAGCTCATCTGCGATGCAAAGGTCATGCTGGAAAAAATGTCTAAGCATTCCCTTGTTAAAGTTGCCTACAGAATATTTAGGGCTCGTTCAAGGGGAGACGATATTCAGTTGCTTTGTCCGGACAAAAACTGCGGTTGTGTGGAGGCAATACTGTACTTTTTTAGAAACCAGACAAAGGATAGCAACGGGGAATGTTCGTGCTATGCCGATTTTGTAGCTCCGATGGAGTCGGGCTTGGAAGATAGGGTAGCACTTTTTTGCACTTCGGTAGATTTTGACGGAGCTCTTGCTATTTGCGGAATTTCAGACGCAAAAAGCTATGAGGGGCTTTTGGTGTCAACTTTGTGCGACCGTCTTGCCGAGGCGGCTGCATGGTATGTAAATGATATCTTATCTGCCAGGAATGGAGGAATAAAAGGAATACGTCCGGCGGTTGGGTATCCGTCGTATCCGGACCACAGCCAGAAGCAGATATTGTGGAGACTCTTAGATGCAGAAAAGCTATTGGGGGCAAAGCTAACCGAGAATTACGCAATGATTCCCCATTCCACTGTTTGCGGAGTGTGGATAGGTTCTCCCAATGCAAGATATCTGGGGCTTGGAAAGATAGGCGACGACCAGTTTAAAGATTATTCTTCAAGGAGGGGAATCTCTGAGGCTGAAATAAGAAAATATACTGCCAATATGCCCTCTATTATGGACTAATAATATCTCGTTTAAATCCTAAATATCTTGGGCGTATTTTCAAGTGGTTGTGTTTAAAACTTGCCATTGGAAAATATGCGGCATTTAATGAGTTTGCTAATTTTTACAAAAGCCTAATAAGCGTTTTTGCGGCGCACACTTTTGAATTTGCACAGCGGATTGCCCTGGCATGTTTTTTATCCTTGGGCAAAAAGGGTGTTATTTTCAGAATTTGGGCATTGCCTATTCCATAGGTGTTGTTGCCGTGCTTGGCGTTTTGGGGTGATGGATAGATATTGAGGAATTATATAAAAATGGCGGAATTTTCCGATAATTCATTGAAGCCAAAGAGCGGGTACGATATAATCACCCCTATATGCATGGCATTGCTCTTTGCGATAGGGATAATTTTTATATATTCCGCCCAAAGCTACAACATAGATGAAATTCCAATTTCCCGACAGTTTTGGATAAGGCAGGGGGCGTATGTGTGTATAGGAGCGGTTGTGTACATGATCATAGCCAAAATGGACTACTCGTTCTTTATGGAGCATGCGCACATAATATATCTTATTTGTCTGGCGCTGCTTGTTCCGCTAACTCTTAAAGAATGTTTCGGGGTGCCTATTCCATTTGTGGAAAGCCGCTACAATTCAACCCGTTGGATAAACCTTAAAGTATTTTCTATACAGCCCTCCGAGATAGCCAAGATTGGAACTTGCATAATGTGCGCGGCTATGCTCTCAAGAGCGAAAATGGGGTCTTTTAAGAGTTCGTTTAAGACGCTCGTAAAGATGGCTGTGGTATTTTTTATTCCAATTTTGTTGATTTTTTCCCAGCCTGACTTAGGCTCTACCCTTGTATTTCCACCTATGGTGTTTTCGATGTTGTACGTCTCAAAGCTATCAAAAAAGTTCTTCGCCGCAACATTTGCGGCGTTTGCACTTTGCGTGTCGGTGGTGGCTTTAGATATATATTCGTACAGCGTATTTCTTTCGGAAAACAACATGGAGGCAACTGAAGCAGCGCGCCAGAACGCATACGGCTCAAATACGCTATTTCCGCTGAAAGACTATCAGCGCAATAGAATTTTGGCGTTTGTGGCGCCGGATATTGTAGATCCGCGCGGGCGCGATGTCAGCTGGAACCAGAGACAGAGCCTCATATCCGTCGGTACGGGCGGATTGTGGGGCAAAGGCATTGCGGAGGGAACTCAGGCAAAGCTTGGATATTTGCCAAGTTCTGTGGCGTATAACGATTTCATATTCTCGGTTATAGCCGAGGAATCTGGATTTGCGGGAGGCGCAACGGTGATAGCTCTGCTGGGAGCGGTGGTGGTAATAGGGTGTCTGCGGGCGGCGGCAGTCGCGCGGGACAGCTTCGGACAGTATCTTTGTGTGGGCATAGCCGCTATGCTCATGACGCATATTTTTATAAACGTGGGTATGACAATCGGAATAATGCCGATTACGGGCGTACCCCTGCCAATGTTAAGCTATGGCGGATCCTTTGTATTGACTTGTTGCATTTTGTTGGGCCTGGTTCAGAGCGTTTACAGGCACAGACAGAATTTCGACGTCTAAAGGAAGGGTCGCCAAAAATAGAACGGACTCATAACCGTGAGAGAAGAAAAAGTAGAATCGGACGAATTAAACAACGACCTTACAAAAAGACCCCCTGAAGAGGTGGTGGAACCAGTCTCCGTAGAACAGCTCAATGCCGAGGCGAAACTTCGCGCAAAGAAGCGTCCGTTGCTCGAGAAAATTATACGGATGCTCAAGCATGAAGACGATACCTATCGCGAGATAGTAATAAATGTAGAGCCTCTTGAAAAGCGCGTAGCGCTGCTTGTAAATGGGCTTATGCAGAAGTTCGAGATGGAGCGTGCCGGCGACGAAAGCATGGTTGGCGCCATATTCAAGGGGAAGATACAGAATCTTGAGGCCGGGCTGAAGGCGGCTTTTGTGGATATAGGACAGCCGAAGAACGCGTTTTTGCACTATTGGGACATATTCCCGTCGGCGGCGAACGACAATTCCTATGAGATAGTCCGCGAGAACCGCAGTAAGGCACAGAAGCAGAATGCAAAATTCTCCACTAAGGATATTCCCGAGAAGTTTCCGATAGGAACAGAGATAATCGTGCAGATAACCAAGACCCAGATAGGCACTAAGGGGCCGAGGGTAACCACGAATATAGCACTTCCCGGAAGGTATCTGGTGTTGATGCCGTATGCGGGGCAGTGCGGAATATCGCGCAAGATAGAAGACAAGCGCGAGCGCGAACGCATAAAGAAAATTTTGCGCTCAATGAAGATACCCGAGGGCATGGGTGTGATAGTCCGCACGGCAGGAGAGGGCAAGAGGTGGACGTATTTTGTGCGTGATTTGAACATGCTCTTGTACATCTGGAAGGAAATTCAGCAGCGCATAGAGAATACCCCGGCTCCCTGCCTGATATACAAGGAGCCAGATATTATAGAGCGTACGGTTAGAGACTTCCTTACGGAGGAAACTGATAGAATCCTCATAGACAGCAAGGAGGACTACGACAGGATAATAAAATCGGTCTCGCAGATATCGCGCAGGGGCAAAAGCAAGATTCAGCTTTACAAAGACAACATTCCCATATTCGAGCGCTACAATATAGAAAAGCAGATAGCGCAGACATTCCAGCGCAGAGTTCCGTTGCCGTCGGGCGGCGAGATAGTAATAGAGGAGACGGAGGCGCTAACGGCCATAGACGTAAACACGGGTTCCCACAAGGGCACGAGCGCAGACGGCAAAGACTTTATTGTTCAGGCAAATCTTGAAGCCGTCACGGAGGCCGCACGCCAGCTTAGGTTAAGAAACATAGGCGGGCTTATAATCATAGATACGGTTGATATGAAGAGCCGTAAAGACAGGCTTGCCGTTTACAAGAAGCTCAAGGAAGAGATGGAGAAAGACAAGGCAAAGAGCCAGGTTCTGCCAATATCTCAGCTGGGCATAATTCAGATGACACGCCAGAGGCATCACATGAGCAATGCGGGCGGATTGTACAATGCGTGTCCGTATTGCGGTGGAAAGGGCGTTGTGAAAGGTGCTCGTACAATGAGCATTGAAATTCAGCGCAAGATAGTGGCGGCCGCTCGCGCGGTACGTTCTGCTCATGCCGATTCCGACAAAACTGTTGATATTCTTGTCATGCTGCATCCAGACAATCTAAAACGGCTTCAGACGGACGATTACGAGCATCTGATAAATCTTGAGAAAACTTTCAACATAAAGCTGACGTTCCGGGCGGATCCGTCGTACCATGTTGAGAATTTCAGGATTATAGAAGCTGCAACAGGCAAAATTTTAAGGTAGCCAAAATATTTTGTTGTTGCCTAAAGATTGGCATGATGCAAAAAGAAAATACTTATATTTAGGGGAGAAACAAGGATTCTCCCAGAAGAGATACGTCCCCGTAGTTCAATGGATAGAGCAACGGTTTCCGGTACCGTTAATCAGGGTTCGACTCCCTGCGGGGATGCTCTTCTTCTTAGAATAAGCGGGTGCTATTGTAAGAATGGCGCCCGTTTATTTTTTTATAAATGGCAAACTTTAAATTATCCGAATGTTTTTTGTCTTGATTTATTTCCATCGAAAACTCGGCTATTTTAGAAAGTCTGCAATATAAAAATGTAAAACTATAAAAGCTTTTAAAATACCTTGCGTATTTTTTTAGAATGCAGACAATGTAAAAATTTTTTAATGGATAAGTTAAATAGAATTTTGTTTCTCATAACGCTGGGTGGATTGTCGGCATTCGGCCCATTTGTTACGGATATGTATCTGCCGGCGTTGCCGAGTTTGTCTAAGGCGTTTTCAACGTCTCAATTCTGGATTCAAACAAGCATGAGCGTATGCATGATAGGGCTTGCCGCAGGCCAGATTGTGATAGGCCCGCTGAGCGATAAATTCGGCAGGCGTATACCGCTGCTTATATCTATGTGGATGTTTGTTGTAGCGTCGGTTGCATGCGTGTTTGCAACTAACATTTATTTCTTTGTGGCGATGAGGTTCTTTCAGGGGATAGCAGGAGCGGGCGGAATAGTGCTGTCGCGCTCAATTCCGTCAGACAATTACTCGGGAATGGAACTTGCAAAATTCTTGGCCCTTGTTGCGGCAGTTCACAGCATAGCTCCTGTGGCAGCTCCAATAGCCGGAGGTATTACGCTTACATTTGCAAGTTGGAGATTCGTATTTGTTATATTGTCGGTTCTCGGAGTGTTTTTGCTTCTGCTATCTTACAGATTGGGTGAGTCTTTGGAGGAGTCTCGACGCTCAAAATTGTCTGCCCTGGCCATATTTAAACTATATAAAAACGTGTTTTTAGACAAGGTTGCCCTGTATTATATCCTTCAACAAGGAGCCATGGCCATAATACTTTTTGTGTATATATCATCTTCCCCATACATATTTCAGGAAATTTACGGGCTAAATGCCATATCATTCAGCGGAATTTTTGCCCTTAACGCAGCCGGAATAGGTTTGGGAGCAATGTTGTCTTCAAAATTTAGACGCAGGCGCACTGCGGTTGTCTTCAGTGGAGTAGGGGCCTTTGCTGTTGCACTTGTTGAGGCATTTGTTGTATGTGGAGGCGCTGATGTGGTTGTGGTTGAGTCTCTTTTATTTATTATGATGTGCTTGTTTGGAGTGGCGGCTCCCGCGGCGGCGGCAATAGTTCTCGACAGCCAGCGCAAAAACGCCGGAACAGCCGCTGCCCTGTTGGGCTCGCTGCCGTTCTTCCTTGGATCAATTGCAGTGTCCCTTACTGGATTTGGCTCTGTAAAGCATGCCTTTGCTATGACAATCATTGTGGGCGGCTTCCTTGGTGCGGCGTTGTCCTTGATTGCAAGGCACTACCAGAAAAAATTTGGCCCGTCTACAATATAGCCCTTATATTGAGCGGAATATATGCGATACTTCTTATTTGGGAGTATAGGCAATTTGCAGAGTTTCTACTGATGCAGTCAAATGCGCGTACAATGCCAATTTTTGAAAAAATGGCTGAAAATTTTTCTTTAAACGCGCGGCGAATATGCAAGAATAAAAAATATGTCCGCAAAAGTCTTTTCCATAGCAAATCAAAAAGGGGGCGTGGGTAAAACCACGACGGCGGTGAATTTGTCCGCCGGTTTGGCCAGAAGAAAACTTAAAACTCTGCTTGTCGATATGGACCAGCAGGCAAATGCCACAAGCGCCCTCGGGTACGATAAAAAACCGGGCGCAAGCCTATATAAGGCGCTTCTCGGAGAGGAGAAAGCGGCAGATAAAATAGTTAAGACAAGCAGGGATAACCTTTGGATAATTCCGTCGGAGATGGACTTGTCTGCTGTTGAGGTGGAACTGTCCAACCAGGAGAATTATCTGCTGCGTCTCAACGAGTGCCTTAAGCCGGTAAAGGAGTCGGGCGAATTTGACGCAATAGTAATAGATGCTCCGCCGTCATTGGGGATACTTTCCATGAATTCGCTGGCGGCGTCGGACTATCTTATAATAGCATTGCAGTGCGAGTATCTTGCCATGGAGGGCTTGGGTCAGATATTGGGGGTTGTAGACCAGCTCAAAGAGGCGGGAGTTTCTGAAAATTTGAGTTTGGGTGGCGTTGTTCTTACTATGTTCGATCCTCGTACGAATTTGTCAAAACAGGTTGAGCGCGAGGTCAGGGGATTTTTGGGTAATGCGGTTTTCAAGACCATGATACCCAGAACAGTGCGTCTTGCGGAGGCCCCAAGTTTCGGCAAGACCATATTTGAATACGCCCGCTGGAATGACGGCGCGAGCGCATACGATAAGCTCGCAAAGGAGGTTTCAAAGAAGTTTGGGCTTTGAAGGAAAAATTTCCTGCAGGGTTAGAGAGATTGCATGAAGCTAAAAAGCTACATAAAGGGGATATTTAATCCTAAGACCGCGAAGGCCGTGCGCAGAGCCAAAGCCAAGAAGAAGGCTGGCAAGCTTGAGTTGAAGAAGTTGGAGAAGCGCTTTGAAAATTTGGAGGCCAATTTAAAGTACAAGTTTCGCGACAAGAATCTGCTCAAGCAGGCTCTAACCCACCCAGGAGCTATAAATTCTGCAGGGGGGAGAATTTCTTCCAATCAGAGGCTTGAGTTTCTTGGGGACGCCGTGCTGCAGGTAATAATAAGCGACGAAGTTTACAGAAGCTTTCCCGATCGCGAGGAGGGAGAGCTTACAAAGGCAAGAATAGCCCTTACTCGCGGAAGTTTTCTTGCGGATTTGTCAGAGCAGATGAAAATTCCTGAATGTCTCATTTTGCCAAAAGGCTGCGAGAGCTTAAGGAAGGCCAGAAGCGCATGGGAGGATTCTTTCGAGGCCATAGTTGGGGCAATATATATGGATTCCAATTTTGATACTGCAAAGAAGGTTGTTCTGGGGTGGTACGGTAGGGAAAGGCCGGATATAGACACTCTTGTGGTCAATCAGAACCCAAAAGGGGCTTTGCAGGAGGCCGCTGTAAAGAATGGAGATAAGGTGTCGTACGAGCTTATAGGCCAGTCGGGCCCCGACCACGACAAGAAGTTTGAATCGGCGGTTTTGATAAACGGGAAAGTTTACGCTTCGGCGAGCGCCAGCTCAAAGAAGCATGCGGAGTCTCAGGCTGCGGCTCTTGCTCTTAAGAAATATTTAGATGAACATTCTAAAAGCCAATAGGGCAGGTTCAAAATTTTTTTACGGTGTTGCGTCTCCGGCGCAGGCTGCATTTGTTGCGCGCGAGGCGGTCTGCGGCGATTTCGCCATGAGCAATGCCGACTTGAGCGTTGTTGTTTTGCCGTCTCAGAGCGACGCTGAACTTTTTTATATGCGCTTGAAGGCTTATCTTGACATAGACAAAGCCGACGTCCGCGTTAGGGTTCTTCCCCAGATAGAGGAGGCGCAAGGCCAGGATGCCGACCGCTTTGACGCCTCTTGCGAGCGCATAGGCACTTTGAATGCGGTGCGTCTTGCCAGTTCTCAATCGACGCAAAAGACAATAGTTCTAGCCACGCCGGATTCAATACTTTCAAAGGCTCCAAAGCCTGAAGCGTCAGATTTTGTAAATATAGAAGTTGGCGGGAAAGTGTCTTTGGATGACTTGAAGAAAACTTTGATTTTATTTGGGTATTACAATGAGGTTTTGTGCGAGTCTCCGGGACAGTTTGCGGTTAGGGGAGGAATTATAGACGTCTATCCGATTGCGGCGCAGAGTCCGGTTAGAATAGACCTGTTTGGGGATTGCGTTGACAAGATTAGAACTTTTGATCCCGATACCCAACTGAGCGACGGAACCATGCAAAGCGTAAGGATAGATTCCGCAACTCAGGCGGAGTCGGACGGGCGCGTTTTGGATTACTTCAAGGGCAAGCGCATAAATTGGTTTATGATTGAGCCATCGGAGCTTGCTTCTAAATTTGGAGATGCCTTCTTTGAGTTTGAAAATATAAAATCGCCAAAGAGCAATCTTAAATCTGTGCTGGAATCTGCCGACGCAACAAATGGGAAAATTTTGGGGGTGTCGGCTATAAATGCGCATTCGGGAATGTTTGACGGGTGCGAATCGGCGGAGATGTTCTCGCAGGATTTGTCCGAGTTCAGGCCTCCATCATGTGTGGATTTGATAGGCTATGAAGCCTATGAGGCGGAAAGCTCGCTGAGAGGAAAATTCATAGATAAAATAATCTCATGGGCAAGAGGCGGATATGAAGTTTTCATGGAGGCGGCTTCGGAATCCGAGCAAAAACGCATAAAGGAACTGTTCGCCGAGCGTGCGGGAGATTACTTTCCGTGCAATTTTGTATCTTCCATAAACGGCGAGGGATTTATATTTGAATACCGCAAAAAAGATTCTTCAGGTGAGTATGGCGGGAAAGAGTCCTATTATCCGCTGTTGCTGGCAGGTCGGGAAAAGCCCGGAAAGCAAACGGGAGTGGTGTTTGTAAGCTCATACGAGTTTTTCGGCCGGAGGGTAAAAGTTAATCTTGCGCCGCGCAGAAAAGTTTTGAGCAGGAGGGCGCAGGTAGACCAGCTGCTCGACTTCTCAGAATTGGGTGAGGGCGATTATGTTGTGCATCTTGGGCAGGGAGTCTGCAGATATCATGGAGTTGTAGAGCTCCAGATGGGCGGCGTAAAGCAGGAGGTGATAAAGCTCGAGTTTGAAGACCAAGCGTACTTGTATTTACCTTTGCACAAATCTTATCTGATAAGCCGGTATATAGGGCTGGAAAAGGCCCAGCCGAAATTGTCTAGGCTGGATTCCAAATCGTGGATAAAGGTGCGCACGGCGGCGGAGATGGCGGCTTTGGATTATGCGTCGGAACTTTTGGACATGCAGTCAAAACGCGAAGTGTCTGAAGGATTCTCCTTCCCTCAAGACGATAAATGGCAGAAGAGCTTTGAAGATTCCTTCCCATTTGTTGAGACGAAAGACCAGCTCCGCGCTATAAACGAGGTTAAGGCCGATATGGAGGATTCCAAGCCTATGGAAAGGCTGATATGCGCGGATGTCGGCTTTGGCAAAACTGAGGTTGCAATGCGCGCGGCTTTCAAATGCGCGCTTGCGGGCAAGCAGGCGGCAATACTTTGCCCTACAACCATACTATGCCAGCAGCATTTCAAGAATTTTAAAGAGCGAATGGCGGGGTACCCGATTGTAGTAGAGATGCTATCGCGCTTCCGCACTCCGCGCGAGGCGGCAAAAATAAGGGAACAGCTTGCGTCGGGCAAAATAGACGTGGTTATAGGAACTCATGCCCTGCTTTCCGACAAGGTCTCTTTTAAAGATTTGGGCCTGCTTGTAATAGACGAGGAACACCGCTTTGGGGTAAAGCATAAGGAGAAGATAAAGCGCCTGAAGGAGAGTATAGACGTGTTGACAATGTCGGCAACGCCCATTCCCAGAACTCTCTACTTTGCAATGATGGGCGCAAAGAAAATTAGCCTTATAGAAACTCCGCCGAAAAATCGATTCCCGGTGGAGACTATAGTTAAGGAGTATTCAGACCAGACCGTAGTTGAGGCGATAAACGCGGAAGTTGCCCGCGGAGGGCAGGTATTTTATCTGCACAACAGGGTAAAGAGCATAGAGGAGACGGCAGATAGAATTAAAAAATTGTTTCCAAACTTGAGAGTTGGCGTTGGGCACGGTCAAATGGACGAGCGGGAACTGGAAAATTTGATGGGGCGCTTCATAGACGGAAAATTTGATATTCTCGTGTGCACCACAATAATAGAGTCGGGCTTGGATATTCCAAATTGCAATACGATAATAATAGAGGGTGCCGATAAATTCGGCTTGGCGCAGCTATATCAGTTAAGGGGCAGAGTTGGGCGCTTTACGCGCAGGGCGTATGCGTATCTATTGCTGCACCGCCACGCCAAAATTGTGGAAGGCGCGCGCAAGAGACTTGGAGCCATACGCCAGTACAATACAGTAGGTGCTGGATTTAGAATAGCAACCAGAGACCTTCAGCTTAGAGGATGCGGAAATCTGCTTGGAGCAAAGCAAAGCGGGCATATTGCAGGAGTTGGTTTCGACATGTATTGCAGGCTGCTTAAACAGAGCATAGCAAGGCTTAAAGGAGACAAAAACGCAAGCGCTGTGCGGGCGGAAGTATATCTGGACTTTATTCAGACAGGATTGGGCGTTAAGCCGTCGCAGGGAGTGGGCAAGGCTGAAAACTATTTTCAGGAGATAAGAATAAGGGAGGCGGAAGCGTCGCGCGGGGGTGAGATGAATGCGTTTATCTCGCCAAAATATATATCGCAGGTGCAGTTGCGCATAGATTTGTACAGGAGAATATCGCTTGCGGTTTCTGAGCAGGAGTTAGAAGAGCTGCTGGCGAGTACTATAGATAGGTTTGGAACGCCTCCGCCGGAGACGGCTGCTCTGTTTGAGATGTCGCGAATACGCGTGCTGGCGGAGTCGGCGGGCGTGTTGAGTGTCGAGACTGAAGGGGATAGACTGAAATTGCGCACGGGTGGAACCTCTGCGGCTCCGGAATATTTTAAAGTGTTCGGGCATTTTCCCCGCTTGACGAAATCGAAACCGGAAGACAAACTTGTGGAGATTAAATATATTTTGAAGAATATCTATTCGTCCGCCGCGGCGAAAGCATCGAACAATAAGCAGAAATGATAAAGAAAATAATTTTAATTTCCGGAATAATACTTGCATTCGCGGGGGGTAACTTGCTCGCGCAGGGCTTTTCTGCGGCAGGCACCCGGCTTTTAGGCACAAATTCAATAGTTGCCATAGTGGAGGATAAAATCATCACAAGAGATGAGATAATGAAGGAGCTTGCCCCGATGATTCCCCAAATCCAGGCGAGAGCCCGCAACCAGATGGAATTTAATAATGAGGTAAATAGACTTTTCGTAGAGGTTGTGCAGAACCTTGTGGATAGGGAGCTGATAATAAAAGATTTTAAAGACAAGAACTTTCAGATTCCGCAGTCCACTTTGGATTCTTACTTTGAAGACTATTTGCAAAGGGAGTTCGGCGGAGACAGAGCTGAGTTCCTAAAATATGTGCAAAGCCAAAATAAGACGGTAAAGCAAGTTAGGGAAGAGTTTGAGGAATCTTTGATAGTCTCGAGCATGCAGCAGCAAAAGCGCATGACTGTATCTGAGGTAAGCCCCACAAAAATAAAAGACTACTACGAGCAAAATAAAAACAAGTGGTATTCTCCGGCATCGGCGCGCGTAAGCCAGATTATGATAAACCTTTCTCGTTCACCAAATCCGGAAAATACAAAGAAACTTGCTGCGGACATTGTAAAAAAAGCCAGAGCCGGAGAGGATTTTGCTGAGCTCGCAAAAAGATACAGCCAAGATGCAGGAGCGTCTAAGGGCGGAGATCTTGGCATCATCAAGAAGGGCGATTTTACCCCTGTTATAGACGAGGCCGTATTTAAGCTTAAAGAGGGCGAAGTAAGCGACCCTATAGAAACCGGCGGAATAATATTTATATTCAAGGTGTTTGAGACAAAGAAAGAGGGAATTCAGCCCATAGACGAGGTTCGAGACCAAATAGAATGGATACTCGTAGAGCAAAATCAAAAGATAACCTATCAGAAATGGTTGGAGTCGCTCCGCAAGAAGGCGTATGTAAAGTATTACGATTAACACGCGCGCCCAGGCGGAGGTATTGCATATGATATTTCTATTTATAACATTGTTTTTGACGCTGTCCATATCGGCGTTCTGCTCAACATTGGAGGCTATGGTCTTCAGTACAACTCCTGTTGAGATAGAGGCTTTAAAGAAGAAGAATCCGCGCAAGGGAGCCTTGCTTGAGAGGTTTGTAACGCAGATAGAGGAGACATCTTCGGCAATACTTGCACTCAATACCATAGCAAATACCTTTGGGGCGACTCTATCTGGCGTGCTTTTTGCGGCTGTGTTCGGTTCTGGATTCTGGTCGAAGTACGCTTTCCCGGCGGCGCTAACAATTGCCATATTGGTGTTTTCTGAAGTGTTGCCTAAAAATATGGGGGTATTTTATAGGCCCTTTGTTCAAAATTGGCTGATATATCCGCTTCTTTGGATAAGGACGGCTATGAGCCCCATATCTAAATTTTTCAGATTTTTTATAGGAATTATTGCATCTAAGCGTGGTGATACAAACCAGGCTGCAAGCGACGACGAAATAATGCTTCTTGCCGAAAAGGGGGCAAAAGACGGCTTGTTGAGCGTGGAGGAAAAGAATCTGATTCAAAATACGCTTACGCTCGACGATGTTGAGATATCTGAAATCATGACGCCCAGAACAGTAGTTAGGGCTTTAGATGAGGAATCAACAATAGCTGAGGTATTCTCCGACGGTAAGACTATACCCTTTGGCAGAATGCCCGTATATAAAGAGGTATTGGACAATATAACTGGAATTGTCAGACGCAGAGACTTACTTACCGCCAAAGCACAGGACAAAGACAAGATGAAAATATCAGAGTTGAAGCAGCCAGTATTATTTGTTCCCGAGAACGGCAGTGCGCTTGGTACGCTTGTTCAGTTTATAAAGACCCACCAGCATATAGGTATAGTTGTGGACGAATTTGAATCTTTTACTGGAGTGGTTACTATGGAGGACATTTTTGAAAGACTGCTTGGGTCCGAGATATTTGAAAGCGACGATATTGCTGTGGACATGAGGGAGCTTGCCCGCCGAAAGCAGTACGCTCTTTCAAAGAAAAACGCCATGCAGGCTCAAAAGTCTTAAAAATAGTCTTGCATGTAGGATTTGCCGATTTTTACTTTGAAACAAATGGACAATGATACTCATCATAACCACCTGAAATTTGTTCCGACTATTTCCAATATAGCCGAATGCTCAAAGAAGCTTCCGGAGGCGAAGGGGTATAAATCGCAGACGGTGGATATTCCCGTAGAGGGGAAGACGGGGCTTAATCTTACGTTTGAGCGTATAAAGTATGTGGGCAAAGACGGAATTTCCCAGGCGAGGTGGTCGTACAAGGGGCGCATTCTTATAGGAGAAAGATAACATCAAAAAGAAGATACAGCCGATATGTTAAAAAATACACACACAATGGCCGTATTGTTTGCGGCGGCGATGGCAATTTTGCTTTTTGCGGGTTGCGAGAGTGAAGTTGGCAACGACGCAAGGCAAACTCCGATAGGTTCCGTTCTAAGCGGCGATACAAGGGATTCCGGAGAGTATTTCAGGAAGGTTCGCGAGGGAAATGCCGGAAGGCAGTCCGATACATGGCGGCCAGAGAATCCGGGACAGTTTTAACAAGGTCTTATCAACAATGCCTTCCGATGGGAAAACTTCGTTTTTCGGCGAGGATATGCCGTCTTTGGAGGCTCTGCTTATAGGTGGTGGTTTTGAGAAATACCGCGCCAGGCAGATATGGCAGAATGTATATTTAAGAAAAGTTTTTGAGCCGGCAAAAATGACATCTTTGCCGCTTGCGCTCAGGGAGTTTCTGGATAAAAAGTTTGAGTTTACCAGTGGAAAGCTTGTTGGCGACAGGCGTTCAGCCGACGATACTGGCAAGTTTCTGTTTGAGCTTTCCGACGGGCGCTATGTTGAATGTGTGATATTGGAGGCCCCAGACGAATCTGGCGGAACAAGGAAAACCCTGTGCCTTAGCACTCAGGTTGGTTGTGCGCAAGGCTGCAAGTTTTGCGCATCTACAATGCGCGGATTCAAGCGCAATTTAACATACTCGGAGATACTTTCCCAGGCGCTTTCTTTTGTTGATTCTGTATCTGGAAAGTTTTTGTTTGAGAATATTGTCGTGATGGGAATGGGAGAGCCTCTTGCAAATTTCGACAATGTAATGATGGCCCTGAAGATTCTAAACGATGCCGACCGGTTTAATTTTGGGGCGCGTAGGATAACTCTTTCAACATGCGGTTTGGCAGATAAAATATTGCAGATAGCCCGCATGGACTTCCCCTTTAGGCTTGCTGTCAGCCTGCATGGGGCAACCGACGAGGTCCGCAGCCGTATAATGCCGGTAAATAAAAGATTTCCGCTTGAAAAGCTTGTTCCGGCAATAGGGGAATTTTCAAAGAATTGCGGAAGAATGACAACGCTTGAGTTTATCCTCATAGAGGGTGTAAACGACACTCCGGAACAAGCAAGGGCTCTTGCAAAAATTGCAAAAAAGCTCCACGCGCATGTCAATTTGATTCCCTACAACACTGTAAGCGGGCTTGAGTGGCGTAGAAGCCCTTTGAAGAATAGGCTGGCTTTTGCAAAGATTCTTAAGGACGCAAAAGTCTCATGCACATTGCGCAGGGAGAAAGGCTCCGATATAGACGCGGCATGCGGGCAGCTTGCACTTAAGTCTTCAAAGTAGTCTGAGGCAGAGTAAGATTGTACTTTAGCATGGCCGTATTTGCAGTTCTTGTGCCCATGATAAGGTATTTTTGTGCAAGAAAAAGATACTATATTTTTATGCGGAACTTCTTTTTTGTTGACTTGTCTTATGAAAAATATGTTTAGTATTCTAAACTAATTTTGTAGAAGTTATGCCGGGGAGAAAATTCGCTCAGTCTGAAGAGCTCTTTTTGTTGATGCATTCTTGCTCCGAAAAGATGAAGAGGTTTGTTGCACATAAGGATAAGCGTAGAATGAGCGGCCTTACTATAAACCAGATAGAGATTATTCATTATGTCTTTAGTGAGGGCGAAGTTTCGATGGGAAATCTTATAGAAAGATTGAGGGTTTCAAAGAGCGCGGCGTCGCAGTCGGTATCTGGGCTAATCAGACGCGGGTATCTGCGCAAATGGCACGATAAAAAAGACGCGAGAATTGTTTATATTTGCGGTACAAAAAAACTTTTGCGCGTCAAAAGCGCCGTTGAAAATATTATATCAACTTATATATTTCCGGTATTTGAAGGGCTTTCGGAGAAGGATAGGGATTCTTTAAAGAGAATATTGGTCAAGGTACAAGACGGTTTGGAAAGGGAATTGTCATGATAGCAAGGAAAATAGTGGCAGGGATAACAATATCTGCCTTTTTGTATGCATTTTCGTGCATCTGTTTTGGAGCTCCGCAGGGAGGCGCTAGAATATGCGTTCCGGTGGCAAAGGCCGGGCGGGCAGGAGAACCGGAAACATTTAGATACACTGCGCAGGTTATTCCGATAGCAACTGTAAATATCACTTCAAGAATATCTGCCGACCTGACAAAAGTTGGATTTAAAGAAGGTGAATATATAGAAAAAGGCAGGCTGCTGTATACCTTCGACGATACCCGCTATGTTGCCATGTATAAAAGCGATAAATCTAAAATAGAGGAATACGAGGCAAAACTTATCTACGCCAGAAATGATTACGAGCGCACCAACGAACTATTTAAAAAAGGCGTATCCACAAAAGATGAGATGGAGAGTTCCTTAAGCCAGTACAAATCATATCAGGCTGCGCTGCTTGGTGCAGAGGCTGACTTGATATTGTCGGAGGACGATCTAAAGCACTGCAAGATATATTCTCCAATATCCGGGGCAATAGGGCTTACGAACTACACAGAGGGAAACTACATAACGCCTTCGTCCGGAATTTTAGCTACAATAGTGCAGCTTGACCCAATAAGGATTAAATTTTCAATGAGCAGCAGGGACTTCCTTGAGAACTTCTCAGATCTTGAAACATTGAGGCGCGCATGCACTGTAAAGATAAAATTGGCAGACGACACTTTTTACGATGAAGAAGGAGAAATTGAATTTATAAATAACGAGGCTGTAAAATCTACGGATACCGTCCCGATTTTTGCCAAGTTTAAAAATCCTAAAGCCAAGCTATTGCCCAACAATACGGTTGCAGTCTATCTGAGGCGCAAGGACGATAAATCTAAGGTGTGTGTGCCGATATCGGCGTTGCTTCACGATGAGGAATCGTCATATGTGTATGTGGTTGACGAGAACGATATTCCGCACCGCAGAAATGTGGTTTTAGGAAGGGCTTCCGGCGGGGTTCAATTTATAAATTCCGGACTGTCGGAGGGGGAAAGAGTTGTCTCAGACGGCCCGCACAAAGTTGTGGAAAACGTAAAGATAGAAGTAGCAAAATAGGGGATAGGGGAAATGTTCTCTAAATTTTTTATAGAGCGGCCTAGATTTGCCGCAGTGGTAAGCTTGTTGCTTGTGATAATGGGCATGCTTACGATGTTCAAATTGCCCATAGCGGAATATCCCGAGATTTCTCCGCCGCAGATAAATGTGTTTGCAACGTACAGCGGAGCGAGTGCGGAAGTCATGAGAGATACGGTTGCACTTGTTTTGGAATCGGAGTTTAACGGGCTAGATGACTTGCTGTATTTTTCTTCGGAATGTTCAAATACGGGATCATATTCATGCTCCCTTACGTTTGAAACCGGTACAAACCAGGATATAGCCATGGTTGAAGTTCAAAATGCCGTGAAGCGCTCCGAAGCTAAACTGCCAAGCGAAGTTCAGCGCACCGGAATAAATGTGCGCAAGCGTTCTGGAGATTTGTTAGCAATGTTTCAGCTGCAGACAGACGGGTCAAACATGTCTGAAATGCAGCTGAACAACTACGCCTCAACAACTATATCCGACGCCATAAGCAGGGTGAAGGGAGTTTCCTCTGCCGACGCCTTCGGCGCGATGACATATTCCATGAGAATATGGATAGATCCAATTAGAATGGGAGGCTTGGGAATATCCACTGCCGACATTCAGGCTGCTGTTGAAAGCCAGAATCTTCAGGCTGCTGCTGGAACTCTCGGTTCTGAGGGCGGAAATGAATACATGCAGTTTAAAGTTGACGTTAAAGGGCGCCTTAAAACTGTAGAGGAGTTTGAAAATATAATAGTCAGGAGCGATTCCGACGGAAATATACTTCGCTTAAAGGATATTGCAAGAATAGAGCTTGGTGCAGAGTCTTATAGTTCCAACAGCAAATTTAACGGGAAGTCTTCAGTAGGGTTAGGTGTGTTTAGGAGCACAGACGCAAATGCTCTGGAAACTATAAATGGAGTTAAGGCGGAGCTTGCGCGGCTTGAAAAGTCTTTCCCCGGCGGAGTTACATGGAGTACGGCGTACGACCCTACAAAATTTATAATAATCTCCATGGAGGAGATTTTTGTAACATTAGTTTCAGCCCTTATTCTAGTTATACTTATAACATATATCTTCCTGCAGGATTGGCGGGCTACAATAATTCCGTCTGTGGCAATTCCTATTTCCTTGATAGGCACATTTACCGCTATATACGCCCTTGGCTACAGTATAAATCTGCTTACGATGTTCGGATTGATACTGGTTATTGGTTCGCTTGTGGACGATGCTATAGTTGTTGTTGAGAATTGCCAGTCTGTAATGCAAAGAGAGGGGCTTGATGCGAAGAGCGCCAGTATAAAATCCATGAAGCAAATAAGCGGGGCGGTGATTGCAACAACTCTTGTTACGATAGCCTGCTATGTGCCTTTGGCGTTTTACGGTGGAATGGTAGGTGAGATCTACACCCAGTTTGCTGTGACAATGTGCATAGCTCTCAGTCTTTCAACAGTTGTTGCGCTGACATTGAGCCCGGCTTTGTGCGCTATAATTCTGCGTCCGGGGTCGGGCTCTGAGAGAAAAATTTTTAAGCCTGTAAATTTTGTGATAGACGGCTCTAAAAATTCATACGTAAAGATAGTTTCAGCCATTGCAGGAAGAAATCTTCTTACTACGGGAATCTTTATTGTGGTTGTTGGTGCTGCGTATTTTCTGTTTGGATTCCTAAACTCATCTTTTATTCCAAGGGAGGACAAGGGAACTATAATGTGCGATATAGAACTCTCTCCTGGAGCTACGCTTTCGAGGACGATGAAGACAACGGAAAAGTTCTCAAAGCTTATTGGCGAGCTCGATGGCGTAAAGAATTGCATGGTCGTAAACGGCCGTGGAATGATAAGCGGCGACGGAGAGAATACCGCAATGCTTATAATAGAGCTTGACGATTGGTCCGAGAGGAAATCCGACGAGCTTAGCCTCGATGCAATTTTGGGCAAAGTACAGGGATTGTCCGTTCAAATTCCAGAGGCAAAAGTAATATGCTTTACTCCTCCAGCAATAATGGGTCTTGGAATGACGGGCGGAATAACGTTTGTGCTTACTGCATCCGGAGAGGTATCTTCAAAGGAAATTATGCAAGAGGCAAAGAAGTTCGCGGCAAAAATTGCTTCTTACCCTGGAGTGATAAGTTCTATGACTACAAACTCCAGCGAAATTCCCCAGCTTACTGTGGATATAGACAGGGAAAAGGCGGAAACTTTAAGGGTTCCTATAAGCTCGATATTCTCGGCTTTGCAGAATAATATAGCGTCGTTTTATATAAACGACTTCAACATACTCGGAGATGTCTTCGAGGTTAATATGCAGGCGGAAAAGGGAATGCGTTCCGACTTAAGAGACGTTATGGAGCTGCAAATCCCTACGACAGACGGCGAGACCGTGCCTCTTGCGTCGTTGGCCGGGTTGAAACTTGGTTCTGCGCCAAAGCAGATAAATATGTTCAATAAGTTATTGTCGACGGAGATAAACGTGATGACAGATTCCAGCGTTTCATCCGGTAAGATAATGAGCATGATAGAGTCTGAAAAGCTTCCGACAGGATATTCTGTTGAGTGGACAGGCATGAGCTATCAGGAGAAGCAAAATGAAAACAAAATCATACAGCTTATGGCGCTGGCTATACTGTTTGCATATTTGTTCCTTGTTGCCCAGTATGAGAGTTGGACAATTCCTGTGCCGATAATGATGACGGTATGCGCGCCAATTATGGGAGCCATTGCCGGATTGCTTATAGCAGGTGAAAGTTTTAGCATATATGCCCAGCTTGGCATGGTTATGCTTGTAGGGTTAGCTGCTAAGAATGCAATTTTGATGGTGGAATTTTCCAAGCAGGAAAGAGCCACGGGAGTATCGATAAAACAGGCTGCTATAAACGGTGCCTCCCAGCGCTTTAGGGCTGTTATGATGACGGCGCTTTCATTTGTATTTGGCGTGCTTCCGCTTGTAATAGCAACGGGAGCTGGCGCAGCTAGCAGGCGCGCGATAGGCATAACTACGTTCTCGGGAATGGTGGTTGCAACGTGTTTAGGAGTTGTGATGACTCCGTGTCTGTATGCGCTTGTGCAAAACATTCGCGAGTATTTCGATTCTCGCACGGGGATAAAAATGCGATGAGAAACATATTTATATATACATTTTTAGTGTCGGCTACGCTGTTGAGCTCGTGTTCGACTGTAGAAGAGGCTAGGGAGGCACAAAAGGGAACTTCACTTATGGAGGGGGAACGTACTGTCTCTCCAAAGGAGGTTGGAATGGTCAAGGGGGCGTCGTATGATTTAGATGCGCTCGAGAAAGTTGCCCTGCGGGCGAGCCCTATGGTATTTCAGGCAAAGCAGAGTCTTGAGTCGGCGAGATTTCAACTGAAGATAGTTAAGGCCGACTATCTGCCAACTCTCGATCTTACCGCCGGATATGAGGCGTTAACTTCAAATGAGTTTAAACGTCCGCAGACATCGCACTTTGATGGAAATGGATATGGCATGGTTGACTTTAAACTGCTTATATATGACTTTGGAAAGACCGATGCAAAAGTTGCCCAAGAGATTCAAAATGTTGTAGCCGCTGAAAAAGAGCTTGTTCTTGCGCGCATAAATTCAGTGTACAACGTGAGAAAGGCGTTCTTTGAGCTAAAGAGAAGAATAGAACTTAACATAGTTGCGGAACAGGCGGTTGAGCAATATAAGGAGCATCTTGATCACATGTTAGCCAAGTACGAGCACGGCAAAGGAACAAAGTACGATTGTTCAAAGGCAAGGGTTGATTACGATTCTTCAGTGTTAGACCAGATAACATCTGCAAACAATGTCCGTACTGCGCAGGCCGAACTCGTCAAGACTCTTGGCTTTGACAAAGCCTTAGATTTTTCTACCGGCGATGGGCAAATGCCAGATATAACTTTGGACGTAGATTCCCTGATGGAGATTGTTCGCAAGAATGATCCGGCTTTGGGGGTATTAAGGGCCACCGCAGAGGCTGCAAAGCTTTATATAGACGAACAGATAGCAGAGCTTTATCCCACGATAAGTGTCAGCGCAGAAGCAATAGCTTCAGGAATTTCTCAAGGTTGGCCTGCCGTTTGGAATTTAAGCGGTGGTGCTGAATTGACTCAGAATATATTTAACGGAGAGAGAAATATAAATGCAATAAATCAGGCTGTATCACAGCTGAGAACTGCCAGAAGTATGATTTCTGAATACGAACAGAGTGTCTACGCTGAACTTACAACAGCGCGCCTAAATTTGAATAAAGCAAAGAAGCAATATGAAGTTGCCCTTGCGTCGGAGAAGGTTGCAAAGGAAAATCTAGAGCTTGTTACAGAGCGTTTTAATGTAGGCAAGGCTTCTTCTCTTGAGCGTACAGATGCTCAAGTATCGTATACATCGGCCCAGGCTGATGCGGTGTCTGCAAAGTACGATTGCCAAGATGCCCTTGCAGAGATATTCAGAATTATAGGTCAGGATCCTAACGGAGAAAGCGTATTATCGGCTTCTTACAATGGCAAATAGATATAACTGCTGATTCTATATCTCAAGTTCTATCTCTACTAATTTTTCCAAGTTAAACCCTATGGCTTGGAGTGGCCTTTTAGCGCAGGTCAATTAGATGATATTTAAATGCGAGAGATTTTATAACTTTAATTATTTAGATTAGAATAAAATGCCCCGATAGAAACTTGCAAATTAAAAGGATCTTTCCCATTGGCGATAGATTTTAATATTCTTCTTTCACATTCATTTTGCAAACGGCCATCAGAGTTATATATCATGTTTATAAATAGAGTATTATTTTCCGGCTATGCGTTTATAGAAGCCTTTTAGTTTTTTTCTATGCAGGTAAGTTTTCTAAGTTATTTAACTCTCATGATTCAAGTTGTTTGCATATTAACAACTTTTTCTATATCTTTTCTGCTAAATTAAGATAATTCACCAGCCCAAACCAGATTTTATTGCATTTGGAGCGTTAAAACTTTTTATCCTGCGCCCATTTTCATCACATACTATAATTAGCTTAGTGGTTTTTGTGGCAACATATGAATAAGTTGTAGCAGTAAAACTGACGAGAAACCCACTGCGAACCATAACCGGCCCCTTATCTTTATAGATATAAATTGAATTTGATTTCTGAATAGCGCTTACTATCATAGCAAAAGAAATTAAAGCTTTTTAGACAAGGAATAATATTCCAATCGGAAAGATTAAATATCTATAAAACTATATTAGGGAAAATCTTTCAAGTTTTCTCTATAAATATACTGATAGTATATGCACATCGTTTTTATCTCAATTGGCATTTTCCGCGGTAGGCGATAAACTCTGTACGAATTTTAGCCAAGCGTTTAGTTCTTCCCCTTCCAATCTGATTGTTTCGGAATCTACTATTGTTTTACTGAGATCAATTTTTTTTGATTTCAATAAATTGAAGAAGGAAAAAGTTACCTCAATACACTGTATTTTTTCAA